>JBFRWF010000320.1:0-25039 GCA_051439465.1 Xenococcaceae cyanobacterium | reverse complement strand
AGGAGGCTGAGGGTTTTGCCTTTGTGGGATTGGGCTGTTTGTGCTACTTCTGCTGCTGTTATTTTTTCTTTTCCCTGGGAGGCTTCTTCCCAGATTTGTTGTTGGATTTCTGGCTGTCCTTTGAAGCTGTTTAGGGGGCGTACTTGGGATTCATTGGTTGGTTTGAGTCTTGCTGATGAGAGGGTTTTGGCTACTTCTACGGCGTTCATTAGTAGATAGCCTCCTCCTGGCGATCGCCCCCATTGTTGCTCCATGTATTCTTTGAAGCTTTTGTGGGTATTTCTATATAGTTTCTTCTTGTGGATTCTGTTGAGGGCTTCTCCTACTTCTATAAATGTGAGGGTTCCTGCTTCTATTTGTTTTTCTATCTTTTCTCTTTCTATTGCTTCTTCTTTTGTTAGTTCTTGGTTCACTGTTACCTATTTCCTAGTTCCCTATTTCCTATTTCCTAGAGCATCGATTCAGTAAGAAAATCTCGGTGGAGAGGGCACGGCGTTTTGAGGGTTTTGGGTGAGTTACAAATGTTAATGATGCCGTGCCCCTACATTGATCCGGAGGTGGGCGATTACTGAATTGGTGTTCTAGCTGGGTTAAGATTTATTTTATAAATACCCTCTAGCAGCAAAGCAAATTAACCGGAGTCATCATGACTTTTACTGTTCCTAAATCTGGAAATATTTTACGCCATAACGTCAGTTGGCAGGAATTTGAAGAGATTCTAGCTCAACTAGGAGATAATCGTAGCTCTAGGGTAGCTTATGACCAAGGAAATTTAGAAATAATGACACCACTGCCCGAACATGAAGGCTATAAAGAAATTATCGGCGATTTAATTAAAGATTTAGCCGATGAGCTAGAGCTAGACTACGAAAGCTTTGGTTCTACAACTTGGAGACAACAAGCTAGTTTAGCAGGAAGTGAGCCAGATAACTGCTTCTATATTCAAAATGAAAGTGCTATTAGAGGTCGCTTGGACATTGACCTAACGCAAGATCCACCGCCTGACCTAGTTTTAGAGATAGATATAACCAGCAAATCCCTGGACAGACAGCCGATTTATGCTCGTTTGGGCATACCTGAAATTTGGCGCTATGACAAGGGTGTGCTGCAAATTTACCAGCTTCAAGGAGGGCAGTATCAAGAAACTGATGTAAGTCTTGCTTTTCCTTCAGTTCCAGTTAAAGAAATTCCTGATTTTATTGTTGAAAACATTGCCCTTGGTCGCAGAAAGCTGCGTCAAAAATTTAGAGTTTGGGTAAGGAAAAAAATACAAGAGAAGATTAACCCCACATGATTTTGTTTTTTGGTTATGTTGCTAGCCTTGCTGATGAACTCATTCAAGAAAGACGTAAAGAGGTTCGCAGGGAGGGTGTGGAGGTAAAATCAATTCGGTAAACCAGTTTACCACTGGAAGAAATCTTGCACAATGGCTGAGTTAGATTCCCTACTGTTCCAAGTCTTTGAGCGGCTACGCCGACAGGGTGTGCCGCTGGGTGTATCGGATTATCTGGAGGCAATTGAGACCATTCAAGCAGGAATAGGACTGGAAGATGCGGCTAGCTTCAAAGGATTGTGTCGCTTGCTCTGGGCAAAATCACGGGAAGACCAGGAATTGTTTGATACCGCTTTTGCCGAGTTAGTAGAACCTCAAATTGCTGCTCCTACCCTGCCCAAAACGTTCTCTAGCACGTCTGACACTCAGCCACAAAGAGAGTCGGCGCAAGAACTGAACTTACAGCAGGAGAGAATGGTGTTGCGTTCCGGATCGGTAAGTCAGTCATTGTTCTTCAAGACTGATCTAACTGAGGAACCACGTCACTATCAATTAATTCCACGCTTGCCCATGAGTCGGCGAGATATGGCAGGAATATGGCGACAACTGCGCCGTCCTCAACGAACGGGTATCCCAGAAGAATTAGATGTGGAAGGCACGATTAACGACATCTGTCGCACTGGCTTCTTGTTGTGTCCGGTATTGCAACCCCGTCGTCGCAACCAAGCCCGACTGGTGGTATTGGTGGATCAGCAGGGTTCAATGGCTCCCTTTGCCCCCCTGATTGAGGCAGCAATTGAAAGTATTTTACGGGGAGGGCTACTGGGTAAGACCAGCCTCTACTATTTTCATGATTGCCCAGAAGAATATCTCTATCAACGTCCTAGTTTGACGAATGCTCTGCCACTGGAAGCAGTTTTGGATGAGCAAGCCAAGGGCAATTGGGTACTGATTATCAGCGATGCTGGGGCAGCTCGTGGTTATTATGATAGAAGGCGAGTGGCGGATACTAAATCCTTTCTCCAAACCCTCAGCACCTATACTTATCTCTACACTTGGCTCAATCCCATGCCTCAAAATCGGTGGGTCGCAACTACAGCAGAAGATATCGCTGACATGATACCGATGTTTCCCTTAGACCAAGAGGGTTTGAACGATGCGGTGAATATTTTGCGGGGTCATCCCTTCCCTGGGGGAGTTGATATTGATGAGTAAGACACTAGAAGAGATTATTGCTGCTCCCAGTCTGGTTAGAGAACAATGGCTATCTCCTGAGTTGGCAGTGCGGGAGGTTTTAGCGTTTGAGAGACGGTTGGGTTCTAAGTATTTGATGCTTGCTTGTCATGCGGCTTTACCGTTGATTTTGACTCCAGAATTGGTCAATTTAATCCACATCAATTTTCTGGAAGGTGAACAAATTCCTTGGGTAGCTGAAGTTGATTTTCTCCTCTCGCCTTTGTGTCGTCCGATTGATGAGGGGTTATATGAAGTTGAGCCATCGGTGCGAGAAGTCTTGTTGGTGGAACTGGAAAATAAGTTTGATTGGCAACGCCCGTTTGAGTTAGCCAGATTTTTATCAGTTTATTTAAAGCAAAAGCCTTACTGTAAGAAGTTTTTAGAAGTTACTCGTACCCAATCGTGGATTGCCCAGGCTTATCTGAATCCTGACAGTTTAATTGAGAAAATCAGTAATTTATTCAAGGCCAATTCATCTGAGGAAGATTATCTAATCGGTTTGCCGGGACAAATTCAAGTTGCGACGATGCTAGAAATACTAGCAGAACCACTAGAACGAACAAATCAGCAGGAAGAGTATCGATATTTAGTGAACAATTCACAAGTATTAGCTTATGTTCTCTATGGAGATGGGCAGGTATTAAGGCAGGTGATAAAGGAACAAAAAGCAAATAGTAATCTAAAATCCGGAGATTTAATACCTCTTTCACCTGTTATAGTGAAACAGTTAGAAGATATAGATCCCGGTGATGTACTTCTGCTATGGAGGCGGAAACTGGTTTTTCTTGAGAAAGAGCTAGCCATAGTAGCGGGGGCAACAGAAAGGTTTGCACTAGAAATCCGAATTGAGGAGTGCCAACGGAAACTTCAGGAATTAGAAGATAGAATCTGTACTGATAACCTTCGTCCTGACTGGAAACAATACTATGCTTTACCAGCGGAAATCTGCAAAAACCAGGAATCATTATATGAATACTTGGAAAGCACAATACCACGTCTAAGAGAAAAATACGGCTTCTTAGATATAAAGAACAATGTTGCCTATGGAGATAAAACTTTAAATGTTGTTGCGAGAAAGAAAAACTTTGATATGTCAATTGGCTTTTTAAACATGAGAGGAGAAGCTTTCTTCCTTTTTTCTGAGTTTTATCATGTCAATATTGATTCTTTGAGAGAATATTCTACGCAATGCCTAAAATATGCCAAGGCTAAAACTGGCTTTTCTTCTACCGTCGGGGGAGCTGTTGATAATTTCAAGTTTCCTAATAACCTTTGTTTTGCTGTTGCTCTTGTTGATGACGTAGACGATAACACTAGAAGGTATGCTCAGAGAACAAATCCTTTAAGACATACAGTTGATTCGCTGTGGTATGAGGTGCCAATTATTTATGAATTAAATACAAAGCGGCTGTACTTCTATGAGGAACCATCAGATTGGGTCGATAAATTCACGGGTGAGCTAGTATGGAAAGAACTGAGAAGAATCATCCGAGAAAGTTTGGTGCCTCAACTGCTTTAGTCTCTTCTCTTATGCCAAAAATCGCTCCCTTTTGAATTCCTTAACACTCCAGCAAATTGTATGCGAGATTAAGTCGGTTATAGAAATAAATCAGATTCAACTTCCTAGTGGTCCTCGACAAATCACTACACAATTGATAGATACTCCTGGTGAAATATGGGGTAGAATATATCCCTTTCTATAATTTTCTGGTAAGGATTCCAGTTTAATTTCAGACATCTTGAATCGCAGCTTTCAAAGCTTCATTCGGTTCTGGAGGATTTTCCAGTACTGAAGTAAATATTTCCCAATCTTTATCACTCAAAACAATTGATTCTGGTTCTGGGATTTCCTCTGTCGCTGCATCTAAGGCAAGTTGAAGCAAATATTCACTCAGTGTCATACATCGCATAGCAGCAGCTTTTTGTAGCTTTTGTTTGTGTTCCTGACTGAGCTTGAGAGTGATGCTAGTTTCCTGGGTACTGGTTGGTATGGACATGAGATTTCATAGTTGTGCTGTTCTTACTCTTAATTATCGCCTGACCAATCTGAATATTGGGTTGAATATTAGGTTGCCGTTACAATAACAGGCTGTCGGAGAAACCTGATTCAACCTACAGCTTTGGTGCGGAAGCTGGAAGGGAAGCCGCAATTTTAACCGGGAGCTACAATTTGCTAGTTGAGAGGGGCGATCGCGCCTCACTTTTCCCCCACCCACGGGAACTTCACAGGCGATCGAGGTCGATGCCCCTTTCCCGCAAGCGATCGAGCAACACCTGTCGTTGTCTTCTCTCCTCCTCCAACGCAGCTTCGGCTTGTTCGGCTCGTTGACGTTCCCGTTCTTTTTCCTGCCGTTCCCGTTCTCGCTGTTGTACGATTTCCACAAACGTTTCAAATCGTTCTCCATTGGGTTTGTACAGTTGCAGCGTCCCCTCACAAACCTCAAACCGAATCTTTAATCGAGGACTTATCCACCCTGCCATTTTCTCAATAACTTCCAATCGTTCTCCCCGCCTCAACCAACCTTTGAGCACATTCAAGTCTGGATCGTACAGATAATATTCTTCTACGCCATAGCCCTGGTAAAATTGAAACTTCTTTGCCATTTCGTAACTGCTCAATAACCACTGGTGGCGGTCTGCGCGAAGCGCAGTGCCGGAGGCAGCGGGAAACAAAGCGATCGGGGGAACAAAGGCGATCGGGAACAAAGGTGATTGGGAACAAAGGCGATCGGGAATAAAGGCGATCGGGTTGCATCAAAGACTCTCCATCTGCTTTAATAGCAGAATGAAACAACCTGTGCTCCCTATTGAGATTCCAAAGGCAGAACGGACACCGTTGGTGGACTGGTTGTTGAACCTGGTTGCTCAACAGCAGCAGGTAATCGAGAACCAGCAGGACATCTAGCCCGCGCTAGAGGAGAAAGTCAGTGGTCTCGACGAGCAACTCAAAGCGGCCAAGAAACTGAAGGGCTTTCCCGAAAATCCGACCCAGCACCCTCAATCAAGAGAAAAAGAAGCCCAAAGAGGGGGGAAAAAGAGCTGGATCAGACAAACGCAGCCAATTTGCTCAGCTTTGTTGTAGACGAAGAAAGGATAATCGAGCCAAAGGAACTACCTTTTATGAGCAACCTTTAACTTGACAATGTTAAATTAACGCCTGCCATCTGCTGCGATCGCTAGCTTGCGAGTCAAAGGCAAAGCTTCTACCCTACTCAGAGGTAGAGTTGGAGAAAGGTGGTCTGCCCTTTTCCGTAGTTAGTTGTGACTGTCTCTACGGGCGGGACTCTCAGTTTCGGGCTGATGTCGATAGTCTGGGAGTAACTTACATGGCTGACAAACAGTCGATACAAGAGTTTACCTGTCCCCGCCAGTTGTGGGCATCCCTGGTAAGAAAAAGGGAACCAGAGGTCGTCCGCCTTCTCGTCGGACAATCTTGAGCACTGAAGAGCCCATTGAGGTGCATAGTCTATTGGCTCAGTCGGAACTTGAGTGGCATACTCTCAAGATTCGTCACACTGAAAGGGGAGAACTTTGCTATCGCTGTGCTGCTCTTCGTGTCTGGACTCTCACCCCTGATGTTCAGGTGCGCTCAAAATGGCTGTTTATCCGCCAGGAACACGATGGCACTTTCACCTTTTCTTTGAGTAACGCCGCTGCTTCTACCTATCGCGCCCCTTAATCAAATCTAACATTGTCAAGGTAAAATCGTTTAAATTAATTATTGTAGGAGCGAAGCATTTGGGGGATAAATTGTGAAACTTACCATCAATTTGGATATCCAAATGCTTCGCCATTTCCTGGAATTACGGGGACATAAATGGAAATACATATAGATTATCGGTGCTTATTATTTCATGATCTGTGGCGATCGCCAATCTGTTTCATTATTGTAGGGGCGAAGCATTTGGGGGATAAATTGTGAAACTTACCATCCAGCTTGATATCCAAATGCTTCGCCCTTTCCTGGGATTACGGGGATATAAATAGAAATCCATATCGGTTATTGGTGGAATATGAATAAACATCCAAATCAGTTATCGGTGGGGATATGAATGAAAATCCATATAATTTATCGGTGGGGGCAGGGCGAAGCATTCGGATATATAATTTTAGGGTGTGCAACAGAATTTGTCCCCCAAATGCTTCGCCCCTACAGGATAATCAAGGTTCATTAAGGTTTATGAAGGTTAATGACTGGAGTTTCACTTAGAAGGAGGAATCTCCTTAACCGAAATCAGCGCCTCCATTACTTCTTTAACAATGGGAGCTGCTACAGTGGAACCAAAAGTATTTCCCCCTTTAGGTTCATCTACCACTGCCAGGACAACATAGCGAGGCGAATCTACAGGCAAGATAGCCACAAAGCTGGTAATTTTAGCGTTGCTGTAGTATCCTCCCCTCGGACTGGCTTTTTGAGCTGTTCCAGTTTTTCCAGCAATCCGATAGTCTTCAATTTGGGCAGATTTGCCGCTTCCCTTTGTCACCACAGTTTCCATCATTTCTAGGACAGTCCGGCTAGTTTTTGCTGAGAAAACTGATTTGGTGGGAAAGGACGGTTGCCAGTGGAACTGTCCCTGGGAATCGGCTAGTCCCTGAACCACATGGGGGGTGACTAACTTGCCCCCATTGGCGATCGCCCCATGTAGCTGTACCAACTTTAAAGGGGTGAAGGAAAAGCCTTGACCAAAAGCAGTGGTTGCCACCTCAATTGACCTAGCAGTAAACACGGTTTCACTTTTAAGATGTCCTGGGATTTCAAAGGGCATGTCAACACCGACCTTTTCCCCTAGCCCCAGCTTTTTTAAAGTATTGTAGTAATCCTTCTTGCTCATCCGCGACATGATCTTGATCATGCCGACGTTGCTAGAATGTTGCAGAATCTTGGCAATACTAATGTAGCCGCGACCGCCCCTACTGTAGTAGTCATGGTTAGAAATGTTCCAGCCATCGACTTTAATTTTCCCAGAGTCGTGTAAGTAACTATGAGGTCGAATCACACCAGCTTCAAGAGCGATGGCCACATTCACAGGCTTAAAGGTGGAACCGGGTTCATAAAGGTCAGTGACTGCCCAGTTCTTAAACAGTTCAATATCATACTTAAAATACCGATTCGGATTATAGGTTGGCTCACAAGCCAGAGCTAAGAGGGAGCCATCTCGCACATCCATGATGATCACTGAGCCTCGCTTGGCATTGAACTGCTTCATTTTTTTCTTCAAAGCAGAGCGTGCTGCCCGTTGGAGGCGCAGATCGAGGGTTAGTTGCAGGCGCAAATCGTCGAATTTCAGTAATCCCTTTGGCAGATTCGCTGGCATGATCATCCCATTGCCGGCACGTCTGATTTGGAAGGTTAATAAGGTGCGTTCGAGTAATTTTCTTTGACCAAATTCTACCCCCGCCTGACCGCGATGATCGAGGTCAACATAACCGATCACATCTGAAACCATTTCTTGCTGGGGATAGAAACGGGAATAGTGTTGAATCAGTTCTAGACCATCAAGGGAAAGTTTAGTAATTTTGTCGGCGACTGCTTCTGGCAAAGCAGAGGCAAGGCGAATCCCGCTTTCTCTCTTATTAAACTGCTTGAGCAGCTCTTGGGATGTCTGTTCCTCTAAAATCGTCGCTAGTTTGGTGGCAATTTCCTCCTTCGAGATCTTGAACAGTTTGGGATGAACATAGAGGGTGTATACAAGTCGATCTGCGGCGAGGACATTGCCTTGGCTATCAATAATCGAGCGTCGAGGAATATAAGGACGCAGGTTTACCATCTGCTGCCGTCGCGCTTTTTTTTGCAGCTCTGGAGCCTGGACAATTTGTAACTGATACAACTTCCATCCCAATCCAAAAATACCTGCAAGGAGCACCCCCCAAACAAGTAGTAATCTTACCCGAAGCAACTCAGAGGGTTTGGCGTTT
Organism: Xenococcaceae cyanobacterium; assembly: GCA_051439465.1. Classification (GTDB taxonomy): domain Bacteria; phylum Cyanobacteriota; class Cyanobacteriia; order Cyanobacteriales; family JBFRWF01; genus JBFRWF01. The sequence continues at coordinate 16,614 of JBFRWF010000320.1, read as the reverse complement.
GCCTTGGAAGTTTCTTGCTTGGGAGGGTTTTGGGGGCTTGAGTTGTTAGTCTTGGTCAGGTTTTTCCTTGAGCTGCGCTTCGCTTTGGGAAAGGGCTTTAGTTTTGAATCAGTCATTGGTCATTAGTGACTGGGGATTGGGGATTAATATGCTAAGGGGCCAGGTACCACGGGGAGTTTGATCTCAGCAGTGGTTGGGGTTTTTGGCTCCGGAGGAGGTGGAACTGAGGCTGTGGGCAGAAAGATAGGTTCAAGATCAGTTGGGTTAGGAGGCACTAAACCACTTTTCGGGCTTTCAGCCTCCTGAGCGAGCTGGTTTTTGGAGGCTTCATTGAATACTGTCATGTCGCGCTCATCGGTTTGCAAATCTTTTAATTTTTTGTATTCCCTGGTCCACAGTTTCGGAGTATAAACCGTCAGGGCATAAACAGTGAGGGTGCCAGCAATCACACAAAAGGTGAAGACTGACGAACTATGCTGCAGAAGGGAGAACGCTCGCAACAAAATCGGGAGCTGCGGCGATCGCGTCGGTAGTTCTTCTACCTTTCGACTAGATCTTCTCGACCGTACACTTTTTAGTGGGAGTCTGTCCTGCCTGGGATTTCTCTTCGAGCTTGGGACAGCAACAGGGTTTCTAGATCGGTAGGTTCTAGCAGCAACAACGGGGCGTGGAGCAACAGACATAAGCAGCTAGTAAAATACGGCATGTGTATTAGGGGAATTATAACTCTTTCATCTCATTTGCCAACTTTTCGTAAGAGATTTTTGCCTCAAGTTTAAGGAACAGAAGTAGTGGGACTTGAGCAAAAATTAAGTGTACACTCGCTTTATAAACGTGAGTTCGACGGAGGGGAAAATGACTAAACCCTTATGCCATAGGCTTTTGAGGATTTGGCTTAGAGGCAAAGCAGATGTCAACAAGCCAAATTATTGAGAATTGTGCCGTCTAAAGGATGCGATCGCCCCTTTTTATCATTAAGCTCTACTTTGGAGTTTAGACTATTTCCTGGGGCAAATGATGGGAGCTGTACGGAATCTGAGAAAAAATTGAGCAAAGACACGGGACTGGTTGGAATGGGATAAAACGGCTTTAATCGCAATTCAGTTGTTTTTGAGACTCTGGGTCGTTATTCGGGAAGCATAGTTCACTAGGTAAGCGGTCTGGTACATAACGAGTCAAGTTAGGGTCACGCAAACCCGTTTCGAGAAAAGCTGTGAGGTTGCTAATATCCTCTTGTGTCAGGTTTAGTGGACGGAACCAGACACTGAGATTCCCCGAATACTTGGCTTCGAACTTCTGTGGTTCTGCACGATTGAAATACTCGACCACCTCCCGCAAGGTTTTGAAGGAAGCTCCATGTCCATAGGGGGAACTATCAGCTAGGTTGTAAAGCTGTGGCACTTTAAACTTAAAGTCATCACTGGCTCTTTTAGTCACTGTCCCTCTCCCAAGGTTAAGTCCGCTCAGATCCTGGGGATGATCCGCAAATCCAACTGCATGAAATTTTGTACTGGCTAAGTTGGGTCCTGTGTGGCACTCAACACAAGAGGATTTAAAAAAAGTAATAGCTCCTTTCAGTTCTTTGACAGACATGGCATTCTCATCCCCTTTCAACCATTTTTGAAAGGAACCTTGGTTGCTAAGAAGAGTCCGTTCGTAGGCGGCGATCGCCAGTCCTGCCCGAACTGTATCTTCTAACTGTGCACCTACATACGGACGATCTGGGAAAGCCTTGGCGAATAGCTCTTGATACTCTGGTATAGTAGCGATCGCCGCTGTTCCCATCCGGTGGACGTTCAGACCATCAATCGCCTGAGTCTCCAAGCCATGCAACTTCAAGCGATTGATATCGAATTCTTGAATTAGAGGCTCTTTGGCATTTGCTCCAGCTACACCCGCTAGGCCATTCCACAACATTACCTCTTGATAAGCACTGTTGAGTACAGAGGGTACTAGAATGTTCTGTTTATCAATCTCTATTGGGGGTGTCTCAGGATCTCTATGCCTAGATTTGTTCCATCCCAAACCCCCCACTCCCAGTCCCTGCGCCAAGTTGGAGCGAAATCCAGCTTGGGCCAAGTGACAGGAAGCACAGCTACCCTGTTGCCAATGCTTGGGATTAATTGGATTAATGGTTAAGGCGGTTTCATGGAATAACAACTGACCTAGGCAAACCTTTTCAGGTGTTAACGGGTTCAGAGGATCGGCAGGAATCTTATCTAAATCCGATGATTCTGGTATGATAAAATAATTTAGACCCTGATTAGATGGTCCCGCAAATTTTACTAGCTGTTTTAGTCTAGCGCTGAGATAAAGAATTTCATCATTTCCTGGCTGATCTAGGGCATAGGCAGAACCCATCCCGCCACTCGTGAATAAGAAATTTACTACAATAATTAGGAAACCTATTTTAAATAAATGTCCAATTTTCATGGTATGTTCACTATGTAGTATTCTTGATTAATCGAATAAACAAACGTGGGTACTATTTTTTCTATTGGCAAAGATTTTATAATCAATCTATTTTGAGAATTTCGGTTATTAACAATCAATCTTATTGACCATATTGAATTTCCTTGCTGATACTCATTCATAATCTCAGTCGCTTTGGCTACAGTCAGATAATAATAACGGTTTGGCTCCTCGAATGTTCCAATAATCATATAAGGACAATTAGGCATATCAATTGATATGCTATAATGTTGTTTTAACTGTCTTAAATGGGCAATTGCCTTAAAAACATCTTCGCGACTTGGTTGGGGAACTTGGTAATTGTCGCAGCTTGGTAACTCAATAAAGCATTCTATCCCACCTAATACATTTTTAATGGCTTTTGCCAATTTTTGAGTTGTAGGATTTGACAAACCATTCAACCACTTGTAAATAGAGCAAGCAAATAGAGAACCCAGTATAAAAGTAATAGCTAAGCTAATGAGCGCAGCCATGACGTGAGTCTTAATTTTTCTAGCACCTATTCTTTTTTTCATAGCAGTACTCAACTATTCCTAAAATCTAATTCCTCAGTTTAACCTTCTGAAAAAGTTCATAGCAGTATCGATCTAATGGTACATCAAGAAGCGGTCTATAGGTTTCGGTTACTTTATCTCTCACTAGAAAATCAATTAATGGTTGCGGTTCAGAGTTTTCTAAGATTTGCAACTCCTGCGTAACCATTCTCAAAGCATGACCAGTTGTCAGAGTAATCCAGTTTCCGCTAGTTGTTCTAAAGTCAGTAATTTCTCGGAGCGATCGCCCTTCAAAATCAGTGTTAACATTTCGGGTATGAGCCTCAGGAATAGGAACAATAACTGGCCAACTTGAACCAAGATATCTAGCTATATCTCGCAGACGGATGCTCAGTCTAAGTAATTGAGTTTCTGTCAGTATATCTTCTGAAGTATGATGCCAATCTTCTAGTCCTAACTCCTCTAATGTAATTTGCTCTCCTACCTTTCTTGTTGAGGAAAATTCTTGACTTGTTAATTGACTAGAAGCAAGGAAATCTGCTGATGTCTCTGCATATACTGGATGACAGTTGAGCGTCCATATAATTACAATAAATAACCACACTAAAAGTCTTTTCATTCCAGTATTCGCGTTTAAGAAAACAGGTTTTTGGGCTACTAACTTAAGCCGATACAGTTAGGAAACTGGTAATTGTTAATTGTCCCTCTGGACTGAATTTACTACCTGTCAAATCTATGACAAGAATACTTCAGGCTTGAAAAAATGTCCCCTCTCAGACTAAATGGTGATGTCTGGTTGTTCTCTCAGTCTTCTCATATCTAGTTCCCTCAAATCATACTCATTTTTTTTTATTTCACCGTTTAAAGCAGCATTGAGTGTATCTCTAAAAACTCCAATCCACCTAACCTTTTTTACCAAATATGCCTCGCTTCTTTGGGGAATGCGAGCAATCAAGTCGATGACAGGAACCTTCTCTGTTTGCACCAAAATACCGCTGGCATCAGCAACCAAAACAGACTGTTGGACAGGAGTCATTCTTGAGCTGCCACCATTAATAATATTTATCTGCCTATCAAACATTTCAATAATGTCACTGGCTGTAAAAGATTGTGCTTGTCCCGATGAATTAACAAATCCAATCGCTTCGAGCTGATTCTCCTGGGACGATCGCTCACCTGTCGGTAAATCAGCTATCCTAATCGGGTAATTAACTCCCAGAGGAAATATTATCGGAGTATCTGGAGGCATGGCAGACACTGCTTCTCTAGCCTTAACCAGTAATTTTTTGTATTCTGGTCCGAGTTCTTCGGGGGTTTGCCCTATCAATCTCTCTTCGGTAGGGCTAGGCTGATTAGAAGGTTGTTCAAGAGTCAAATCCGATGTTGGCTCAGCAAAAAACGGTTGGTCCCAGAGGAAGGAAAATATTAGAAATGCTAGTACAGGAAGCGATAAGATTGTCCATGCCCGGAGTTTTTTCACCATAATCTTCTGAGATCGTAGTTGTTTTCCCTTAATGTTTGGTTTAAGACAGCATTGACTGCATCACGACAAACGGCATATAAATTAACTTCTGAAATTAGAAATGTTCGGTCTGTCTGTTGATCGCGCGCAATCAGGTTGATAGCAGGAATTCTTCTAGATTGAAGAATGTCGTTGATGGCCGGAATTCTACCCTCACGAAAGGCTGTCCGAGCCTTAGCGAACAGATTCATAAGAGCGACTGGACTAAAAGCTTGTCTTAACCCAGATATATCAACATATCCCAGCGCTTCATAGCCAGTTCTAGCCAATTGTCCTTGATCTGGTAACCATCCAATCCGAATTGGGGAATTAGTTCCTAGATCAAATCTCAGAGGAATATCTTCAGGCATAATAGCCAATTGTTCCTCTGCCTGATAGATTGCTTGGATAATACTATTATCAGCAAGTTCTACTTGCTTCTGTTCTAAGGAGTCTAGACCTAGCTCTTCAGGAGTTCTGACTTCGTCTATTGAGCCTAGGTTTATCTGTCTCTGATTTCTAGTACTTGTGGCATCCGAGGGTTGGGATAAAAAGACGGTTAAGGCAAAAGTCAGCAGCGCTAGTACCAAAAGCCCTAAGATTCCCAATGACTTGATATTTTTCATTTTTTAACCTTCCCAAGTAGAATATGTCATCATAGCCAGTTCTAGTCAATTGCTCTCCATTTTGGAACTGTCCAATCTTAATGGGGTAATTAGTTCCTAAATCAAACATCAGAGGTACATTTTCAGGCAGAACAGCTACTTCTTTCTTTGCCTCATAAATTGCTTCTAAAAGACTACTATCAACAAGTTCAATTGGCATGACTTGATATTTTTCATTTTTTAGCCTTCCCCAGTCGAAAATGCCAACTCCCATCCCTATATGGGATGGGATAATGAAGAAATTCGCTCAGCCTTGCCTGCTGTGCCTTGAGTCTATCAAAAGCTCTTTGGTCATCGCTGAACTTTGAATATGTATCTGATTTAGAATTCCAGACTCAAGCTGCACCTAAATTCTTCTTAGTGTACGGTTATGAACTCCATTGATTGCATCTCGACACACTGCGTTGGCATTCACTCGGCGAACCACATACCTCCGACCATTTCGTGGATTGCGAACTATCAAATCGATGACAGGAATCCTTCTAGCCTGGAGGAATGTACCGCTAGCATCGGCTAATAAAATATCCTGGGAGTCGGCGTTCACAGTTAGGTTTCCGCCGTTATTGTACTCAGTGTTAAACATAGATCCAAGCTGGTTAGGGGTAAAACTTCTTGCTTGGCCATCTCTTCCGACGAAGCCTATAAACATAACTCGACTTGCCGCCCCTGGTGTTCCTGTATCGTCCGGAATCTGCCCAATTCGGATGGGTGAGTTAGTACCTCCAGGAAACTGTAGAGGGATATCTTCAGGCATGATAGACACTTCTTGCTCTGCTTCATAGATTGCGCTCAGGAGACCTGAATCTGCCGCTAGCTCAACTGGCTCATGTTCTAGGTAGTCCAGTCCCAGTTCATGAGGTGTTATGACTGCATCGATTATGCCTTGTTCTATAAGTCTCTGATACTGTACACTCCTAGCATCTGATGGTTGAGCTAAGAGAACTGACAAGGAAAAGGCGATAATTACCAGTCCTAGCATTCCTAAGATTCTAAATGATTTTAGCTTCTTCATGTCAAAAAGTTCTAAAGTTTGATTTTTTGCAATATATGCTAATTGCGCTTATTTCAGTGTCATTCGTCCTAAAGTCAATTATTATTTAGCACTCTGACAAAATTTTCCAGAGGGACATTTTTACTTAGCGGTTTCAAAATTAGTCGCTGATTCGTTGACTGATTTCTGACAATTAGCTCAACCTGACTAGTTTTAGGAAATTCTCCCTTGGTTTTCAAGCTATCCTTCAGAAAAGACTCAACAAATCTAACGTTCAAACCAATGTATTGGTCATTTTGAAATTTAAAGCCAATTATCCGATAACTAGGATTTTCCTCTAAAGGGAATTCTAATACCTGGTTGGGGTTCATTGCCTGTAGTTTCGATATTGCACTATTAATTTCATCTATCGTCGGGGGTGGCGATTTTAACTGCACTGATGGTGGGATCTCTATTGCAGTATTGGGTGATTCAGGGAGAGAAGTTTGTGGCGGGATTTGGTTAGGAGTTAGTTCCGGCGTATCTGGTGTTATTTTTGGTGGTTTTTCTCCACAGGCAGTTATTGCAGCTACTAATAATAAAGTCTCACCTGCTGCTACCAAGATAGCTATAATATGTGTTACCGTAGGTTTTTTGGGCGGCTTCATAAACATCCCCTAGGTAAGAAGTGGAAGATCCGCTTGACGAGCCTTGGAGAAGGATATCCCATTTTTGCAAATTGAGGGCAGGAAGCGATCGCTAGCCTAATAACATGATAATCATTCCTAATTGGACTTTGGACAAAAAAAGGTTAATTTTCGTAAATATTACGCAAAGATGTTTTTTTCATGGATTGGCGATCGCAATTTCTGCACTCAGGGATTCCTTTTTGGGATTAAACACAAGCAAGCCTTCTTCATCATTCGCCAACATCAAAACTTACCTTGGCAAGCCGAAAGCTCCCTGGTAAGGGAAGGACACAGAGAGGGAGGGGGGGTGTTTTCCCATTTGACACTCCCCAGGGGATATGAAATCTTTAGCAGTCTAAAGAGATCATATCTTAACAACTACGAGAGGTGTTTAGGACCCTCTCGTAGTATCCGTTTAGAATCCCTCGTCTTTCAAGCGGGGGAGATGTCAATCAATAACTACACAGTTTGACCTATGTGATAAGGACTGGTCAACTTATCCAACTGCTGCACCAATAAACTGAGGAACAAACCCACATCGGTAACAACACCGACGGATTCCACCGAACCGCGATCGCTTAACTTTGTCACCACCGCTGGATTAATATCCACACAAACCATCTTCACCCCCGCTGGAGTCATATTCCCCACACCAATAGAGTGCAGCATGGTAGACAGCATCAAAATCATGTCTGTCCCTTCCAGCAACCGAGCATACTCAGCTTGAGCTTTAATTAAGTCCATCTCCGTATCCGGCAAAGGTCCATCATCGCGGATGGAACCAGCAAGACAGAAGGGGACATTGTTACGGACACAATCATACATTATCCCTTTTGTCAAGACCCCCTGCTCAACCGCTTTGGCAATACTCCCACAGCGGCGGATGGTGTTAATCACCTTCAAGTGATGCCGATGTCCTCCGTTTACCGGAACCCCCCGTTGCATATCCACACCCAGGGAAGTTCCCATCATCGCTTGCTCAATGTCGTGAACGGCGATCGCATTGCCTCCCAAAAGTCCCTGCACGTAGCCATCGCGAATCAAACGAGACAAGTGCTGAGCGCCCCCTGTGTGGATTACCACCGGTCCTGCCGTCACCACAACCTTACCCCCTTGGTCGCGAATGTGGCGCAGTTCCCAGGCAATTTGTTCCACCACTAATTCCACCCGACGCTCACTGGACACCCCACCAGCCATAAAGCTGAATTCCAGGGTGTTGCGTTGCTCTCTCGATTCAGGTTGGCGAACTGTGCGGATACCTTCCACACCTACAATTACCTGGTCGCCCACTTCGAGATCCCGGATGAGCTTGCAGCGAGCCACTGAACCATCAGGGGTATGGCTCGCCACAATTGCCCCATCCATCCGCTGATTTTGCACCTTCACCCACTCGCAATTAACCCGCACTTCTGTGGGATAGATCGTGGTGACATAAAAGTCATCTGGAGCCACACCTGCTTTTGTTACCACTTCGGTGTTGGTATCGCAGACTTCTTGAGGAGGATTCGTCGCACCCAGGTCAATCAACTGGGTCATAATTTCTTCCATTATTTCCTGGGAAGGAGCCGATACCCTCACCTCTGCGGCGGAAGTGCTTTGTCGTTGTTCTCCCAAATTGAAATTGAGAATCTGGAAGCTGCCGCCTCCTTCTACAACAAGGTCTAAGGCTTTGTTCATAATGCCAGCGTCCAGCAGATGTCCTTCCAAGTAGATGGTGCGACTCTCTACTGGTGCATTAGCATGTACTTCCTCTAGTATTGGCTCAGTCACTCGCAGGGTTAGGCATTTAGCGGCACCCCCCGCTTTCATAAATTCCGTCAGCTCCGTCTCAATCATCTCGAACCCAAAATCGGCAAGGCGTTTCTTGAGGCTGTCACCCGCCTTGTTCATAATGATAGTTGAGTTAATATTGACGGCATTGCAGGCAAAATTCACCGCATCCGCTTCCTCAATGGCAATTCGCTTCTCTGGCGGTATCCGCATTTCAATCAAGCGGTTGGAGTAAGCATCAAAAGCTGGGGGATAGTAGAGCAAATAGCCACCAGTCAGAGGACAGAAGCAAGTATCCAGGTGATAGAACCGCTCATCAATTAACCTGAGGGATAGCACCTCGATATCGAGCCATTTTGCTAAGAATGAGTGGGTGTAGAGTTCGGAGCGAAAGCCGTATCCCGCCCACAGCCAGCGTCCTTCGCGGTCGAACAGGGCATCGCCCGCCCCTTCAAAAGGCAGGTCTTTAGGCAGTTCGTAAACGGTATAGCCATTGTCCTGGAACCACTTTTTGAAGTGAGGTTCTTCACCCTGACGCTCTTTATGCAAGAAGCGGCTGAGTACAACGTTATTCCCCAATACCAGTCCGGCGTTGGCAGTGAAAACCAGATCCGGCCAACCGGTTTGGGGTTCAACTAAATCAACAGTAGCCTTGTTTTTGAGAACGTGGTAAAGTTTGTACCATTGCTCAACGGCGCGATCGCGTGAGGATTTGTGAATGTTTCCCTCCATCCAGGGATTAATCACATAATCCACGTCGTAGTGGTCGGGGGGACACATGAGGAAGCGAATCGATTCAGTCATAATTGGTTTAATATGGTGTAAACGCCTCAAAAACTTGTACTAGGTCAAACAGGCTTTAGCAAAAACGGGCATTCATCCCTTTTTGAACCGGAGGTTAAGAGGAATAAATGCCCGCCAAGGTTTGATGAGAAAAACCATTTCGTCTCAAGAAGGAGCCTCTGAATATTCTTTAAGAGACCAACCTAGTATTATAGGATACTATGGGAGAAAATCTAACTCAATATCCCTATCCCTCGCAACGTCGAGTCATTTTAGGCAAGCGCTGTGCTGTGGCAACCAGCCAACCCCTGGCAACCCTGGCAGGAATGGAAATGTTTTGGGCGGGGGGCAATGCTGTGGATGCTGCCATAGGGATGGCGATCGCCCTTACTGTTGTCGAACCTACCTCCAATGGCATTGGTTCCGATGCTTTTGCCTTAGTCTGGGATGGGAAACTCCACGGACTCAACTCCTCTGGCAAAAGTCCCCAAAATCTTACTCTGGAATACTTTGCCGGGATGACTCAAGTGCCCAATTTGGGCTGGCTAACTGTAACCGTACCAGGAGCAGTATCCGCTTGGCGAAGTTTATGGGAACGTTGGGGAAAACTACCCTTTGAACAGCTATTTGCACCAGCGATTCGTTATGCAGAAGAAGGCTTTCCTGTCTCACCAGTTACAGCACAAGCTTGGAAAAAATCCGAAAGTACCTATTTACCTCTAACTGCCCCAGAATTTCAACCTTTTAAACAAATCTTTTTTCCTAATAACCGGGCACCTGTTGTTGGAGAAGTTTGGGGAAGTGCAGTTCATGGGCAAACCTTGAGAGCGATCGCCGCCAGTGGGGGCGAGAGTTTTTACCGAGGTGAAATTGCTAAAACTATTGCCAACTTTGCCGCCGACACAGGTGGTTTATTAACAACTGCCGATCTGGCGAGCCACGAATCCCCTTGGGTAGAACCAATCTCAACCCAATATCGCCAGCTTCGGGTTTGGGAAATTCCCCCCAACACCCAAGGAATTGCCACCCTAATGGCACTCAACATCTTAGAAGACTCTTACCTCGGAGGTTATCCCCGCGAATCTGTGGAGAGTTACCACCGACAAATCGAAGCCATGAAGCTAGCATTTGCTGATGTTCACCGCTACATCGCCGATCCGCGCTTCATGGAAGTTCCTGTTGCCCAACTATTAGACAAAACCTATGCAGCTAAGCGCCAGCAGCTCATTCAACAACAGGCAATTCCCCTCGCTGAACCGGGCTTATCTAAAGGGGGAACCGTATATCTAGCCGCTGCAGATGGGGACTTGATGGTTTCTTTTATTCAATCTAACTATATGGGCTTTGGCAGTGGTATTCTTATTCCTGGCACTGGCATTGCCCTGCAAAATCGGGCTTCTGGCTTTAGTTTAGAGGCAGGACATCCCAATCAAGCCGCACCAGCCAAGCGTCCCTTCCACACTATTATTCCTGGCTTTCTTACCCAAGACGGTCAACCCCTCGGACCTTTTGGGGTGATGGGAGGACAAATGCAGCCCCAAGGACATCTGCAAGTGGTTGTTAACCTTGCGGACTACGGCATGAATCCCCAGGCGGCTTTGGATGCTCCCAGGTGGCAGTTTCTCTCTGGTAATCTGGTTTTGTTAGAGTCAAGTGTACCCAGGGAAGTTGTCCGGGAACTGGCTGAGCGCAGTCATGATGTTCAGATTGGTGCTGGGGGAATGTTTGGTAAAGGTCAGATGATCCTGCGACGAGGAGGGGTTCTGATAGCTGCCTCTGAGCCTCGAGCCGATGGGCTAGCACTGGCATATTAGAATCCTCTACCTTGCGAATACTCCGGGCTAAGTAGTCGGACAAAATTAAATGGTACTGTGTTAACTTTTATTAAGTCACGACAACAGAGCGATCGCTATCCCAAACTCCCCTGCTGATCTTAGGAGTCATCCAGATGATTGGGCGCACGTCGGTGCGCCCCTACGTTAACCGCACTTGACGATAAGCAATAAATTGACGGGGCTACCACGCCTCCCGGCTATTTTAGGTGTATATTCAAGATGTGACATCCTCTACAAATCAAATCAAAGTAAATAGCGATCGCTTTTGAGTGTAAACATGGCAGAAGAAACCACACCAAACCCAGAAACACAGAAATTTGACGACATCGTTGCTGAAGCCAAACCAGCCAAAGTCAAGCCTGCTGCTGTTGAGGCTGCCAAAGTCGAAGAAGCAAAAAAAGTTGAGCCTGCTGCTACTAAGACTGCCAAAGCTAAAGCAGCCAAAGTTGAGCCTACCGCTAAGGCTCCCGAAGCCAAACCAGCAAAAGCCAAACCCGCCGCTGCTAAAGCCAAACCAGCAAAAGCAAAGAAACCAAAGCCACCAGCCCTTGAAGATAAACCCTTCACCGAATTTATGGAGCAACATTTTACCCCTGCTCTGAAGGGAGCATTTGCCGATCAGGGCTTCAAAGATATGGAGCTAACTTTTATCAAGGAAAAACTGCCAATAGTTGGTGCCAGCCAAGACGAGCAATGCTGGCAAGTGAGAGGCAATTGGCAAAATGGACAGCGCCAGTTTAATCTCTATTTTCTCGATGAAGGTATCAATGGTAAAAAAGCCTTTTCTTACGCCACTAATGGCGCTCAACCCAGCACTATAGAGTCCTTTATGATTGATGAGCGCAAGGTAACTCTAGACTTGATGGTGATGTACACTTTGCAACGCTTGAATGGTCAAAAGTGGCTGACGCGGAATTAATGAGTTAATAATGGAATGCGGATCAACGGATGACGCGGATTTTCACAAATAAGATTTTAACCCAAAAAATCCGTGAATATCAGTGTTATCCTGATTGACTGACAAATCTGACGGGGTTGTCACCCCGTCAATTAAAGCAGAACTTGATGTTATACCAATAAGAAAAATTTGAAAGACAACTGAGTTTTTCTTCATCCAAGGAGCTTGTTTGTCAATTTTTGACAGGTTTGATGAATTTCAAAGTTCCAGGAAATCATAAATCACGACTCCTGTGGTAGGGTGATTATCAACGCCGACATAACCTTGCTTGACCATTTCATTGAGGGCAGCTTGCACCTCCTCAAAGCTAACCCCTGTGTCGATGACTGCTTGAGTTACAGAGATTTTACCTCCTCTCTTCTGGGCAACTTCTGCTAGTTTAACCATAAGCTGTTCTTTCGAGAGCGACTGAGTATGAGTAAATCTAGAATCAGTTTGCCCGTATGGAGAATCAGGCAGGGTTGGGTTGAGGGGATCATAACCCAAGGGTATGCCCTTTGGCGAAAAACCCAGTCTGCGCCTCACCTTTAGGTTGTGTTCCTCCACCATACTGGGAATTAACAACAAATCCACAATCTGTCCCAAGCCAAAGATGCCCCAGGTAAAAAGCCACAAGAACCCAGTGATAAATTTCTTATTGTATAAGCGGTGGAGTCCTGCAAACCCAAAAAACCAACCGCACCATAAAAGATAGCTAATGCCAATATTGTTCATTTGTCCCTAGGGAGAAATAATATCCGAGGATCAGCGTACCCTACGAGAAGGCTACGCCTACAAAATCCGTGTTGTGCTCAAGGAGAGCGAGAGTTACTTGTATCAATACAATTATGCCTTCTCTATTCTAACTACTTCTCATTATCAGATATTCTAGGTAAGTGAAGGTCGATTACCTTTGTCGAGAAATCACTATTATGCTTGCACCTATGCGCGTGTACATTTTATTGTTTAATGCCCGGACTGAAAACGAAGGCATCCACACGATTCAGATTGGCGATCGCAACAAAGTGTTGATGTTCGAATCTGAAGACGATGCCACTCGCTATGCTCTGATGCTGGAAGCCCAAGATTTTTCCACCCCAACCGTGGAAGCCATCGATTCTGAGGAAATTGAGGAATTTTGCCGCAGTGCTGATTACGACTGGGAAATCGTCAAAGAGGGAATGTTAGCAATACCCCCAGAAAACAATTTGGAGGAAACGGACTGGAAAGCAGAAGGCAAGGAGCCAGAGCCAGAGTCAGAGATGCCTAGCTCTGAGTTAGATCGCATTCGTCGTCAGCTCGAAGGGCTACTGTAGGAATAGGAAAGTTAAAAAGTTGTTAAATTAACAGCTTCTGAAGCGCTCTGAGCTTCAAACCCCCAGCAGCTAGTTAACGATTAAGATGTAGGAATGAAAAACCTAGAGGAAAGAGGTCATCTGCTGACAGAGCAGGTTAACCCCAATAGTTACAATCTTGACCAGCTAACCTCTCTGGAATTGGTAGAACTATTCAATCGCGAGGATGCCCAAACTCTGGAGGCGATCGCCAAGGCTCGCATCCCGTTGTCTAAAGCGATCGATCTAACCAGTGAGGCTCTGCGTCAGGGTGGACGTCTGTTCTATGTCGGCGCTGGTACCAGCGGACGCTTGGGGGTTTTAGATGCCGCTGAGTGTCCGCCTACTTTTTGTACCCCCCCAGAACTGATACAGGGGATTATTGCGGGTGGAGCTGGGGCGCTGGTGCGCAGCTCTGAAGATTTAGAAGATAAAATGGAAGATGGAGCCGCCGCGATCGCTCAGCGACATATCATTGAGTTGGATGTTGTGGTCGGCATCAGTGCTGGGGGAACAACTCCCTTTGTTCATGGGGCAATACAGGCAGCAAAGCAACGAGGAGCCACCACAATTTTACTCAGCTGCGTCCCCGCTGACCAAGTGAACATCAATGCTGACCTGGATATTCGCCTGCTCGTGGGGCCAGAAGTGCTGGCTGGTTCGACGCGACTGAAAGCCGGAACAGTTACAAAAATGGTCTTGAATATCCTCTCAACAGGGGTCATGGTTCGGTTGGGCAAAGTCTACGGCAATCGGATGGTAGATCTTGCCGTCACTAACCACAAGCTCCATGACCGCGCCTTGCGCATCCTGGAAGACCTCACCGATTTGAGCCGCGAAGAGGCGGGTTACTTGCTAGAGCGCAGTGGACGGCGGGTAAAACTGGCTTTGCTGATGCACTGGACTGGTCTAGATCCAGAAGCGGGCGATCGCCTTCTGGAAAAACATCAAGGGAATCTCCGAGCTGCTCTCCAAAATAAGAACAAATTGCCCCTAAATAACGACAACTAACAACTAATAGAAATGTTTAATGCATCTGAGACTACAGCAATATTTTTAATTCTCCTAGTCGCTTTAGGTATTCTGGCTTGGGGCTTCAATCGGGCAAAGTCTTACGGCAAAGTGGGGATTTTAGCCTGGTTGCAATCCGTCGTCCTCATGGCTCCCTGGCTAGCTTTCTTTGGCTTGTTTGCTGCTGGGATTTACCTTAATCTAGTAGGGATTCTGTGTTTGCTGGTTGTCTCAGTCGGCGCTTACATCTTTCTGGGGAATCGCCTCAGAGCCGCTGGTCAAGATGCTATTCTTCGGGAGCGTGCTGCTAACAGAATTAAGACGGAGGAGGAGTCAAACAATCTAGAAAAAGCTTCCTCAGAAAGCGAATCAGCCCAAACCTCGGAAAAATCTGGAGAACAGGAGGCGAAAATCTCACCGGAGGTGCTGCCTATTCAAGAGGAAGACCTCAAAATTATTAAAGGGATTTTTGGCATTGACACCTTCTTTGCCACCGAGACGATTTCCTATCAAGAAGGAGCGATTTTTAAGGGCAATCTGCGGGGAGAGGCAGAAACAGTCCACTCCCGTCTCTCGGAAAAGTTAAAAGAGCATTTAGGTGACAAATACCGACTATTTTTAGTCGAAAGTCCTGAAGGAAAACCAGTTGTCATTGTTCTTCCCAGTAGCAATGACCCTCAACCAACCACCCTTGTCCAAAAAAATTTAGCCCTTGTTCTATTCGTAGCAACTATTGCCACTAGCTTAGAAGCGGGTGGGTTGCTACTGGGCTTTGATTTGTTCAGCAATCTGGATCGATATCAAGAAGCAATTCCTCTCAGTCTTGGGCTTTGGCTCGTGCTAGCTGCCCATGAAATCGGTCATTACCTACTCGCCCAGCGTTATAATCTCCGCCTCAGCATTCCGTTTTTTATTCCTACTTGGCAGATTGGCTCCTTTGGAGCAATTACCCGGTTTGAGTCCCTGATTCCCAACCGAACGGCACTGTTTGACGTTGCCTTAGCCGGTCCCGCTTTCGGCGGCATTGTCTCCCTGTTAATGCTGATTGCCGGATTGATCCTTTCCCACCCAGGAAGTACCTTTCAGATCCCAAGCGGGTTTTTCCAGGGATCGATTTTGGTAGGAAGTCTGGCGCGGGTTGTTCTGGGTTCAGCTTTGCAAGCACCGCAGGTTGACGTCCACCCTTTGATGGTGATTGGTTGGTTGGGATTAGTGATTACGGCATTGAATTTGCTTCCAGCCGGACAGTTAGATGGAGGGAGGATTGTACAGGCAATTTATGGACGCAAAACTGCAAGGCGTGCCACAATTGCTACCTTAGTTATCCTAGGCATTGTTGCCCTAGTGAATCCAGGCAATCCCATTCCTCTTTATTGGGCAATTTTGATTCTCTTCTTGCAGCGGAGTTTAGAGCGTCCCAGCCTCAATGAGCTAACTGAACCAGACGACGCTAGGGCTGCTTGGGGTTTATTGGCACTGTTTTTGATGCTTGCCACTCTCATTCCCTTAAGTCCTAGCTTGGCAGGGCGTTTGGGAATTGGTGGGTGACCAGGGATTTCTGAACCACCAGCGGAGCGCAGCGAAGTGCGCTGAATTCTGAACTGCGTACCCGAAGGGCGTCGCGCTGCGACAGCAGGGGCGGGCTGCGTCAGCAGGGACGCGCTGCGTAGCAGGGGCGAAGCCTAGTCTAGCCTAGACTAGCAGCGACGCGCTGCGGAGCAGGGGCGGGCTGCGTCAGCAGGGACGAAGTCTAGCCTAGTCTAGTCTGAACTGCTTACCCGAAGGGCGTCGAAGACTTAGTTGTAACTTCATTCTCAACTTTTTTTAATAGCGAAATAATTTTCTCTGTTTTTCGTTTACCTCGGCGTTTTCCATATAAACGAGCCGCAAAACTTGTGATAATCCCCACTAAATCTTGCATCAATTCCTCCTTTCCATTATCAGCTAGATTGACTATTTCTAATCTTATCCCTAGCCTTTGTAGTAAAACATCTAGATAATGGGTTCCAAATCTAGCTAAACGATCTTTATGTTCAACTAAGAGAATATTATAGTCATCTCGTTTAAATATACTCTCTAGTTGTCTTCTGTTATCATTTAGTCCACTGCCTACCTCCTTGACAATTTTAACAATTTGATAACCCTTAGCTGTG
>JBFRWF010000319.1:0-13398 GCA_051439465.1 Xenococcaceae cyanobacterium | reverse complement strand
CATCGGTGGCGGGCGCACATCGGTGGCGGGCGCACATCGGTGGCGGGCGCACATCGGTGGCGGGCGCACATCGGTGGCGGGCGCACATCGGTGGCGGGCGCACATCGGTGGCAGGCGCACATCGGTGGCGGGCGTACATCGGTGGCAGGCGCACATCGGTGGCGGGCGCACATCGGTGGCGGGCACACATCGGTGGCGGGCGCACATCGGTGCGCCCCTACGTTAATTGGACTTGACAAACATATCGAGAATTGCTCGTGCAGTGGCGGGTGCGAGTAAAACACCGTTGCGATAGTGACCTGTGGCGATCAGGACATTGCTATAATCGGTTAATTGACCAATAATCGGGGCGGGCTGTCCTTCCGGGCGGGGTCGTTTTCCTGACCAAGTGCGGACAATGGTAGCATCTGCTAGAGCCTGACAAAAGGCGATCGCCTCCTGTCTCAATTTCTCAAGCAACGCTGATTCTGGTACTAACTCACCTGTATCCCTGGGAAATTCAAGGGTTGCCCCCACCCAGTATTCCCCCTCTCCCAATGGCACAATATTGACACCATCTCCAGTGATTACAGGTTGGAAATCTGGATTTCCTAGAGGTTTATTTAGCTTTAGCTGCAATGCTTGTCCCAGTACTGGACGGATGTCAATTGGTTGTCCTAGGGAAGTAGTCAGGGGAGTAGAACCCAAGCCAGCCGCTACCACCAGCCAATCAATATCCAACCTTCCAGCAGTAGTTTGAATTTGGCAGCAGCGATGTAGATTTGAGCCATCAGGGGCAGTTGAAGTAAAATTTTCAACTTTCACTCCAAATTGGCAGTTAACGCCGTTCCTGGCGGCTCCAGCCACCAACGCTTGAGTGAGAATCGCGGGATTAACTTGTCGGTCTTGGGGAGAATAGACAGCACCGACAATCTTCTTGTTTTGTAGCTGGGGGCATTTTGCCTGGACTTGTGCCCGATCCCAAATTTCTAATTCCCAGCCTTGAGAACGGCGAATCTCTAACAGCTTTTCCCATTTCCCTAAATCTTCCCCTGCAAAGCAAAGCATGAGGATACCTTGACGATTGAAAGGGATTTGCTGCCCAGTGATAGCTTCTAACTCTGGAATTAGGGTTTCATAGCGCTGCATACTGGTTTGACGCAGCCGCCATGCTCTGCCCTTAAATTTCTGGCTGATCGCGCCCATTAAAACTCCGAGTGCAGCACCAGTGGAACCGGATGCCGGGGCTTGTTGATCTAGGAGAGTGATGTTTAGCCCTTGAATCCGACTTAGCTCATAGGCGATCGCCGCTCCTACAACACCGCACCCGATGACAGCAACTTGAGTCATTGGATTTTGGATTTTGGATTGTGTTACCTAGTAGACCATCGATCCTACCAAAACAAACGTAATTCCCGAAACTGATAGCGTCCTGACCATAATTGCTGCTGTAGGAGGGTTTTTTTGCGCATCCCACCACTGCCGCACCTGCCACACATCCGAATTAAAATGATGATGGGCGCGTTTTTTACACATCCATTGATATATCTGGTTAATCACTTATTGGAAAAGTACGAAAAGGGAGAGAGAAATTTATGAACAATATTTCCATTGAAGAAATTGAACAAAAATTTGAAGCAGGAGAAGAAGTTATAGATCGCTATTTTGACTCCACAACAACAAGAGTCGGAACACGCCGTCAGATAACTTCACGAAGAAGACAGGATATAGAAACCACAAACCTGGAAATTCCTAGCCCTATGCTCACCGAACTCGATAAAATGGCAAAAGAACTCAACATTAGCCGTCAAGCTGTGATTAAAATGATGCTAAGACGCGCCCTTGACGAACATTATCTTGCTAAAAAGCAGATGAAATCAGAAATTTAGTGTTATCGCCTTTTTAGAGTGCAGTGCGATCGCAGCTCTTGTAGCGTGGGTTGAGGGAACGAAACCCAACACACCAACCCTTATCAGTTGGCGAAATATTTCTTTACATCTCTAATCTTGATTTTAGGGTTGGTTTAGTTACAAAACTTAAACTTTTGCCGTGGACGATAACGAATTTTCAAGGTTTTCAGAATATTAAGTGGATTAATGGAAAAATAAGGATATCTTGATGAAAAAGCCGACAAAATGTCCTAATTGTCAAGGAGAATTGACCACCAAACAAGTTGAAAAACTCCTCAAAGGTGGGGGAAATACAGCCATTGTTCAAGTAGAAGCAGAAGTCTGTTTAAATTGTGGTGAACGATTATATAACCCCAATGTTGTTAGACAATTTGCCCAGATTCGAGCCAAACTTAAAAATCAAGAGACAAAAGACTTTAAATTAATCGGACAATCGTTTAGTGTGCGATCGCCTGATCTTGTAGGGTAGGCAAATAGCCGTCAGGAATCTCGGTGAGGAATCAACCCCATAGCTGAAGCGTTGGGCAAAAGAGCGGAGCCATCTTTGTCTTAATTTTTCTCTTCAATTCCTGGACAGAGAGCCTTATCCTCCTCGCTCACATTCGGGTTATTGGTGAGATAATCCCGCAGCCAATCGCAACCCCTGTCTAGAAGTTGATCTAAGGTTTCTACTCGCCAGAGCCGGGCGGTTCCGTCTGCTGAGGCGGTGGCCAGGCGCTGCCCATCCGGGCTGAATTGGGCGCTATTGACCGAGTCCTGATGCCCTTGGAGGACTGCCAGTTCCTTGCCCTCAGCGTCCCAGAGCCGGACGGTTAGGTCATCTGAGGCGGTGACCAGGCGCTGCCCATCCGGGCTGAATTGAGCGCTATTGACCGAGTCCTGATGCCCTTGGAGGACTGCCAGTTCCTTGCCCTCAGCGTCCCAGAGCCGGGCGGTCCGGTCATCTGAGGCGGTGACCAGGCGCTGCCCATCGGGGCTGAATTGGGCGCTATAGACTCGGTTCTGATGCCCTTGGAGAAGCGCCAGTTCCTTGCCCTCAGCGTCCCAGAGCCGGGCGGTTCCGTCCCAGGAGGCGGTGACCAGGCGCTGCCCATCGGGGCTGAATTGGGCGCTATAGACCCAGAACTGATGCCGGAGGACTGCCAGTTCCTTGCCCTCAGCGTCCCAGAGCCTGGCGGCTAGGTCATCTGAGGCGGTGACCAGGCGCTGTCCATCGGGGCTGAATGGGGCGCTATAGACCCGGCCCTGATGCCGGAGGAGTGCCAGTTCCTTGCCCTCAGCGTCCCAGAGCCTGGCGGTCCGGTCATCTGAGGCGGTGATCAGGCGCTGTCCATCGGGGCTGAATTGGGCGCTATAGACCCGGCCCTGATGCCGAAGGACTGCCAGTTCCTTGCCCTCAGCGTCCCAGAGCCGGGCGGTCCGGTCATCTGAGGCAGTGACCAGGCGCTGCCCATCGGGGCTGAATTGGGCGCTATTGACCCGGTCCTGATGCCCTTGGAGGACCACCAGTTCCTTGCCCTCAGCATCCCAGAGCCGGGCGGTCCGGTCATCTGAGGCGGTGACCAGACGCTGCCCATTGGGGCTGAATTGGGCGCTATTGACCTGGTCCTGATGCCCTTGGAGGACCGCCAGTTCCTTGCCCTCAGCGTCCCAGAGCCGGGCGGTTTGGTCTGCTGAGGCGGTGACCAGGCGCTGCCCATCGGGGCTGAATTGGGCGCTATTGACCCAGTTCTGATGCCCTTTGAGAACCGCCAGTTCCTTGCCCTCAGAGTCCCAGAGCCGGGCGGTTCCGTCTCGGGAGGCGGTGACCAGGCGCTGTCCATCCGGGCTGAATTGGGCGCTATTGACCCTGTTCTGATGCCCTTGGAGAACCGCCAGTTCCTTGCCCTCAGCGTCCCAGAGCCGGGCAGTTCCGTCATCTGAGGCGGTGACCAGGCGCTGCCCATCGGGGCTGAATTGGGCGCTATTGACCGGGGACTGATGCCCTTGGAGGACCGCCAGTTCCTTGCCCTCAGCGTTCCAGAGCCGGGCGGTTCCGTCTCGGGAGGCGGTGACCAGGCGCTGCCCATCGGGGCTGAATTGGGCGCTTATGACCTCGGACTGATGCCCTTGGAGGACCGCCAGTTCCTTGCCCTCAGCGTCCCAGAGCCGGGCGGTTTGGTCAAATGAGGCGGTGACCAGGCGCTGCCCATCGGGGCTGAATTGGGCGCTATTGACCCAGTCCTGATGCCCTTGGAGTTGATTGCGCTCCTGAATCTTGTCCAAAATTGTTTGTAACGCCAGGATGGGGCTAGCTGCGGGATAGTCTGGTAGGGGTCGCCCATCCTTGACCAGCTTTTGCAAGTCTCTTCCAGCGTGCATTGCTGATAGTAAGGCTTCCAATTTTTGAAATTCAAGAAATTCAAATTGCCACAGAGCATTTCTACCTCTGCGCTCTAGTTTTGTCCCTGACAGGGCTTCTTTCCTCGCTGCTTCTGCTTCCCTGAACTGCTCCTGAGCTTGTTTAACCTCTTGATTAATGCGCTCTCGTTCTGCTTGTACCGATACTAACTCTTTTCTGACCTGTTGAATACTCCTTTCTAGCTTTTGGCGTTGCTCCCTTTCCTCGTTCAATTGGGCAATTAATTTCTCAATTTCCAGTGACTGTTCCTCGCGAATAAAACTAACTAGATAATCATGCACCAATTGATAGCGATCAGCGTTTGTTTCCGGTACTAAAAACACCAAGCCAGATTCCACCAAAATCTCTAAGACTAAATCCAACTTGCTAGCTTCTACAGTAAAATTTGCGGCTAACACCTTTAACTCCGCTTCCAATTCTGCCCTGGTTTTAAGGGGGCGAGTCCCCCGTTCATCGGTGAGCAAATACAGCACCAGATTCGCCGCTTGCTCATTTTCCTCGCCACAGTCCTTTACCACTGAATTTAGGTAGCGCTTGACCAATTCTTTCTTAGTGCCAGAACTCTGATACTCAGCCAGAGTTTGGATCTTCTCCTCTTGCAGTTGCGCCCCCACTACTTGCAACTCAATGGGGCGCACTTTCCCCTTATCAGTTAAATCTTGCACCAATTGCTCAATTAAAGCATCATTCAAATGAAACTTAGACCGCTTCGTCAGTCGCTCAATGATAGCTTGAGCATCCTCAGGGGAAAAATCACCAATTGGGTAGAGTATATTTTTACTCAAAATGTCATCATTGATCTTTTCCATTCCTGGTATATCCAACAAATAATGCAGATAATCCTTGCGCAGGGACAGAATCACTTTCAAAGGTAAAATATTGAGGCACTTTCCCAGAAATTCAAAAAATTCATTCCTTCGTGTTTTGGTGGTGTCAACAAAGAAGAATTCTTCAAATTGGTCGAAAATCAGCACCCCCCGCAGATTTTCAGCTTCACTGTGCTGTAACTGTTCCAGAATAGCGGCTTCTGTTTCTAGAGGCTTGGTTAAAGGAATTTTCTTCTTTTCCAAAGCCTCTGTTAGTCTTTTCCCCAATTCTTTCATCCAATCGGTGTAAACCCTCATAGACACGGGTAAAACCTCTTGGAGACCAATGGCTGTCCCTTGGAGAGTGGGAACCAGTCCCCCATTCACCAGGGTACTCTTTCCCACTCCGGAATCACCATAAATCACAATCACTTTGCAGTCAGGGCGCAAGATCCGCTCAACCAAGTGCTTGACATCCCGTTTTCTACCAAAAGCAATAATCTCTGGCGCAACAGTTTCTTGATTTTCTGTCTGCGCTACCAGCAATTTTGCCTGTGGTTTTGTCTCAATGCGATTTGCCCCAATGAACGCCCGAAAGCCATACTGCTGCTCAACAGTTTGCCGCTGTTTTTTAACTCGATAGGCATTAAAATACTGCTTCTGCTTTAAATAGAGTTTCCGCAATCTCTCCAAAATCTGAAAGTAAAGCTGCGGTTCATCTTCAACGCCAATGTCCCTCGCTCTCTCCAGATGGTTAATTGCTATTTGTGGTTGACCTAAATTGTGTTCTGCTTCAGCTAGCAAGAACAAATATCGACCTTGGAGCTGAGGCTGTTTTACCTCTGTTTGAGCAACAAGATCTAGAGCAGTTTG
This sequence comes from Xenococcaceae cyanobacterium, assembly GCA_051439465.1. GTDB lineage: Bacteria > Cyanobacteriota > Cyanobacteriia > Cyanobacteriales > JBFRWF01 > JBFRWF01. The sequence goes on along the minus strand of JBFRWF010000319.1, from coordinate 7,429 downwards.
AGCGGCTTTCTTGGCATCTTGCCCACGGGATTGTTTTAGAGCCACCGCCGCCAAAAATCCCTGTATAGGCGCAAGGTATTGTGTCTCTTGTGTATCTAGAGCTAGAGCTTTTTGAGCCAGTTGTTGTAGATCGTCCCATTCTTCCAATCTTTGCAGCACTTCACCCAAGGGTTGGATAAATTTAACAACTAAATCGGGACAGTTAGCCTCCTCAAAGGTATCTAGGCACTGCTGAAAATAGTTTCTTGCCCCTTGTAAGGTTTCACGGCTTTGGGTGTGGGTCGTATTTTCGACTGAAGATTGCTCTGCCTGCTGGAAATGGCATAGTCCAATGTGAAATAGCAGTATTCCCTCTCTCAATTGGAAAGAGGGCGGGTTTTGTTGACAGGTTATCGGTTTATCCCCAGACCGAGCGGCTAAACCCGCTCCTACATTTTCTGGCACGGGGGAATTAGATTGCCAAAAATCCAAGCTTCGCTGATAGTGTTCTAAAGCCGTTACAAAATCATTCTGGAGATACGCCTCTTGACCGAGAGTAAATTCTAGACTGGCTTTGAGGACTGGTTCTAGTTCCTGTCCTCGACTCTGCAATTCTCCGACAGCTGCTTCAATTTCTCGGCAATCTAAAGAACTGATAGCTGTAGAGACAAAGAGGCTAGGTATATCGGTAGAGAGAGCATGGGCAAAAATAGCATCTGCACCTTGCCTGAGCAACTCAATTAATTCATCAGTGGCGATGGTAAATTTTGTACTGGTTCCCCAACTTTCAAGATTAGGAGCCGACTCCCCCAGCTTTTTATGGACTATATCGTCAACCCAAAACACTAAAGGGAAATGGAAATTTTTCCGAAACTCCTCCCGCACTTGATCTGCTGAAGCTAACATCTGTTCTAGGTGGCGCACCGATTCTAATCCCAAAACCATCAGCGCATCAGGTGTTTGGCTTCCTAATTGAGTGCGAATAGTGTTGTATAGAATTGTGTCAGAGGGTTTGAGGGTAAGGGTGCGGATTTCCACTTGACAGAGTTCTGGCAAGCTTTGGACGAGACGCGATCGCAAATCGGCATAGTTACAACGAGCAAAAATTAGCAAAAACTTACCCTGATAAGCATCTATCGTCCAAGCCAATTCCTCTAGCTCAGACTGATTGTCAGCGGGAAGATTTTCCTGTCGGTGGGAATCGCTCATGAATTTAACTCGGGAGCATCTGCCAAAATCGGATTGATATCAAACCAAGACTCACCGCGATCGCGGTATTCAAACACCAGCCGACTGCGAATCAAATTCTGGTAGCCTTGGTTCCCGCTAACCTTTTTCCTTAGCCTAACTTGCCGCAGCAGCTCCCATTGACGATCGTCAATGTACATCGTTATTTCATTGCGACGAGCGCGGATTACTTTTTCCAAGGTTTTACGACAAAGAAAACCTTGCTTTCTATCCTTCTTAATCCAATCCATCAGCAATTGCAGCAAGTCTCGCTCGTTACCGCCACTCACCCAACACAAACGATCTAGGGTGTCGGGATGATCGAAAACCTCGCTAATTTTGTTGAGGCGTTCCGTTTCATTCAAGTCTGGAAAGGCTCTCGCCAGCACCATCTGTCGCAGCAGTGCCATCCCCTCGGAGCAGTCATCGCCGTTCTTTAACTGCACCTGTACCATCGGCAACACCTTTGGGTCGTTGGGGAATCGCATCATCAACCTGCCAAAGTCATCGGAGAATTTCAACGCCAGGGGCATGGTATAAACTAGATGGCAATTCAACTTTTGCAAAAACTCTGCCTGATCCACAAAGAGATATTCCTGTTGTGGACGACCCCAATTCTTGTTTTGAGCATCTATTCGGTCGAGGTTATCCACCATCGCCACCAGTCCTTTTTTTCCCTGGTGTTTCAGTTGGGTGATCGCCGGTTTAATCAACTCCTGATTAATAGCTGTCAACAGCTCATTTTTCTGAGGTCCCAAAAACTGATTCAGTCGCGCTCTAAGGGTAGCATCACTTTTCGCCTTAGCCGCGATCGTGCCAATACCCATTGCCACAGAGAACTCGCCCTGATTGTTGGCACTGAAACCGAATTTTAAGCCTTTTGGCAAACCTATACCTTCTGGCCAACCTAGCTCAAATTTCTGAAACTCAATCTCAGTTAGCAACAGCTTAGCAGCTCCCCGCAGCAACTTCCCCAGCCTTCTGGGTTCTGAGATTGTGAGGTTTTCAAGGCTTTGACTGACACGAAGAGCGATCGCCAGCAACACATCGCCAATATCCACATCCGCCATTTCCAGGTCTTTACTGGACTCAAAATAGACCACATGAAAACCTTCTTCCTCCAATTCTGCCTTAAGCCGCAATAACTCTGTGGATTTACCGCAACCAATATGTCCGGTAAAGAGATCGCAGGTAGGTCGATCCCGATAGTAAATGGTGATATTCTCTTTCAGTTCCTCGATGATTTTGCCCCCCCGTACCGAGGAAAAATCAATATAATACTGCCGCTGTTCAGGATTTTTGATATTTAGACTCTCGCCAGGATCTATGGCTCTAAAGAATTGTATTAAATCAATCATCATTCGATTTTGGATTATACCCGTGGCTCAATCCTTAAGCTTAAGACACTTTATTTTATCCTCCTATTTTACAGAGTAACTCGCTCACCGTTTCATACTAAATCCGGGTCTAAGAAGGTGTTTGAAAAGTCTGTATATAAGGAGCAGAGCATCAAAAGTGGTGGGTTACGGCGCTTGGAATCTACCATTTACTTGTTTTCAACTCCAGAGGAGCCGCGCCTAACCCACCCTACGATCGACTTTTCAAACACGCTCTAAAATCCCCTTTATCAATTTTCTTTCTTTTTCTTCCCTACTCCCTATTCGCCGTTTCCCGTTCCCTGTTCCCTGATCCGAAGTTCCCTGCTTCCTTCAAAAAGGGGTAGTCGCCAAGTGTTGGCGAGCAAAATCCGTGATAATCCGTGTCATCCGCGTCATCCGCGTTCTATCCGCCCATACACTTTACCTACCCAAAAATCCAAATCCTATATCCACAACCGCAGCATTCTGTCAAGTCTGAATACTTGACCGATGTCCTAGAAGAAGATTAGTGATTGGCGATCGGTGATTAATGATTAATGATTAAGGATTAGTTTTTCCCCTCTCACCAATCACCAATCACCCCTCACCAGTCACCTCTCACCAGTAGTTATGCACTTGGAATCAGCTCCAAGAAGGCATCAAAGTCTTTCAAAGCCTCGCGGTATTGGCTCACAGCTGTACCATAGTCTCGATCTTTTGCCGCTGCATCCAGCCGCTCGAAGTCAATAAATAACTTCTTAGCCAATTGACTCGCTTTCTTTTGGTCTTGAGGTAACAGATCGCGAGACAAATAGGTCATCTCCTGCCGCAGTAGTCCCAGAGGACCATGAATAAAAGTATCCGTGTCAACCCACTTTTCATCTTCGATGAGGCTTTCGAGTTCCGACATCTGCTCCCGCGCAGCCTGAACAGGTGCGAGAAGGGTCTGAATTTGCTCAATTTTCTCGGCTGTGTATGTAGTAGGTGCTTTTGTCGCACTAGGTGCGGCGCAACTGACCAATAATGTCATCACCAGTACCAAAATCAAAGACAGAATAGATCGAAAACTTGCCATCATAACTTTATTTTTGCAATTCAACAACTCAATACTGATTTTCTCAAGGATCAGCCCACTTACAAAACTTGACGACGCAAAAACTTGAGGATTGCTTCGCTAATCTCTTTCGGCCAATGCTCTTGGGGATAATGCTTCGCTTCTTCCAGTTTTACCAGTTCTGCGTTCGGTTGGGAACTGGCAAGATTTTCTGCGTCGGAGGAGGGAAGCCAGGGATCTGCCATTCCCCAGACAATCAGGGTTGGCTTTGTCCAGTTGGGGAAGCCGGATTCCAATTCTGACATTGACTCGGACAGCTTAAGGTTCCGGATAGTTGCCACAAGCGCACGTCCGGCATCAGAACTCTTGAGGAAGGGTTTACGATAGACATCTAGGTTCTGATCCGAAATCACAAAACCGCTGCCCCCTTCTAGGGAGCGGTCAACCAAAAGCGGATCTTGGGTTAATATATCACCGATTAGAGGCAGTCCCCACTGTCGCATTTGCCAGGGTAACTTGGCAGCAGTGGATAGGGGGGTGTTAAGTATGACTAAACGCTCGATTTGCTCAGGATAGCGCAGGGCGTATTGCAGACCAACTGAGCCGAGGAATCCCTGCACAACTAGGGAAAATTTCTCAATTTCTAAGGCTGGAATCAGGGCTGCTAATGCCTCAATATAAGCATCTGGTGTATAAGCAAAGTCTCGCCGATCTGGTTGGGCGGAAAAACCAGAACCAATCCAATCCGGTGCGATCGCTCTAAACCCTTTTTCTGCCAATTCTGGCATAATCTCACACCAGCTATAACTCTGAGAGGGCAAGCCATGGAGAAATAGCACTGGCGATTTGTCGCTGTCACCCTTTGGCGCTGCTTCCCGATAAAACCATTTTAGCGCTCCTACTTCAATTGAATGTTCAGTGATTGACACAGTTGTTTGTTGTCCCCTTGACATCTGCTCGTCATGAGCTTACCGTTCTCTGGGACTTCGGGCAAGTTTTCTCCCTGTGAGGCGATCGCCTCCCAAAAACTCCCTTGTCTCAAACTGACTTTGTGATCTACTGAGACTAGCGACTGACCAATGCCTGCTGAAATCTTGTCAAAGAATACAGCAGATTTGTTTTAGCTTATAGAAAATATTTAAGCAGTCCTTTAACAGCAGTTAACTAGAGGAGATATTAAGTGAACGCAGCTGAACAAGCAAAAGGCTTAGACGTTACTACTAAAATTGCCGCGATTGTCAATTTATTTAAGTCTGAGTTTCCTGACGCCAAGGCAGACCTCAAACCCTGGATAAATGACCCTGACACCCGCAATTTAGTCGATCCGAATTCGATTGATATTGGCTTTCACTTCCCCGGCTGGAGTAGACGTTTCCAAAGCCGCAGTATCTTGGTGCAGATTCGCTTTCACAAAGATACCTTGGATGATTCCCCGCGATTAATTGGGGTGGAAACGGCAGGATTCAATCATCAAGGACAAGCGTGGCGACTCTCAACGGTTGAAAACTGGCAATTTGTCGGCAAGTACCGACCTGCGGATGATGTGGGAGAAAAGCTTAAATACTTCTGCCGACAGGTCTTTGAGTTGTTTAATCCGCTCTAGAAAACCTAATGCAAACTTAGGTATCAACCCAATACCAAGTTGCCGTCAAAGGTAGTAGGGCACGGCGACATAAATATCTTGGTTAGCTCCATCTGTGTTGATGATGCCGTGCCCCTACATTCGGACCTACTATGTTTGAATGCAACTTGGTATTGTAATCGATAACCAGTGCTTTTACTCGTCTTCTATTTTCTTTCTTTTTAAAGACAATGCTCCGAGTCCTAGAGCTAGACCTATGCCAAGGATAGTGGAGGGTTCCGGGACTTCGACGATAGGTGGGGCGATTTGACCTCCTCGAAGCGTATCCAATTCGTAGATATTTTCGAGCCCTTGGGTGCCAAACTCCGACTTGGAGAGGTCGCCGCTCGTGGCCCTGTATGGCGAGCCCGCCTCGCTCTTGTTGTACTTGTCGTTCCATAAGTAATTCTGCGGGTCTTGCGGGTCTCCTTTGATTGCTTGTAAGTCGAGGTATTGAATGAGCGACGGAAAATCGGCATCTAAACCGAACGCCTTATAAGCGAAGGCAATCTCGACAATCCTATCGTTCGTCGGATCGATCCGGCTGAACAGAACTTCTGCGTCCTTGTTCGGGTCTTCCTTCTTCTTACCATCAGCTATCACCTGCTCGTCAAAGCCGTTCAGGTCAGTCTCTTCATTGGGGTTATCCTCTTTTGTGACCGAGAGACCTGTAAGACCGCCACCGCTTTTTAGGGCTGCCCCCCCAACATCGCCGTCAGTGTCGCGGAACCCAAGGTTACCTAGCGTTCCAAATGTCGTGCCGTTTTTGAGTTCGGGTTGATCCGTCCGGAGAAGGAATCCATTGCGACCATCAGGATCTGTGCTGAAGCGAACGCCGTATTCGTAGATAAGCCCTTCTGGTGTATCGACGCCGTCCGATGTGCTCTTGTCGCGACCGAACAGTTCAATGGCGAAGTAGAGGAATTCGTCGTCGAATCCCACCTTGCCCTCGACGATGTCAAGATTTTCAAAGTACTCGTTAGCGGCGAATTTCTCGTTGCCGCTGTCTTGTTCTTCGATCACCACATAAGTTTGGACAGTGGGACGCTCGTAGAACTCGTTCTGATAGCTGTCGGCGACTGGGTCGATATCCCAGTATCGCTTGAAATCGTTGTTGCCGGGCACTGTGCCGATGAATGCGTTGTCTCCGGTTACCGCGTCCTGAAAAGTGGTCGTGTAGACAGGAGAGATTGACGCAGCCTTACCTGGAACAGCTAATGCCAGGACTCCTGCTGTTACCAAGGGAGCTATACTTAATCGAATAACTGATATGTGCATTTTCTACTTAAAACTCCCAAAACTCGGCGTTGCACGGGATAATTTGTAATTTAATCTTATGCAATGCCTTCAATCTAAGACCTCCCAAGATCTACTGAATCTTGACAGTTGTTCGCGATGCTGCAACCAATTGGGTAAGCAGAGTGGTAAGTAGAATCCCGCCTACCAAACCAGTTATAACGGTTGTCGCGAATCTGTTCATAGGCGCGATCGCCCATCCACTTCACTCCTGGTAAAGAGCGATATGTGGCAATAAATACATTCCCCATCGGCAGCAGACGCGCAATTTCTTCGGCCGCATCACTGCCTTGCCAACGACGTTCTGGTTTCTTGGCATCAATCAAAATCATTCCCATCTGGCAATCTTGGGAAGTAATGCCAAATTGCTTCAGGGTAGCTTCCTCTTGCATGGGGATGTAGTCAAATAGCTGCCCTTTGTCAAACTTTTCTAGTAGCTGGGTAAATGTGACGCACAGATTACAATTTCCGTCGTAAATGACATGATAACTCATAAAAAATAGCAATTAACTTGACAATGTTAAATTAACTGAGCCAGTGGCTGCGATGCAAAAAACTTGTTCAAAAAGTGTCCCGGCGATTCTTCAGCACGGATATCTTGTCGAGAATCTTTTGCGCTCGTGCTTTTTTTTGTCCAAAAACTGCCATAAAACTTGTCCACTTTGCCGAACTATGGACAAGTTTAGCAAGGAAATTAGCTATTTAGTGTTTCCGATCACCATCCTTTGCGAGCCGATTAACCCGGTCTTGATTGAACAGGGCCGAAACTGACTGCCTGACACAAGTACCCCAAAGCCTTATGCTGCAGTCATTCTGGCGAGCGACCATTTGACCCGATTTTCGGCTATATTCATCGGCTGAAACCCTTATCCAGCCGTGTTATCACAAGCCGTC
>JBFRWF010000318.1:0-11356 GCA_051439465.1 Xenococcaceae cyanobacterium | reverse complement strand
TACCTTCACTGTCTCGAAAGAACAGGATTCCAATTCTTCTGGTAATGGTATTCCTGTGGCGTCTCCTAATTTCTCAATTGCCCATTTTTCCCATTCTTCAATGGCATTAGGGATTTTCGCTCTTACTGCTCTTGCGTAGATTAAGGCCCTTAAATCTGGTCTTTTTATAACTTGTGCGATTCTTAATCCCCATTCATATAGGTGTTTGTCCCCTATACTTAGCTGAAAGTCTAATAGCTTTCTCAGGCTCCCGGCTGCTTGGCTGTTCTTTCTGGGACTAGCTTGACATCTGGCTGTTATTAGTTCTATTTCTAGAGCTTCTGTGTCTGTTTTTGGGGTTAACTCTGCCAAGATTGCTAGGGGTTGATATCTCTGCTTTAGGGAATCTGCTCTGATCCACGCGGCTTTTAAGGGTTCTCCTCCTTGATGCCAACACTCTACTGCCGCATCCGGTTGGTTTGCCTTGAGGTAACATTGGGCAGCCTTTGACCAATCTGGTTCTTTTCTATAGCACTCGGCGGCTTTTTCCCAGTTTTCTTGTTCTGAGTAGCATTGAGCTGCTTGGCTATATTTTCCTAGACTTTCCAAGACTCGACCTGCTTCATCTAACCATCCCGCTTTGATATAGCATTGGGCGGCTTTTTCTAAGTATTGAGAAGAGGTAAGTCGATCGTTTTGAGATTGTTCATTACTCATGATTCAATTCCGGATTTTCCTCTGATTCTCTTGTATTGTCATTCTCCTCACTGGAAGGCGGTGTCAGAGAGACCATTGCTACTGTTGGTTTAGGTCGCTCTCCAAAAGGAATCCCCTCAAAAGCTGAGGTTCGACGTTCAGCAGCACTCGCAGTTCGTTCTGTAACCCCCTTGCGGAGCAAACCTACTAATTCGCCAAGGCGATAGGCATCAGCCGGACGGGGTGGCTTTTCGCAGTATAAACCCACACAAGCATCACGGAAAATAGAGCGAATGTCATCCCCACTCATGCCCTCAGTTTCCGCCGCAATTACTTCCAGAAGTTCCGAGGAGATCTCAATGTTAAAATGCCCAGCGTGAACTTGAGCAATGGCTCGTCGCGCTGTAAGATTGGGTCGGTTAATGGCGATCGCTTTAAAGCGACTGGGGCGCAACAGTGCTTCATCAATAATATCAAGCCGATTGGTTGTGCCAATAACCAACATGGGCACATCGGGACGAAAACCATCCATTTCCGTAAGAATTTGAGCAACTAGGGCATTTCCTGCTCTGGTTCCGCCGTCATCTCGTCCAGAACGCTGAGCGGCAATGGAATCAAACTCATCAAAAACTAGAACCGCTGGGGCATTGCGCCGAGCCTCAGCAAAAAGTTCTCGGACTTTTCGTTCGCTTTCCCCGACATACATATCCGTAACTTCTGGACCAGAAACCACCTGAATAGTAGCATTGAGTTGGTTGGCAATGGCTTTGGCAAATAAGGTTTTGCCTGTACCGGGGGGACCGTGGAAAATAAATCCTCGGGGAATTAACTCTTGCCGTAACTTCTCGTTGGGGAGGTTGTAGGACCCTGTCATTAACCTAAGAGCCCTTGCTAGTTCTGCCTTGACTTCTTCGTAGCCCCCGATATCATTGAAGTTGACATCAGGAACCTCAAAATTAACGGAGGTTTGAGCCTTAAATGCCCGGATCGCTTGATAGAGGCTGGTGACTGGGACTTTCCCTGTTCCTGCTTGCTCCTGAACTGCATATTTGATAGCATGACGTAATCGGATGGGGTTCATCCCTGCTACATTTTTGTAAAGCCCTTCTGGCTCAAAATCCTCAAAATGGGCTGCTTCGTCTGCGGTGACTAAGGCTCTACCAATGGATTTTTCGTCCCCATTGGGATAAACGACGGTGCGAGATACTCCAGTAATGAGCAACCGAACGGCAAATCGCGCCGCTAACACTTCAGGAAGATCTTGAGAACGATCGGCAAAAGCGAGGATTAGGCGATCGCTTTCTTTGTAAACTAATTCAATTAGTTCTCTAGATTCTGTGGGTAAATTGGTATCACTTCCCCCTGCTAGTAAATCAAGATGGGGAATAATTAACACATCTCCTTGCTTGAGATCGTTAATTAAATTTTTAAGGGTTGCTAATTGGCGCTGACGAAGACTTTGAGGAACCAATCCTCCTCCTTCTGCTTCAGGTACAGTCAGCTCAATTGGATTAAGATTAGCTCTAACTGCCATTTCTCGCCACAGATGTGCAACTACCAACTTTTCGCAGACAATTAAAACTGAAAGTCCTGCCCTCAGAAACGATGCCGCACTATCAATTTTCCTGGCATAAGCCAATCGCACTGCATCTTTTTCCCTGATGCTAGTTGGCAAGCTGTCATCTGGGGGTGTTGAGAGGACATCAGCCTGAGTTTCTGGCTTATCTTGGACAGAAGCCGCTGACTCAGAAACTTTGGCTGGAGACTGGCTATCTTTTTGGGAGGTATTCTCTTGAGACTGACTACCATTATCGTTAGCAATAACCAAACCTGGAGGACGATAAAGAGGACAATCTGAGGGTTCATCAGCGATTGTTATGACTAATTGTTTTAATTCTCGCTCCATGATCTTTTCATCAAGAGGAGAAGTGCTAAGGGCTGGAGCTTGACAGAGAAGTTCTCGAAGTTTTAATGACTCATCATTGAATAGATGTGTTTGAAATTGTTCCACATCTATCAGAGGAACTAGCTTAATTCGATTTCTACTAATCATAACAAAAAATTAAATACCTGCGCTCAGTTTCTGGGACAATTGGAATAGTTTAATGCCCTCGCGATAGGTATAGCTAAGATAGCGACGGACGCGAAGTGCATCAACGTCTGCACGCTCAATTGCCCAGAGGGGTTTCCACCATGAGGCGATGGATAAAGCATCCTGCAAAAGGGCTTCATCACTTGCTGCTTTGGGGTCAGTCATAACGGCATAGGCAGCCTTGACTTGGTTTAGTGCCTCCTGTTGATGATAAATCATCATCGCTTCATAAACATCAAGGACAAATTTCCTTTCTCTTTCAGAAGCAAGGCGCAGACGCTCAAGCAAATCAGACCGCCAGTTGCGAACTTTAATATCTAGAGTCGGTTTTGCTAGATGCAGAATAAGGGACAATCGTGCTGTTGGTTGTTCGAGAAGTTTAAGAGCAATATCGATCGCCAAACCTTCTTGCCCTGCTGCTGGTCGATTTAAGACTATTGTTAAGGGCGATCGCTCTCGGTAGTCGTCTGCTATCTCATCTGCTAGAAACCGCAAAGCTGGGGCGATTAAACCATGTCTGGCTACCCAATCCCCTGAAGAAGATGGCTCTGATACTGCTGAAAGAAGAATACGAGCTAACTCTAGATTAGTTGTTCCCATAGCTGCCGCCATAACAATTCCGCCTACACCAAGGGAACGATTATCTCCTAAAAGTGGCATTTCTAATCCCAATCTAGCTGCTGTTACAGCCGTTAGCTGTTCGAGAGCTTGACTGAGAGTAGCAGAAGGATTGGCGAGTTTTTCTGTGGCACCTAGATCCCCTTGGGGTATACTTTCCCTCCCTTCAGGGTTAAGCATTGCCCATTCAATGACCCTCAATGCTGTATCAGTGGCACTCATTAGTCAACATCAATAATCCAATAGGGACATAGAACCATTTTGTTACCCTGACGCACATAAAACCGTAATATACGTTGGTTATTATCTATATTAATCAATCCTGCTAACTGCCAAGGAATGGTAAAGGTACTCAAGTGTAATTCTACATCAATAGAAGATAAGCCAAATCCAGAAGTGGCGGGAAATAAGTGAGTGTGATACCACCCTAAAAGACGTTCCCCTAAATTACTTTGACGCAGGGTGCGTTTAACTTCTACAAAGGAATCTCCTGTGAAAGTAAGATGAATAAACGAAGCTCCTGTATATTTTGCAGTTAAGGCATCGGTTACCTCTAGTAGATAGGTCTGTTCATCATCTCCATCTCGATAGACTTTACCAATCAAAAACCCGCCTTCTTCAACCTTCTGGGAAAGGGAGCGCTGCTCGCAAAGGTCTTGATAAAGCGATCGCCCTAAAACAATTTTTACAGGAATTTTATCTATTTGGTCTTCGGATTCAGTTGCATTCACAGCCGTGATGTGCTCTTCTATTTCCCTTTTGCCATCGTCGTTGTTTTCGGTTAAATTTTGAATTTTGAATTGTTTTGTAACCGTGTTTGTTTGACTTGATAAACCTTGTAAGTTAACTGGGGAATTGGCAGTCACTCCAAAATCACCTAGGGTTTTGATGGGAGGTTCTGCTTCAGCTAGACGACGAATGGAAAAACCTGGCTTTTCGCCAGGTGCATAGGGACGAACTTCTATATTTCCTTTAACCTGTGGCGTTGGATAGGTGGTTGAAGTGGCAGCCATTGATCGCATGGATGCAACAGTCGGCATTCCAGGAACATCTACTCGGAAACCCCACCATTTTTCCTCTGGATACTGATTCATTAGTTTTGTCCGAAGGGTTTGTGTGACAACATCATAAAGGCGATGGGGATGTTGGTAGATTAAAAAATTCCCCTGATACACTCTGACGTAAGTATAGCCGAAGGTGGGGATAAGATTTTCAACTATAGGGGACTCCATCGGCAAAGGTTCTTCAGGCACATTGTGAATCATGATGAAGAGAGATTCTAACAGGAGAGAACGTCCCAGTATCCGTTCCATTGATTCCCGTAAAATGGGCATAAAGGGAATTGTCCCGAAGAGTTTACGGTCGTCTCCTCGGTAAAGTTCAATCTTATAGTCGTTCCTATTGTTCATCAGTCAATCGCTTGATGTTCAACTTTGGAGGATTTTGCACTTGATGAATTAACTGACGAAGGACTGAGTTTCCTCCCCGCATCTCAATGGCTATCTGACCTTCTGAAGATAATGCCCAGATTTGCGCTTCTTCGTTGTAACCTTCCTGTACGGCGTAATTCTGGTAACTGGCAATATCAATTAGCAACTGACATAGTTTACCAAAATCTAAACCCGGACGGTAGCGATCGCCTAAATCTCCCAGACACACTAAACCCGTTTTTAGATCGATATTGGGATGAAAAATAGGAGTTTGCCAAAAAGCTTGAGGTGCTTTCATGGGAAATGCTCCAGGTAGAACAAGGAACACTTCATGGTTATCAATGGGTTGAGGGGGTTCTCCTGGTGCGATCGGTGGCGCAAAGCTGGGTACTTGAAAGTTTAAGATATACTCAGTCGGTGTGGTGTGAGAATTAGCAGAAACCTGAAACCCCCGATGGGCTTTAGCATAAGCGATAATTTGATTTTTAGCACGGGCTAAGGCTTCTTGACGAATTTGAGGATGAACAGAACCTGCGGTTGCTTCAGGAGAAACACTCAGGGTATCATCTTCTTGAATATTGGCCTCATGCAATGTATCATCTCCCTTGAGGCGTTCTGTTGACCCATCTTCATTAATCTTGTCAACAACAACTCCTCGTTTTTTCCCTGTCTTATCTTGGGACATTCCAGGGGTATATTCTGTTATAACAGCTTGAGCAACCTCTCCTACACGAGTATCGGAACTAACATCTTCAATAGCAAATCGGGATTGATCTGCTCCTTCAACAAATATGCGGTTGATGAGATAGGGTTGAGGATCTTCAGTTAATACACTAACGGTTACCGAATTTTGATTAGAGCGGAGTATGGTCCGAAGTCCTTCTGAAAAGGATGCAACTGCGTCAGAACTACAATGGTTGAGTCCTAGTAAAACAATGCCATTTCCTGAAAATCGCAGGGTGATATTATCTGGTGATATACTCTGTGCTGGAGCAACAACTTGAGCTGATGCTAGAATATTTGTGGCATCATTTCGACCCTGTATCAATATGGTAAATAAGTTATCATTGCTGACTGGTTGTGCTTGTGATGTACTGGTAGTTGCTTGTTCGGTATTGTTCGGATTCTCTTCAGTAGGTTGATTGTGATCGCTACAATATTGACTAAAAATAGGATTGGAAGGAAAAAATGTGGCAGCTGCATCAACTAGAGGTTGTAAGTCAGTTCCTGTAGACAATACACCAGCTTGAATTTGATTACCAATTTCACGCCAATAACCTAAAGTTCTATTGTTATCAGGAAAAGGAGGACGCATCAGATCGGGAAAATCAATTAAGTCTAGCAAATTGTCAGCTCTATCTTGAGTCTGAAATACAGCTGCAAATTGATTTATTATTCCATTTTTTTTGAACTCATTTGAATTCATCGTTAATCACATACAATCAGGTTATTTATAAACTTGATAAATCAGAAACTTCTAATTAGTTCGGTTCTGACTGCAATATTTCTGAAAAACAGGATTAGCCGGATAAATAGTTACAGCCGCATCCACAAGTAACTGTAGGTTATTTCCTTTAGGCAAAACACCATTCTGAATTTGCTTACAAATTTCCTGCCAATAGCCCAAGGTTTTGCCTTGAGTAGGAAACATAGGACGCATATGCTCAGGAAAATCAATTGAGTCTAATAACAAATCAGCCATTACCTCTTCCTTGAATGAAGCTGCTAATTGATTTAATATACCATTTTTTATGAACTCCTGTAAATTCATCACAATTTCTTGTTCGTGTTTGACGGTTTTTTGATTTGTCTTAGAGCTATATGACTGAGTAAACAACTGTCCTCCTCGATCGTCCTGCCACCTTAAGTATAAAACAGGGCGATACCATTGGTTGCCCTCTCTTCCCATTGCACTTTGTCCCAGAGTTACCGCAGTGGTTAGGACTTTTTCGTTTCCCAATGCTCGATAAAACCTTTCCGCAAAGGCAGTTGCCCCTGTGACGGTAACATTGTATTGCATGGCTACTACTGCCGGAATCTGCTGCTCAATCAGTTTCTGAGCCACACCGTTAAAAACTGACTCATTTCCCAGTGCCATTCCTGTTTTACAAGCACTCATAACGACTAAGCGAACTCCTCGTTCTGGTTTTTGTTCTAAATCGAGATTACTTTTCTGAATCAGATCGCTAATTTCTGTAGCACTGATATAGTCAGCTTCTTTGTCCCAATCTTCGGAATTAGGTTCAAACAGTAAGTAACCTTGGGGTGAAGGGTCTAAAGGAGAGCCACATTTTCGGCATTGGATCGCTCTGACTTTTTCGTGAATAGTCCGACATAGCTCATTATTGCAACGTTTACCAAAAACGCCATGACCATCGAAGTGAATGATATGAGGCGTTTTGTCTTCAGATATTTCAGTCAAGTAATCTCCAAATCCTTTGAAGGTCGGTGATTTTAGCTGTGCTACCTCAATTTTGCCTTCCGCTTCAGCCTGCTTCAAACCTCTGAGTATGGCTCTTTGCTCTTGGGAGTCCAGGGGAGGTAAGTCTATTTCCCTATCCCCAACGGCAGATGAAACCAGCAAAACCTTAATTTTCTCTAATGGTGGGAGTTTAGGAATATTTTCAACAAAGGCGATCAAGCGTGAAAAGGTCACTTTTCGCTCAGCGAGGAATCCTCGTTCGTCACAGGCTAATTCCCAAGGATAATCAGGTAAACGTCCTCTCTGGTCAATTTCTTCGCTAAATTGGATTTGAATATGTAGTTGTTCATTTAGCTCAAGGCGGGCTAACATTCTCTGTAATAAATCCCTTCCCTTTCCTGGGGGAAAGAGAGTCTCATAGATACCTTGTCCAATCTTTTCTAACATTTGGGGATGGAAATGGTTGCACTCTGGGGTAAGTAGTCCTTGCTTTACCATCCAGTTCCCTTCTTCGGACTTAGGAAACTTATCTGCATCAAAAGCAACAGCACCAAGGGCTTTAATAATGGTGGTTCGCCATCGTTTTGCATCTTCAAAAAATGGTAGGCGCGAAGGATAAACTGCCTGACCTGTTTCTCCTTGGGCATTAATTTGGATTTCTCCTGGCTCTGCTCTTTGCGGTACGGTTAAAAATAATTTCAGTAGTTTCATTGTCTACAAACTGAGGATAACTGTTCTATACCACTCCTTCATCTCCAGAGTCCTTTCCCTTGATGATTGCTTTTAAACTATTGTTGATTGACGGAAGTACAGCCTCAGGGCGCAACTCTTGACAGTACCTCTTCATTTCGTCTTTACTATACAAAGGTGATAGCTGTACCTTCACTTTTTGAATTTTATCTTGATCAATACCACCACCTGCTTCTGCCCCACCGAATGAGAGAACATCAATTTTTATTCCACCTTTAACTGCCTTTTTAACTGTTACTTGAAGCTCTAGCTCAACTGATTCCACAAACAGAAAAGGTGCAGTTTTATTTTTTGGGGGTGTTAGTAATTCCGCTTTAACTTGCTCAATCAGTTCTGATAGGCCGATAGAATCGTTTTGGCTGTTAGTCATTACTCTTTTGAAGAATCTTGTCCTTTCATCCTTAAGATTAATTTAGATTGAGAGAGCCACAGACAATTGTAAAGAAATCTTAAAGATACAACTGGGGATCTATCAAGAAAATATTAAACCAATGCGTAGGGTGGGTTAGGCGGGGATAACTTATGAAACTAACCGACTGACCAACTATCCGCCGTAACCCACCAAAAACAAGCACTCTAGGGTCTGTCTGCCAACCCTGGGACCAGCGTTGCATTGGGACAGAAAAACCTGGAATTGAAGCAGAATTTGTCCCCCAAATGCTTCGCCCCTACATAAGACTTGGGACTTTGCAGACACCCCCTAGCTGTGTTAAGATTTATTTACTCAATACCTTCTATTCCCTATTCCCAATTCCCTAGAGGGTATCGACCAACAAAATATTAAACCAATGCGTAGGGTGGGTTAGGCGGGGATAACTTATGAAACTAACCGACTAACCAACTATCCGCCGTAACCCACCAAAACCAAACACTCTAGGGTCTGTGTGCCAACCTGGAACCGGCATTGCATTGGGACAGAAAAACCTGGAATTGAGGTAGAATTTGTCCCCCAAATGCTTCGTCCTACATAAGACTTGGGACTTTGCAGACACACCTTAGCTAAGGTGAGGTTTTTGATTGGGGATTTATAATCTGTTACCAGTTGTGATATTTTTTAATAAAAAAAGGAGTCTTGAAGATGCCTGTAGTCAAAGGAATTAAAAAGGGTAAAAACATTGAGTTATTAGAAGATGTCAACCTTCCCGATGGTCAAGAAATATTGATTGATATTCAAGTGGTTGATGATTTTTGGTCAAGGTTAGTACAGTTTAGAGAACAGATGGTTTTAGAAGGAATTGATTTTGACGAGGAAGATCCTTTTGTCGATGTACGGGATAAGTCAACGGGGAGGGATGTCAATTTATAATGTTGATGATTTTCAAGATTTTAATGGGTTAGTGCTTGAAAATTGGTTTCTCTAATGCCATTCGGCGATCGCTGGCTGTGGAGGTTGGGTGAGTCGGGAAACTGTTCGGTTAAACAACCTACCAAGCTCCCCAACTCGGCTTGATTTTTGGAACGAGTTGCCTCGATCGCAGGAATAGGTTGAACTCTTCGACGCACTCTCGACAGATTCCCACCTGCCGACTCTCACTTTGAAGAGAACTCCCGGAACCGCAGACTACACGAAAACCGTTATTGTTGTTGCGGCCGTCGCGCCAATTATTGTTGTCGCGGTACGCGGAACGGCAGTTTTGAGGCTTGTTGCCTCAGGAACCGCCCCGCAGTCGGGGTCGCCTATCCCCTCTTCAACTCCTCGTAAAAACGAGGGAACTGAATATCTTTTTCCTTAACTGCCAGGTGTCTCCATGCTCTAGATGAGCGACCCAGCTTCTCAGAGATTGCTTGACATCTTGCTCATTAATTTTACCTTTAGCATAGTCGATTTGCAATCGTTTGATCCTTCGCCTGGCTCGATGTAAGTTACTGTTTCTAACCTTAATTCTATCTGGAAAAATCCGAAAGCCGAGAAAGCTAGCACCGTGCTTAGTTTCAAATAATTGGCTTTTTATTGGATGAATTCTTAATCTTAATCCCATTAAGTATTCTTCAATCCCTATCCGAGCATCAGCCAGAAATGTCCGGTCATCAGAAAACAGAGCAAAATCATCCACATACCGCACGTATTTAGTAGCTTTTAGCTGTTCCTTGACAAAATGGTCAAAGCTATTTAAGTAAATATTCCCTGCCCATTGACTCGTCAAATTACCAATGGGTAACCCTCGCCTTCGCTGTAGGGGAGTGAGTAAGTCATCCCCAGGAAAATAATGAATGACTGTCTCTTGCTCATTACTGTTATCTATAATTGTATCAATCAACCAAAGAGTATCTTTGCATTTGATTTTACGTCGAATGAATTGTTTGAGAATTTCATGATCTATGCTGGGAAAATATTTTCTTATATCACAACTCAGAACATAACGACTTGACCGAGCAAATTCCGTAAATCTTCTTAACGCTCGATGAGTTCCAAATCCTTCTCGATTCGCATAGCTATCACTGATAAAGGTTCGCTCAAAAATTGGGACAATAATATTACATAAGGCATGGTGAACCACTCTATCTCGGTAAGGAGCAGCGGAAATCAGGCGACTTTTAGCATCTCTCAGGTGAAAGGTTCGGTAAGCTCCTGGTTGATAGGTTTTACCAGCCAGTTCTTTTTGGATTTTAAGCAGTTCGCTTTCTAAGTGATAATTAAATTCCAGAACATTGTCTCTAAATCGCTTTCCTTTTTGTGCCTTACGTGCCGCTAAAAGGATGTTGTTAAATTGAATGATTTTTCGATATAAGTTACCGTAACGCTTCATTGATATTTTAGATTTTATATTTTAAACTCAATATCTTCTACTTTTCTTTGTCCCGCTGCTTTTTAATCCAGCCACCTATTTCTTTCCCAATCTCGTCTATCTTTTTAATAACATACTCGTAACGCTTTACAGAAATTAGTTGAAAGTCCAGTAGGAGTCTGGTTTGATGACGCAAAATATCTAGTTGAACGTTTAATCCTATCAGTTGGTCTAGCTTTCTCTTGGCATATTTAGCCTGGATTAACCCCTCTAATAACTCATACAGCTGATTGATTATCCTATCTCCTATTGTAAACTTATGAACCTTGGGGAAATTCTCTATTATAGGAACATAATATTTAATTAAATCGTAGGTTTTCTGAATAATCGATAATTCTTTCATTGAACTTCATAATTCTTAATATTACAGTGGCATTTGGCTATCCACTTAAGCCGGGACAGTAATCAAAAGGCAACAGGCAACAGTGAATAGGCAACAGGCAACAGGCAAAACTAGGGAACGGGGAACGTGACTAGTATAGCAGTCCTATAAAGAGTTGTGAATCAAAACGCTACTCAAAAGGGAACTTCGGCTCAGGGGACAGGTGGTAAGGCTTCTGGTCCTTTTATATTCGCGCCTTCG
>JBFRWF010000317.1:0-4366 GCA_051439465.1 Xenococcaceae cyanobacterium | reverse complement strand
AGTGATATGGGTGTTGGGTTAGGCTAGTCTTCGACGCGCTTCGCGAGCGCCGCTCTTCGAGAACGTTGCCTCAACCCAACCTACACAAATGTCTTTTTTTATAAGTGATTATCCGAACTTGATATAACATCCTCCGAAAAGCAACGATAGAGCTAGGATTAACCCTAGCCGAGGTCGGTAGGGCAGCTTTCACACTGCCCAGGCGATGTGACGTACTTAGGCTTCTAAAGAAATCATATCGCAGGCGCTCCGAGATGCGGGTTCACCCCATCTGCGTAGCAGCGACGCGCTGCGATAGCAGAGGCAAAGCCTAGTCACTCTCGTAGCTATCGCTTAGAATCCCTCGTCTTTCAAGCGGGGGAGATGTCAAAAGCCTCCATACCTTCGCAAGAACAAACTAAATTCCTGTCCCCATAGGCATTATCAATCCGTCCCACCGCTGGCCAGAACTTATGTTCTCGCGTCCACGGAGCAGGATAAGCTGCCTCTTCACGGGAATAGGGACGATTCCATTCCCCAGCAATCAGGACTTCTGCTGTATGAGGTGCATTCTTGAGAAGATTATTCTTAGGGTCAACCTTACCCTCTTCAATCGCCTCAACCTCCTTGCGAATGGCAATCATGGCATCGCAGAAACGGTCTAATTCCTCCTTAGACTCACTTTCGGTGGGTTCCACCATCATTGTCCCAGCAACTGGCCAAGAAACCGTAGGTGCATGGAAGCCATAGTCCATCAAACGCTTGGCAATATCATCCACCTCAATTCCCGCCCGCTTCTTCAAGGGTCGCAAATCAATAATACACTCATGGGCGACTAAACCAGATTTACCCTTAAACAACACCGGATAGTAATGGTCGAGGCGATGGGCGATATAGTTAGCATTGAGAATTGCCACCCTCGCCGCTTCCGTCAAACCTTCTGCTCCCATCAAAGCGATATACATCCAGGAAATCGGCAGGATACTCGCACTCCCCCAAGGTGCAGCAGAAATAGCACCAATGGATTTGTTGTTGGTTTTTGGTTGTTTGTTGTTTGTAGATGAAAAACGACTAATGAATAATGACGGATCTGGTAAAAACGGTACTAGATGAGACATTACCCCAATTGGTCCCACTCCTGGACCGCCGCCACCGTGGGGAATACAGAAGGTTTTGTGCAAATTCAGGTGACAGACATCCGCTCCATAATCTCCGGGACGACATAACCCCACCTGGGCATTCATATTCGCCCCATCCAGATAAACTTGCCCACTGTGGCTGTGGATAACCGCGCAGATTTCCTTAATCTGTTCCTCAAATACTCCGTGAGTTGAGGGATATGTCACCATTAAGGCAGCTAAGTTATTACTGTGCTTCTGAGCCTTTGCCTTGAGGTCATCCAGATCAATATTCCCATCGCGATCGCATTTAACAACCACTACCTTCATCCCACACATCACCGCACTGGCAGGATTAGTTCCGTGGGCAGATTCTGGAATTAAACAGATATTGCGATGTCCTTCTCCCCGTTTTTCGTGATACTTGCGAATCACTTGAAGTCCCGCATACTCACCTTGAGAACCAGCATTCGGTTGAAGAGAAATCCCAGCAAAGCCAGTAATTTCAGCCAACCAGGCTTCTAACTGCTCGAATAAGATTTGATAACCTTCGGTTTGGGATAAAGGTACAAAGGGATGAATCTTACCGAATTCCGGCCAAGTTACCGGCACCATCTCAGCAGTCCCATTCAGCTTCATGGTACAGGAACCCAAGGGAATCATCGAGGTTGTCAGGGACAAGTCCTTGGTTTCTAGCTGGTGCAGGTAGCGCAATAACTCAGTTTCCGAGTGATAGCGGTTAAATACTGGCTCAGTTAGATAGCTGCTGGTACGGGCAAATGGGGCTTGAAGTTTTAATTCAGCCTTCTGTGCCAATTCTTCCACTGTGAAAGATAACTCATCCTTAGCAGCAAAAATCTGCCAGAGATCGAGTAAATCCTGCACCTTGGTGGTTTCATCCAGGGTGATACCCACAGCACCCTCATCCAAGAGGCGCAGGTTAATGCCCCGTGCCTGAGCAGCTTTTACAACCGCTTTCGCACTGGCATCCCCCACCCCAACTCGTACTGTATCAAAGAAAGGTTCTGAAGCAATACTGTAGTTCAGTCGCTTTAACCCTTCCGCTAGAATCACAGTTAACCGATGCACCTTCTGGGCAATGCGTTTGAGTCCCTCTGGTCCATGATAAACGGCATACATAGAGGCGATTACCGCCAGTAACACTTGGGCAGTACAAATGTTGCTAGTAGCCTTATCCCGGCGAATATGCTGTTCCCGTGTTTGCAGGGCTAAACGCAGTGCCGGTTTACCCTGAGCATCCTTAGAGGCACCGACAATTCGCCCTGGAATCCGCCGTTTATAAGCCTCTCGCGTGGCAAAGTAAGCGGCGTGAGGTCCCCCGAATCCTAGAGGAACACCGAAGCGCTGAGTGCTTCCTACGGCAATATCAGCTCCAAATTCACCGGGGGGTGTAAGCAGAGCGAGGCTCAAGGGGTCTGCCGCGACGGTGACTAAAGCCTTAACTTCATGTGCCTTGGCGATAAACTCTCGGTAGTCGTAAATCACGCCATCGGTGGCTGGATACTGTAGCAGTGCGCCAAAAATCGGCTGCCGTTCCCCGGCAGAGCCAGAGAACGAGAAGGTGCGATGATCTCCGACAATCACCTCAATACCTAGAGATCTAGCGCGGTTTTGCACCACTTCGATGGTTTGGGGATGACAGACATTAGAGACAAAGAAAGCATTCGCCTTAGTTTTGCACAAACCATAGCTCATGCTCATGGCTTCTGCGGCAGCTGTCCCCTCATCCAGCAAGGAAGCATTGGCAATTTCCAGACCTGTGAGGTCTATAATCATGGTCTGGAAATTGAGCAGTGCTTCTAACCTTCCTTGGGCAATTTCTGCCTGATAGGGGGTGTAGGCAGTGTACCAGCCGGGATTTTCCAAGATATTACGCCCAATCACGGGTGGAGTGATGCAGTCGTGATAGCCCATGCCGATGAATGAGCGGAATACCAGGTTTTTTGAGGCAATTGATTTTAACTGAGCGAGGGCTGCATACTCACTTTGCGCTTCTGGTAATTTTAGGGGTTGATGAAGCCGGATAGCCGGAGGGACTGTTTGCTCAATGAGGGCATCAAGGGTGGAGAAGCCCAAGGCTTTGAGCATTTGCTCGACTTCATCAGCACTAGGGCCAATATGCCGTTTTACGAAAGAATCGGTAGGCGGGAGAGGTTCTCCCGCTGAAGTATTTTGCTGATTGTTTTTTCCATCTTGGTTAACTGCGATCTCCAAATTAAGCATATGAAGCCGATTTAATAGAAGGGCTGTGGGGTGTCACCAGTATTGAGACTGGCGCTACCACTTATTATTTTGTAACAAACCCTCGGCAATAGCTCTCAGCTTATGTTGCCGAATGTTAACAACTAAAGTTCTATTCCTCCCCTTCCCCTTCTACCTGGGCGCGATACTCATCGGCTGACAGAGTGTGCTCTAGTTCGTCATCAGGGTTATCAACGCGCACTTTCAATAACCAGCCTTCACCGTAGGGATCTTCTGCAATTAGTTCTGGTGAGTGAATCATTGCCTCGTTCCGTTCGATAACTGTACCAGAAACGGGGGGATACATATCCTCAACAGCTTTCACTGATTCAACAGTGCCGAAGCTTTCACTAACTTCGACGGCGTCGCCAACTTCAGGTAACTCTAGAAATACAAGGTCACCTAGTTGATCGATAGCAAAGGCGCTGATGCCAATGGTGGCAATCTCACCCTCTAAGCGCACATATTCGTGGGTGTCAAGATATTTCAGATCATCAGGATATTCAAGATCCATCTCACGTCCTCAATCCGCAGCAAAGGTAAGTTTACAACGTCTTTGTCAAGGGTGATCGGGAAATATGGCATGGTTCGAAATCAAGGTAACGGATAAGAAACCAGGGAGGTGTTTCTGGGGCGGAACTACTGGCATCACTTGTCGCAGGAGGCTACCAACTTAAGGCGAGTCTCTGATCCGAAGTTCCCTTTTGAGTAGCGTTTTGATTCACAACCCTTTATAGGACTGCTATAGTAGTCATGTTCCCCGTTCCCCGTTCCCCGTTCCCCGTTCCCTGTTGCCTGTTCCTAGGGTGTTGATTTTCCGAAGGAAAATCATGCTATTTTTATGTCGGCGAAATTCGAGCAAAACATCTGAGCATAGTACTTTCAGAAAGAGCTGAGAACAGAAATAATTGACAAGAAAGTTTTTCATTCAGTTTTTCTGTTGATAATAGTATCTGAAATATTTACTCTCCCTGCTCCGGAGTCCCTGCTCCCCTGCTCAAAACAGG
>JBFRWF010000316.1:0-12474 GCA_051439465.1 Xenococcaceae cyanobacterium | reverse complement strand
TTACATTTATGGTTGAGACGAGCAGGGGGAGCAGGGGGAGCAGGGGAAGCAGGGGGAGAAAAAGCTTATTTTTTCGTTTGTGCGATCATCCTGACTCACCCTTTTGTTAAAAACCTACCCTTGTGAGGAAAGGGAGAGGGGGAGAGAGGGAGAGAAATATTTCCAATGAGTCGTAAGCCAATTAAAACTCACCAAGAGCTGGAAGTTTATCAACTCGCTTTTGAAGCAGCTATGCAGATTTTTGTTGAGTCAAAGAAATTTCCAGTCTAAGAACAGTATTCTTTAACTGACCAGATTCGTCGGTCTTCTGGCTCAGTTTGTGCTAATTTAGCTGAAGCTTGGAGAAAACGTCGCTATGTTCCCCTGCTCCCCCCTCTCCATTCCCCGTTCCCTGTTCCCTGTTCCCTGTTCCCTGTTCCCTAGAAAGATGCCGTGAAAAGTCAGTGTTAAAACCCTGTACAGTGATGTTCAATTCTCGCATAACTATACAACTTGTAAAGATTGGATTTGGTTTCTGGTTGCAGTGGGCATTGGTGACTTTTTTCGGCTTTTTGGTCAGTTTGTTTTTAGTTGAAGTCGGTGAAAGACCCGATCTGGATCCTATGGAAGGGGCAATCGGGGGAGCCGTGATTGGATTAGCTCAATCCCTGGTTCTCAGTCAGCGCATCTCCCAGGCTTGGTGGTGGATTTTAGCGAGTCTGGTTAGTTGGGGATTAATGACGGGCAGTGGTTTTGGTGCGATTGGCTGGTTTGCCCCCGGAACAGAGATTTTGAGCATCAGATTGCTCTGCGGAGCTGTATTTGGGGCAATTTGCGGACTTTGGCTGGGAGTGGGGCAATGGCTAGTCCTGAGAAAAGAAGTCCCTGCATCTTGGCGATGGATAGTGACAACTGCCGTGTGTTGGTCAATTGGGCTGTCTTTAGGCTGGACTGTCGGCGGAGTTTTGCACTTGCTTACTCGCTTCTTCCTCGGCGAGGTAGTTGGTTTGGCTCTGACCTGGGTTATAGTTGGTGCAATGACTGGAGTGGCGTTAATTGGATTACTGCAGGGAAAACTCGCTCATCGCAGATCGAAGAGAAGGAAAGTGTGAGTGGCTGCTCACTGACTGGACTGGATTCCGCGTTCTTTCACTTGCCGGATGAAGTATTCTTCTAAGGAGGCACGGGCGCGTTTCATGCTGATTAGTTGAGCACCCATTAGGGAGAGGGTAGCGAGAAACTCTTGGGGTTCACCTTTAAGTTGACCGTACCAGCAATCATCTTCAAAGGCTAGTTCCCGAATCCAGGGTTTCAGTTCTTTGGAATTGCCACCTTTGACGACCACCTGATAGCAGTCAGCCGTGCCGAGGAGTTGATCGAGAGAGCCAATGCAAATCAATTCTCCTCGATCGAGGATGGCGATGCGATCGCAGATTTGTTCAACGTCGGCTAGGATATGAGAATTGAAGAAAATTGTCTTATCCTGTTCTTTGAGGGATAGTATAATTTCTCGAACCTGGTAGCGTCCTATGGGATCTAGTCCCGACATTGGCTCATCGAGAAATACCACTTCTGGGTCATTAATCAAGGCTTGAGCCATGCCCACCCGTTGCAGCATTCCTTTAGAATACTGTTGCAGTTGCTTCTTCCGAGCGGTGGACTTGGCTAGTCCCACTAATTCCAACAGTAGGGGGATGCGTTGCTGCTGCATGGACTTGGGGATTTGAAACAGTCCGGCAGTAAACTGCAAAAACTCCCAAGCAGTGAGATAGTCGTAAAAGTAGGCGTTTTCTGGTAGATAGCCCACACGTTGCTTAACGGAGCGATCGCCAATTGGATGTCCCAGCAACACTGCTCGTCCCGATGTGGGATGGACAATGCCCAGCAGTGTCTTCAACAGTGTGGTTTTCCCCGCACCATTTGGCCCTAGCAAGCCAAAGGTTTCTCCCTTATATACAGTCAGGGAACAGTTCTTCAGGGATTCAATTTTTTTATTCAGCCAAAAGCCAGTGCGGTAAAACTTGCCTAAATTCCAAGTCTGCACCACTGGCATCGGTTCAGCAGCCGTCGATTCAGTTGCCAAATCACTCAGAGAATCCATCCCAGTTCAGCTAAAGCTCGCAATCAATGTTTACTTAATACTATTCCACTATAATTTTTCCTACCATGCCTGCACCACGGTGGGGTTGGCAATAGTAGGGGTACACACCGGGTGCGATATCCTTGGGAAAAGTCGATTCATAGGATTGACCTGGGGAAAAAAGCAGCTGCTGGTGAGACAGCTTCGTTGCCAGTGCAGGGGACATTTTGCTGCTATCAAAGACTGCATTGTGAGGAGCCATCTTGTTGTTGACCCACTTCACCGTATCATCTGGTTTAATGGTGAGCGTATCGGGAACGAACTGCAGTAACCCGTTATCGGCTCCCATTTTTACTGTATAGGTTGCTGCAGCGGCGGGTTTGGCTAAAAGAAAGCTAGCAATGACTAGCAAGATTGTGGATAGTACTAAACCCAGCTTGTTTGACATTTTTGCTGTTAATTTGATTGAAATTTTCCCGCTGGATCCCCCATCATCTTGATGGTGGGGAGGAAGTGGGGCGGGATGTACCACTTCCTTTGGAGAATATAAGTGCTTGGTTTTTAAGTGTTTATCAGCCAGGAGGCGAAACCTGTAATTTGTCCTCTCCCCCTCTCAATAATACTACTCCAGTTGATAAGTACAGAGGTTGGACAGCCTATCAGTTCAAGGTGACTGGTAAGGAGGTGACTGGTGACTGGCTCCGGGGGTACTGTGATGGGAAAACTAATCACCTTTCCCCAATCACTGCGACGCTCGACGATGCTCGAAATCGAAGATTTCTGCGCGTCGGTCAAAGATTTCTGCGTGTCGGATCACCAATCTACGGTATAAGTAGTCCGACATAAATTTTGTCACCTGAGTTAAGAAATGTAAACAGCCTCAATGCTTTACTGTTGCGCCCAGCCGACAGCGTCGACGCTGGGTGCACTGTTGCCTGTTGCCTGTTGCCTGTTGCCTTTCTTCGTTGCCTGTTGCCTGTTGCCTTGTCCTCACAGTTAACTTTAATTGTGTCCAACTACTTAGTGGAAGACTCCTAGGCGCGACCAGTTGACAGGAGTGCTAACATTTGCCGACGATAGTAATCAGTTCAGTATCCGAACGAGAGGAGATTACATTGAAAAAACTACTTTTAGTTGTCCTGCTAGTCTTAGCAGCCACCACGTTTACCTTTACTAGTCCCGCCTTCGCCGGAAATGCAGCGAAAGGGGCAATGGTGTTTACCGCCAACTGCAATGCTTGTCACTTGGGCGGTAAAAATGTGGTCAATCCCACTAAAACCTTGAGCAAGAGCGATCTCCAGAAGTATGATATGAACTCCATAGAGGCGATCACAAAGCAAGTCACCTATGGTAAAAATGCCATGCCAGCCTTCGGAGGCCGCTTAAGTCCCCAGCAAATCGAGGATG
This sequence comes from Xenococcaceae cyanobacterium, assembly GCA_051439465.1. GTDB lineage: Bacteria > Cyanobacteriota > Cyanobacteriia > Cyanobacteriales > JBFRWF01 > JBFRWF01. The sequence continues at coordinate 9,008 of JBFRWF010000316.1, read as the reverse complement.
TCGCTACCTACGTCTTAGAGCAATCTGACAAAGGATGGTAGGAGAGGACAAAAGTCTTTGGTCGCTTTGATGAGTTGCTGGAATTAGATCGTCCTGGGATTTTTGAACCATCATTCCCATCAGGGCGATCGCCAGACACATCAGACGAAATCCCCGATCTCCTTCATTGAGGTCGGGGATTATATTAAGTTGTAAGATTGAGGAAAAATTAATGGAACAGGGAAAAATTGTCGCGATTATCACCGGAGCAATTTCCATATTTCTGGCAGTTGCCTATCTAATTCTAGTTCAATTGCTCGATTTCCGAGGTGAGATGATACCTGTACCCACCACTCAGCTACCGCCTTCGGGAGAAGTTGTCCAAATATCACTGGTAATTACGGCTCTTCCGAACTTGTTATGATAAATTAATGCTTTCGTTATTATCTCTCTTTCGCCAGGAAAGTTCTCGCGCCTCAGACGAAGAACTCTCATTCGGGAGAGTTGAGTCTGGGAGATTGAGAACCCCCGAAATTCAGTAGATCAAAAAGTTACTGGTTAAGACTGAAACGGAGCAGGGAGCAGGGAGAAAGGGAGATAATTATGAGTCAATTAAAGCCAAATAAGCTTAAATTAAGATTTAATCACCCTTTAAATGCTTATAAACTCAATAATCTCACTGGATAATCACATTTTCAAGCATTTAATTTCTCCCCCGCTCCCCGCTCCCTGCTCCGTTTCAGTCTCAACCAAGAAGTTTGTGATCTACTGAAATTCAATTTCGGGGAGTGTCAGATCACATTGTCCTAATCCCACGAACTAACTAATCCCTCATACCACTCTCGACCCAACGGCAGAACAGATCGATGCGATCGGGCGACCAGGAAGCGTCGTAAGGAAGGGTCCCCGACTCCAGCCGCTGCTGAAGCGCCTCTACATTAGCACGCACGCTGACCAGGTTGTCCAAATCAACGTCATCAAGCTGTTTGAGCGTCTCCACGTCGAAATCTCGAAACAGCGGTCTGATGTCAGCGGCATAACCCAGTGTGGAAACAACTGCTTGGTGGAAGGGTTGTCCAACAGCTTCGGGAAGCGGGTTACCCTCGTGCTTGACGCCGATCTGCCCTGGCGGGTCGTTATCGGGTGCTTGGGCATCAATCCAGTCGCGGACGAACTGCTGGCGCGAGGGATCCACATGGGGTCTGTATCGCGGCATGGTTCCAGCTTTTGTTGGATTCTCCAGCCGCGAAACAAGCTCCGATCCTTCTGCCTTAAACTTGCATTTGTCTTCACCTTTGCCTTTATCGTCCCGCAAGATAAAGTCACGGTTGAACATGTGCAGGCCGACGAACTGGTCGCGATTGATGCCAGCCCAGAAGTTGGTGTGAACGTCAATCCCGAATCCCCGTACAGCTTCCTCCAAGATATGCGCCACCTTCTGGAAATCCTTGGGCTGGGTTTCCGGTGGTATAGACTTTCCTTGGGCCAGCGCTCTGAGGATCTGTACCCGCTTCTCGTCTGCGGCCTGTAGATCCTCCAGGAAAGGATCGGCCTCATCAGGAGCAGATGGTGCCCGCAGGTTGTCGCGTACAAGCTTTAGGGAGGCAGACACCACATCCAGATGCGTGCGCCACCGGGCTCGATCTTCATCTGGGAGTGCAAGAGTATAAGGAAGCTGGAATGGCGGGCCTGCATTGATGCCTTTGTAAGGTTTGCACAGAGGCAATTGCACCATCTTGTCCGCGATCTTCTTGACTTGCCGCATCTCGTCGAAGGTCCAGAGTAGCAGCAGACCACGCGGCGTGCGATCGCCCTGATCGGGGCCGTTTGCCACGTAGCTGGAACCCTTAACGCGCAGGAAGTGCGTCAAAAAGGCAAGCAGTAACCCATAGCGGAAGTTGAACAGGTGTCCCCAGTTGCGGGATCGCTCGTCGGCAATGTATCCAGTTTCCTCAAACGCCGCACGCGCCGCTTCAAAGGAGTAGCAGTTGCCTTGGGATCTCGACGGCGGCTTTGAGGTGCTGGGGTTCGTAGCCACGGGCCAAACAAAATCTACACCTTGCTGTTCTAGCTCTACAAAATCCTTGTAAAGCTGGAAAAACCTCTGGAAGTGAGAGTTAGTGCAGTCGCTATAGCCCTCTCCTTGTTTGTCAATTGTCTGGAGTGCCTCAACTGCAAGCTGGCGCAGCCTACTGGGATCGTAACCTTCAAAGTTATCAACGTAGACCTTTCGATAATCATCTTTTTTGGTATTCAGCAGACTCTCGTCGTAGCCCCAGTCCCGCCACTTGGCTTGCAGTTCGGTGGTGTCGGTGCGAAAGTCCTCGTCCTCGAGTTCATTCTCGAACAACTCGATGAGACGTTTATAGATGGGTCCGACGTGCTTAATAGGATAACCGTCGTTGTCGCATTGCGCCTGACGAGCGATCTGCTCCAACATTTCCCTTTGCTCCTGAGGCAAGTGCGATATGTCGGCGGGTCGCTCGGCAGTGACGTACTTAGCCAGCGAGTGCCTCGTCAGTTTTTGCAATTTGAAACGGAACGGATAGAACTCGCTCTCGAAGGGGGAATGCTCGCGCTCGAAATTAAGTGGTGCGCCAATGAGATGCAGCAGGTTCTGCACGGTCATTAAGTGACCCATCTCCTCGCGGGCGATCTGAACCAAGCGCATCTGGAGTCCGCGCACCTGTCCCTTCAACTCATCGTTCGGCTGATCGTACCGCACCGAATACGCTGCATAGAGATACTGAACCATGAGCGCGTGTTCGACCTCTGCACCAACGGTCAGTAAGAGTGCGGCCTCATCTCGAGGCTGGCGTTTAGGTTCGAGGTCGATCGAACTCTCCTCCAAGTTCAGGGCGGTAGCAGCAGTCTGGTCGCTGGTGGTCGCTAGTCGCCGGACAAGGGCTTCTAGAGGAATTTCATAAAGCTTCTTCATGATGGTATCAATCCTCCCGGAGTAGGTGTGGTGTTCCAGCGTAGGTCGCCGGGGTATCCCAAGTGCGATCTTGGAAGATCAAACGGCTTTCCGAAGCATCGTCGCAGGTCACGCGCACCATGAACTGACTGGGAGGCAGCTTTTCGCCAGCATCATCGCGTAAATCCCAAGTCAGCGTGCGTTGGCCCAGCGCTGGATCGCTCTCCTCTAGTAAGGTACGGACTTTCCCCGCGAAGCGATCGTACAGCACCACAGACAGCAACTTCACGCCTCCGGGTACGGTGATGGGAATCTCTGCTAGATCGGTACAAAGAATGTCATCCGTCGAGGTCAGGAACCGGGCCGATGCCGCTTCTGTCTCAGTTGGTTTGAATATTTCCTGATTGGTATATTTGTAGACCGTGTTACCAGAGGCGTATGCTATGTTGCCGATAAAGCGGAAACGGTTGATATACTGACCTCGGGTTTTCCGGGGCGGACAGGGGTAGCCCTGACCGGAAACCGGGGGGGGCCAACTGTGGGTCAGGTCGATCCAAGTCTTACCTCTGTCTGTAGTTCCGCTGGTGCGACCACTGTGGGCGAGTTTGTCTCCCCAGCCGCCAACCCAGCCAGTGTTACGATCCAGGAAGCCAATACCTTCGAGATTCGCGTTGATCATCTCTTTGTCAGTGTTGAGGATTTCCTGACGCCGCCACGACTTGCCGCCGTCTTCGGTGATCAGGATGGCACCTGCCTGAAAGTTCTCGCAGGCGACAACCCCAAAGCTAGGGTCATTTTTCAGAAATTGGATCTTCCAACCCCATTCACCGAGGGGTAGGTTAAGCTCCTGACCTTGCTTGTCCTTGAGCACGTCCTCCCAGGTTATGCCACCATCTGTAGTTTTGAGAACGGTCGGTACCACATCGGAACGTCGGGGATTCGGCGTCGTAGTCCGACCGCCGACCACCCAACCGATTTGCTTGTCTTGGAAGTAAATGTCAACCAAGATGGTGGCAACATCTTCCATATCTCTGGCATACCATGTCTTGCCGCCATCTACTGTCTTGAGGAACCGTGCCGGTCGTTCGGGGTAGTTTGTCCCCGAAGCGAATGTACAGTCCTTGTTGAGCGTCCACAGTCCGCAGACCGCTGACGGCGCGTCCGCGTTGTTTTGGTTCCCATAGTGCTCTGGCAGGTTTGTCACTAACTCCCAGTTCTCCCCACCATCAGTGGTATGGAAGAGCTGTTTCTCCGGGGTAGTACAGCCAGCCCAACCGCTTCGTTCGTTCGCCATGCTGATGCAGCGGAAGTAGACATTCGGAAAGCGGGCCTGTTGCTTCCAACTGCAACCGCCATCCTCAGTTTTCAGGATTTGGCCGTTGCCGTTGACGGCCCAGCCTACATCGGGACTAATAAATGAGATATCGTCATAGCGACCAGCGAGGGGGGCAGGTGTTGCAATCCATCGATAGCCGTTGTTTGTGATGCTCACGTTGCTTCTTATCTGTTTGAATAATTTGTATACCTTTATACTTTCGCTCTTCGACCGATTCTAAACAACCGAAGTTTAGGAATTTAAGCACCGAACTTAAGGTTCCTTTCATGAAAAACCCTTATCTGATATGGCTATTAGAATTCAGCTATTGACTTCTGGCAGGGTTTAACTTGCTTATCTTCGGACAAGGTGGCTTATCTTCAAAAAAATTCTTATCTTCGGAAAAATTTCCTTAACTTCCCCAAAAATTTCTGTATCCGTTCAGGGGGGCGATTCCGAAGGCGATCGGGAACGGAGGAAGTCGGGTGATCGAGAAGGAGTCGGGAAGATGGTCAGGAGTTGCTTCGGATTGTTATCAGCCGAATAACTCTCAGAAGCGATCGCCGACTGTAAACGAGTTATTCTCTTCCCTATTCCCTATTTCCATAGCTTACTGCTCTTCGATGAATTTGACTACACCAGGGTGATAGGGCAATTTATAAATCGAAATATCCCGTTGAGCTGCATCGATGCTTAACTCAGCCCAAAATGGATTATTGGCTTTCAGCTCAGAAGCTTTATTGTAAATAGTTTTGGCTATCTCGTATACTTTTTCTGGTTCGAGGGATTGATTGACCAAGATATAGGAAAAAGTGGCGATTACCCCAACCTCTTCCTGTTGCCATGGGTAGGTTTTTCCTGGAATTTTTCCGGGTATATAAATATTCGCACTTTCTGGAATAAACGATAGATCATCTATTGACAAAATTTCTATGTTTCTTCCTTCATTTGCAGAAATTTTTTTGAGTAAAGGGGCTCCCGGGGTCGTAGTGTAAAAGGCGGCATCTAGTTCGCCACTGATTACTTTTTTTATTGATTCTTCTACCTCTAGAGTAACAGCAAAGTTATCCTGATTATCCTTAAGATAAATATCATTATACACTAATATTAAAAGAGCGCTAACCCTTGTTCCTGAGTTTGGAGGTCCCAATGCAACTTTTTTGCCATTGAGATCTGCCACAGTCTCGATACCAGATGATTTGTTAATAATAATATGAATTACTTCATTACTTATCGGAGCTAAAAATCTGGTATTGTCAAGAAGTTTTTTGTCTTCTTCTGTCCCCAAATCATTAATCAATCCTCTCGCATCAAATTGAGAAAATGCTAGATCAGCATTTCCAGCACCAAGCTCTTTGATATTTTCATATGAGCCAGGAGATGTTTTGATGTTAAGACTCAAACCAGCCTGCTTGAGTACCTCATTCATTTCTTGGGCAGCCTTGTAGTAATTCCCATCCTTATTGGCAGTCAGAATCGTTAATTCTTCCAGAGTAACAGCTGTTTCTTTCTCAGGAGTAGTTGACTCTTGAGTTTTTGGGTTACATCCTATTAAGGCAAAAGGGGTAAATGCAGCTACAATTAGAAGAGAAATAATTTTTTTCATATCCAGACTCCTCAAGACAAAATCAGGAACTATTCTTAGAATGCTAGCTATATTTAAAGCGCTTGTCAACTTGGATCTCTGAATGCTTTATATTTCTTTACTTAGCTGGGTTTATTTGTTTCCACCTACTTAGAAGGCATCGTTAAGAATGTGTTTGAAAAGTTGTGGAGCATCAAAAGTGGTGGGTTACGGCCCTTGGAATCTACCAGTTACTTGTTCTCAACTCCAGAGGATCCGCGCCTAACCCACCCTACGATCAACTAGATCAACTTTTCAAACACGCTCTAAGCGCCTGGTATTTGAATTTGGGAGTCGGCTGTCTTACCTGGGGCGAGTTGGAAGAGACTTATGAGACTCTCACGGATTATCTTTATCCCAAATTGCTCTCAAACAAAAGGATGTTTCTCAGAAGATTAAATTGACAAAACAGAAAAATAGCGATATAATAGTTTAGATTTCAAGCACTGGCAACAGACTTTTAACCGAGTAATTGACGAAAGATAGATGAGAAATGCTTACCTGCAGTCTATCATGACAACAATAGGTTAGGGAGAGATAATGGCAAAGATTAGATTAATGCACGCCAAGCTTCATCGGGTGCGAGTGACAGAGGCAAATGTCAACTATATAGGCAGTATTACTATTGACCAAGACTTGCTGGAGAAGTTGGGAATACTACCTCTTGAGGAAGTGGATATTGTCAACCTCAACAATGGTAAACGCTGGTCAACCTATGTGATTCCGGGAGAAGCAGGTAAAGGCGTTATTTGTCCCAATGGTGGTGCAGCACTTCTTTGCCAGCCTGGAGATATTCTGATTATCTATGCCTACGAGGAACGCGATCGCGCTGATGTGTTTCGCAACGGACACCAAGCCCGTGTTATGGTTGCTGATGAATACAACCGCCCTCAAGAATTTTTCTACCAAACCCTACAACCTTGTGGGGATAAAGTGGAATTCCACTCCTCCCAGATTGTCAATAAGTAGGTGGGAATGAAAAAACTTCGGATAAATTGTTAGATTTTAAATCGGAGCGGTGGGGTTGGGGAAGGGAGTGCCAATCCTCAACCCACTAGCAAACGATTGATACAATCTCAGAACAGATAACCATGAATAGCATCAAGCAATTATTCACCATTGGTCATTCCAATCACAGCATTGATGATTTTATTGCCTTGCTACAAAAGCATGGGATTACAGCCGTTGCCGATGTGCGTTCCCATCCCTACAGCCGTTACTTACCCCATTTTAATAAAGAGCCATTAAAAGCAGCCTTATTAAACGCAGGTATTCGCTATGTATTCCTCGGTAAAGAATTAGGTGCTAGACCTGCTGACCTAAGCTGTTATGTTAAGGGAAAAGCACTATACGAAAGAATCGCAGAGACAGAACTATTTAACCAAGGTATTCAGCGCTTACTCAAAGGGGTAGAAAATTACAAGATTTCCCTAATGTGTGCCGAAAAAGACCCAGTTGATTGCCATCGCACTATTTTAGTTTGTCAAAAATTACGCCAATTAAATATCGATATAAATCACATATTAAGTGATGCTAATCTCGAATCTCATCAACATTTAGAAGATAGACTGCTAGTGTTGCACAAACTCAAGCAGCCAGACATCTGTGAATCAGCACCGAAACAGCTTTCTCTCTTTGCTGAAACCGAATTTACTAAAGTGTTGCCACGTTCGCGGGAAGATTGCCTACAAGAAGCTTATCAGAAGCAAGCTGATAAAATTGCCTATGTAGATAAACAGCAAAATACACATGAAGAAATCAATTGATTTATTCACCATTGGTTTTACCAAAAAGAGCGCTCAACAATTCTTTGAAACTCTCATGAAAGCAGGAGTTAAAAGAGTTGTCGATACTCGCCTCAACAATGTTTCTCAACTAGCTGGATTTGCCAAGCGAAAAGACTTAGAATATTTTTTGAAAACCATTGGCGATATCGAATATATTCACAAACTCGAACTAGCACCCACCAAAGATATCCTAGATACTTATAAAAAACAAAAAGGCGATTGGAACACTTACGAACAACAATTTTTGCAATTAATATCTGAACGGGAAATTGAGAAGCAAATCTCACCAGAAATATTAGATGGAGGTTGTCTTCTCTGTAGTGAAGCAAAACCTCATTACTGTCATCGTCGCCTGGTAGCAGAATATCTCAAGCAACAGTGGGGTAATGTAAATATATGCCATCTGTAACTCGGCTTATTTGTCTGGCAAATTCATGGAAGCATGGCGATAGGTGCATCGCCGGAATAAACACCATGAAAGGTCATTGGATTCGTCCCGTTTCTGATTTACCCGATGGTCGCGTGACCAAGGAAATCAGACTAATTCAAAGGAGAGAACCTGCTTTATTAGATGTCCTAGAAATTCCTTTGTCTCAGACTGGTCCTGACTTTGATTTTGAAAGTGAAAATCTCTCAATTTTGCCAGGAAAATGGCGGAAAGTGGGAAAAGTTCCCCCCACCTACCTAATGAAGTATTACCGAGATGAAGAATACATTTTGCACAACGATCAGCGGTATGTAACTGTGAGTTTTATGCAATCCCTACCGCTGGAGCAGCGACGCACTTTGCAACTAGTGAAAGCAGTAAGATTGTTAGTGAAACCGATAGGAAAGCGATTTGAGGAAGTGAAAAAATGGGAAGGAACGATTATCACAGCGCAGGGAAAAAGATTAACGGCTACGATTACCGATCCAGTATTTGTCAGGCGTTTAGAATTGGGATATCGTTCTGAAAATCCTTGTTTAGTCACAGTTAGTTTAAGTATGCCTTGGCGACCAGCAAATTGGGAAGGGGACGATCCATGCTGGAAGCTAATCGCAGCAGTTATAGAATTACCGAGAAAAGAAAAAGATGAAGATGAACTACCCTTTTGAAACGGTTAAGACCGAAAAGTGTTGCTTGAAAGCGCCTAACGGCGAGGGAACAGGGAATAGGCAACAGGCAACAGGCAACAGGCAACAGGCAACAGGCAACAGGCAACAGTAGGAAGCTTCAGCAATTTCAACTAGGTTAAAAATGTGTAATTAATTTTGCCTAGTACTCCGTCAAGATTGAAATGATGGATAGAACAATCAGTTTTTCAATTCTCTCCCTGCTCCCTGCTCCCTGCTCCCCTGCAGCCCTATCCCTCAACTTAAAATTGTCAGAGTACTAGGTACTTAAAT
>JBFRWF010000315.1:0-9171 GCA_051439465.1 Xenococcaceae cyanobacterium | reverse complement strand
AGAACACCGATTCAGTAATCTGAGGGTGTTGGGGCACGGCGACATAAATATCTCGATCAGGTGCAGAATGTTAATGATGCCGTGCCCCTACTCTTCCGAATCTTTATTACTGAATCGACGCTCTAGCTGTGTTAAGATTTATTTGATAAATACCCTTTAGGAATGTGCCAAGTTGCCGAACAATGCCCACCCTACAGCTACTGGCTAGCTTGGCATTCAGTTAATAAAAACCCGATCGCACCAAACAATTTATCCAAATCCGTAACCGAGATTCTAATCTTCTCTTTCGTAAAAATATCCAGCAAAAGCCGACCAAATTGCCAAAGTTCTCCATCGGTAACAATGCCATACACAGGCTGCTCTTCATTCTTATTCATCTTCTGCGCCGCAATTAACTCGGCAAGGCATTGCCCCCAACCTTCGATAAAGTTATTTTGCTTAGCTTCAACAACAACCACAAGAAGCCTACCCAATATAGTTTTCCCTAATTCTGACTTGGTTGATATCAGGTAATCTGGCGTGCCCGTGAGTTTGCTGTCGTAACTAATGGACTTATGACTCCAGAGTGTATAGTTCTCAGCGAAGTTTTTATAGACCTCTCTCAAGATCGGATAAATAACATTCTCACATCGAGATGCTTCGGAAGTAAATACATCTATATTTTCCTCGTTAAATTCAAACTCTTGTCTGAAATAATCAGAAGGCTTCAACTCAAAATATGAAATAAAATTCGCCTCCGAATACTTGATACTGTATTCTTCCTGAACTTGAGAAATTGATTTGAAGTCAGTAAATGCCATAACTTTTCCTAATAGCGCACTCGCGGATCTAGTAAGCCGTAAGTAACATCTGCAATCAGATTGAATATCACAATCAAAATGGCGTAGATAAAGGTGATTGCCATCACCACAGGGGTATCACTGCTCTTGATAGATGCAATCAGCAGCGCCCCAATCCCCGGTACACCAAACACCTGTTCTGTAATCAAAGCTCCTGTAAAGATAGTGGGAACATCTAAAGCCACCAGAGTGACAACCGGAATCATCACATTGCGTAAGATGTGGTTTTTGATGACGGCAAAATTGTCCAAACCTTTGGCGTAGGCTGTCCGCACATAGTCCTGGTTAAGTTCTTCTAGCACCGACGAGCGGATAAACCGCATCAGCACCGCCAACTGATACAATGTCAGCACACACACGGGCATAATCGACTGCTTGAGCTGAGTAACAAAAGTCTCCCAATTGCTTACCTTTAAGGTGCTGTTGTAGATAAATGGTAACCAGTCAAGCTGGACGCTGAAAATCATGAGGAACAGTAACCCAGTCAGGAAAGTTGGCAGGGAAAAGCCCAGAAAAGCAAAAGTAGTGACGATCTGATCTACAAGGGAATAACGCTTGAGGGCGGAAATGATACCCAAGGGAAAAGCAATTAACACCCCTAAAACATAAGCTGAACCCACTATCCATAAGGTCGTTGATAAACGTTGCAGAATTAGCTCAAGGACTGGACTGCGGCTAGTAAAAGAATAGCCCATGTCACCCCGGATAAATGCCCAAGCCCACTTAATATAGCGAATATAAATTGGTTGATCTAGACCGAGCGATCGCCTGATATTCTCCCGCACTTCTGCCGTGATGGAGGGATTAGCGGCAAATTCCCCCATCGGATCTCCTGGGGCTAATGCTAAGATGGCAAAGATAACCATACTGATAGCAATCAGAGTAGGGATAGAAAATAACAGGCGCTTGACTAAGTATCTGAGCATTGGGAATTAGGAATTGAGAATTGGTAATTGGGAATTGGTAAGTTTTGAGTCTGTCTGCAAACCCATTTAGGCAGCTGCAAACAAATAATATCCCAGCCTTGTAGCCTTGCACCCTTGTAGTACTCTTGTATGGTGGGCAAAATAGATTATAGTTATGGCTAATAAAGCTATGAGATTGACTTTGCCCACCAAACTCATCTACTCCCCTTAACTACGCGTCCAATCCATAATATTCCAGGTTCTCATATCCCACGGGGTCAAATCTACACCACTTAGCCTGTTGCTAACACCAACAACGTTAGCTCGATGTACAAGGGGGATTGCCACCCCATCATTGACCAGCAGATCATTCATCTGAATAAAGATTTTTTCCCGTTTTTCCGGGTTTAACTCAGTCCTAGACTGTTGCCAGAGATTGTCGTAGGTTTGATTACAGTAACGGGAGACATTATCTCCAGTCCAATTATTAGCCTTTTGAGGAATTTCCCCACAAGTATAGGTCTTCATATAAGTACCAGGATCGGGATTGATATTACCTGTGGTGAACATTTGCAAGTCTGCATAGAAATGTTCAGTCGTATCGGTGTTTGCTGGATCGCTAGAGAAGAAAATACTAGCATCAATACTCTTAAGTTCCACCCCAAACCCAATGGATTGTAATCCTTGTTTTACCACTTCCTGAGTTTTCTGACGCAAGGGATTAACCGATGTTTGAAATACCACTTGCATCTCCAAACCATCTCGATCGCGAATGCCATTATTATTGGTATCTACCCAACCTGCTTCATCCAGTAAAGCAGCCGCTTTTTCCAGGTTGAATTCATAACTGGTATTGGGAGAATTATACTGTTGGGGTGCCACCAGAAAATTAGCTGTCGCCTTACCCGTAGGGCCATAAAGCTGTTGCGCAATAGTATCTCGGTCGATTGCCAGTGCCAATGCTTGACGCACCTTCTTATCGGTAAAAAAGGGATGGGGAAATTGTAAACTAGAGCGTTCGCCTTCCGCCGTTGCCTGATTTGGGTTGGTCTGATTAATTAAAATTCGCTCCATCAAAGAGCCTAACTGAGATACTACCTTACCTTTGCCTGCGGCTTCTAGTTCTTGTAAAATTTGCGCTTCTACCTGAAGATTATTGGCATAATCAGCATCTCCTGTTTGCAGTACTGCCCTAGCTGCTGAGGTAGCATCACCACCGCCTTTAAGTTCGATACGCTTGAAGCCGAGTTTATTTGCTTCCCGGAAGTGAGGTGATGCTTCATAAACTATAACGTCCCCAGGCTTAAATTCTACTACCCGATAGGGACCAGTACCTACAGGCATCAGATTAGCAGGAGCCTCCCGGGAATTTGCACCGTTGAATTCCTCAAAGAGATGGCGTGGCAGAATCATACCTTCACTGCCAAGGAAAACCGTGTACCAAGCTGGGGTAACTTCTTTGAAATTAACTTTAACTGTGTAGTCGTCAATCGCCTCTACGCTTTCGATAATTTCATAAGTCCCCGCTGTGGTAGCACCCACCTCTGGGTTAGTAATGAATTGGTAGGTAAACACCACATCAGCAGCAGTAAAGGGGGTTCCATCGGACCATTTAACCCCTTGTTTCAGTTTCCAAGTAACAGACTTGCCATCTTCTGCTAGTCCGCCATTTTCCAAAGTTGGCACTTCTGCGGCTAAAAAGAGAACCAATTCCCCGTTTTTGTCGAAACTTGCCAAAGGTTCTAAAGTAATGCGACTGGCTTCAGAGTCTTTAAAGCCAGTGGAGAGGTGGGGGTTGAGGATGGTGGGAGCTTGCCAGTAGAGTAGCTTGAGAACATCATCGCTGTTCTGTGTGGTGGAAGATTCGTTTTGGGTGTTGCACGCGGAAAATACGAGGGTAGAGAAAAGGGACAGAACTAAGATAGGGAAAAACAAACGACGAGTAATGAATTTTTTTAAGTTCACTAAGGGAACAACTCCTAAACCAGTATTAATATACTGAGTCTCATTGTAATGGGTGTGGGGCGATCGCACTAAGAATTACTGAAGCAATAAGCTTGAAAAGTCGATGGTAGGGTGAGTTAGGCGCGGCTTCTCTGGAATTGAGAACAAGTAACTGGTAGATTCCCAGCGCCGTAGCCCACCACTTTTGAGGCTCCGCTCTTAGAGGGGGTTTGAAAAGTCCCCCGACTCCTGGGTAGGGCGAAGCATTTGGACAGAAAATTCTGGGTATTAGCCATTAGTTATCCCCCAAATGCTTCGCCCCTACAACTTTTCAAACACGCTCTAAGAATTACTGAAGCAATAAGACCTACTATGATTTTATTGACAAATGCTTCGCCCTTCCTCCGAATTTGCAGACAGACCCTAGAGAGGAGAGGCGATCGCCTCTTTATCGAGGTGAGGTCAAGGATAAAGAAATTAGAGAAAAAATAATCAACTTCCGTGCAGAGAATTGACCGAGTTTAAGTTGGATGTATCTCGCCTCCGAACAATTATAATAATTAAAGATAATGCGATCGCCGCTCAGCTAGCACAAATTTTTGTTGCTACTGCTAGATGAATTTGATCAGGCTCTGTATCCTAACGAAAACTACACTGACGCTAAGATGCAGAGGTTTTTGGGCACCTTTCGCAATCTCGCAGTCCATCGCGAGGAAGGTCAATACCTTTCAACGATTGTCACATCAAGCCAAAGACTGAACGAGCTTGGTCCTAAAATTACGCGAGCTGGTTCTCCGTGGTACAACCATTACCTATTCCTGTCCTTGCTACCCTTTTCTGAGGCTGAGGTTAATACTTTGCTCAACCGAATGCCTGAGAAAGATGATGAGGATGAGGGAACGGAAGATTTGCAACAAGGAATTCGAGAAATCGCTGGCGGACATCCGGCACTGCTCCAAAATGCCGGCTTTCTCCTATACAATCACTGGTACAATCAGCAAATTCCTGATGTTGATGACTTTGCTAGGAAATTCGTGAGTTCAACTGAACATTTCTTTAGTGATGCCTGGAACATTTCAACCCAGGAAGAGAAAATGCTTTTGATGCTAATTGCCCTAACTCGTTTGGAAGGTCGCTTGAATCGGAGGCGCCAGTATAAGTTAGAACAAATCGATCTAATCTTCAGCCAAATGGATCACGAACTGCGGAATCTCGCAGAGCGCGGAGTGATTCAGCGCTCGGTAAAACAGGATAAAGAAGTCTACACCTTCTCTTCCTCGATTATGGAATGGTGGGTAATTAAGGAAATTGAGAACAGCAAAGATGAAGCAGAACTGGAACAACGCCAGAAGGTGCTACTAAATCTGAGCAAAAAGCAAGTTGAGCAAATCAAAACTGTCATGGAGCAAGTGTGGAAAAATAAAGATGTCATCAAGTCCTTCGCCGGATGGGTTGGTGGACTAGCGGGTGCTTTGGCGAGAGGATGGACTAGCGGCAATCCGCTTTAGAAAATGTGTTGCTCTTACTCAGCCTCAGATGGGAAGCAACCGTATTAGCAAGATTTAAAGAAATTTCTAAACTACAGCCAATGGTTATGGTAGTGCAATTGAGTCAGACCAATCCTTATATTATTGGTATCCCAATCTATCAAAAGAACTTGTTTTTTGGGCGCAAAAGCCTGTTCAAGTTTATCGAAGATAATCTCAGAAATGAAGCACAGGTCATCTTATTGCACGGTCAGCGGCGCATTGGTAAAACAACTGTTCTGCACCACATCCCCAATTTTGTCTGCTTAGAGGACTTTGTCTTCGTTCCCTTTGACCTGCAATATCAAAGTGGTCAGCCTTTGGGCAACATCTTGTCCGATCTAATTCAGGAAATTGCGGAGCACCTAAATTTATCTGAAAGTCAGATACCTCTCCTTTCCGCTGATGAGTTGGAAACAGATCCGCAACTGTTCGCCAGCAACTTTTTGCCTCAAGTTTATAAAGCGCTAGGTGGTAAAAATCTGGTACTGCTGCTAGATGAGTTTGATGTTTTGAGTGACGACAGAGAAGATACAGTCCCTGAACCCTTTTTTCCCTATTTACAGTCCATTCTTCCTCAACAGAAGCAACTCTTCATCATTCCAGTTATAGGACGGCAACTGGACGATTTGAAGAAGTTACTCACTCTATTTAAGGGAGCGCCTAAAGAAGAAATTGGCTTGCTGGATGAGTCGAGTGCAAAAGATTTAATTACCAAACCTGCTGAGGGTTTGCTGGAATATGATGACCCTGGGGCAATTCAGGCAATTCTAGAGCTGACGGCAGGACATCCCTATTTTACGCAAGCAGTATGCTTTGCTCTTTTCGGGCGAGCAAGAGAACAACAGAAGGCGAATGTCACCCGTGCAGATGTGGAGAAAATCGCAGACAAAGCAATTAAGTACACCGAGGCAGGGTTGACATGGTTCCGTGAGACTCTACCTATCCCTGAGCGGGTATTTTTTTCCGCTGTGGCAGAGGCTCAAAGAAGAGCTGAGCTGAAAGCCGAGGGTTTTATTGAGGAACCGTGGAAGTTGTTAAAAGAGTATGGAGTTGAACAGATAAAACCACTGGAGCAAGCAGGAGACAAATTAGTTAAATGGGGTTTCTTGGAGCTGGCAGAAGGTTCAGAGTCACCGCTGAAAGTGCCCGCATACAAAGTGAAAGTCGAATTAGTCCGCCGCTGGTTAGTAAAGCGACATCCCCTGAACAGGGAGATACGGGAACTGGAGAACCTCGATCTAGAAGCCCAACGCCTCTATGCAGAAGCAACTGAGCAACGTCAAGGCGGCGACCAAAAGAAGGCGCTCAGGCTATATGAGCAGGTTTTGAAAGCAAATCCCAACTACTTCAGCGCTCTATCAGAGCTAGCAGAGATACATTTGGAGCGCCAAGAGTTCGACAAAGCGGTGGAATTTTATAGACGAGCCTTCCCCGCCTACCCAATACGCAATCAAGACGGGTTTGTGCGATCGCTGTTAAGCTATGGACGGGAACTCATGCTGCAAGGGCAACTCAATCTGGCAAAGCAGCAATTTGCCAAAGTGCTGGAGATAGAGCCAGGTAACGTGGAGGCGCATGAGCTACTAGAAGAAGTAACAGCCACATCACCTGAAAAGAAATTTAGGGCGATCGCTTTAGCCCAGCAGATGAGAGGCTGGTTTGAGGCTTTGCGCTACGACTTCGAGAAGTATGAGGTATGGGAAGAGGACTATTTTGAGTGGATTATCGACATCCCAGCGCGGCGGCGATATGACCGCATCCTGGTGCGCGGCATCGAGGGCGAGGCGGGAATCATTGATGTTATTGCTTTGCGCCAGTCGGTGGGGGAACAAAAAACCGATGAAGGATGGCTGGTAACTTCTCGCCGCATCAGTCGTGCTGCCCGCGATGAGGTGGAAAAACAGGAAAATCCCGACCTTTTCTGCTACACCTTTGAGGAACTTCTGGATGAAGTAGCAGACTTCAGTGGCTATCTCGACTGGCTAGAGGCTGAGGTCAAACAACGGAAAATTGACCAAATGTATGTACCGCTAGCCTGCACTAAAGAAGAAATCGACCCAGATACTAAGCAAAGAATAGGGGTCAGTCTTTACGATGAACAGGAAGGCTGGATTGATGGCTACATTGACCGCTGGCTAGATGACCCAGCTAAGGAACACATTTCCATTCTGAGTGAATTCGGCACTGGTAAGACTTGGTTCGCGTTCCACTATGCCTGGACTGCCCTGCAACGCTATCGGGATGCGAAAAAACGAGGTGTTGAACGTCCCCGTCTGCCCCTGGTTATCCCGCTGCGGGACTATGCCAAGGCAATCAGCGTCGAGTCTCTGTTTTCCGAGTTCTTTTTCCGCAAGCAAGAGATTCCTATTCCTGGCTATTCTGCCTTTGAGCAACTCAACCGCATGGGTAAGCTGCTGCTGATCTTCGATGGCTTTGACGAAATGGCAGCTAAGGTCGATCGCCAGAAGATGATTAACAACTTTTGGGAGTTGGCAAAGGTGGTAGTGCCGGGGGCTAAGGTAATTCTCACTTGTCGCACGGAGCATTTTCCAGAGGCGAAAGAAGCACATGCTTTGCTTAATGCCGAATTGCTTGCCTCAACTGCCAATCTGACTGTCGAATCGCCTCAGTTTGAGGTGCTGGAATTAGAGAAATTTAACGACGACCAAATCCGCCAAGCGCTGTCGTTCCGGGCTAAACCTGCCACAGTAGAACAGGTAATGGGCAATCCCGAACTTTTGGATTTAGCCCGTCGCCCCATAATGATCGACTTCATTCTGGAAGCACTGCCGGATATTGAGGCAGGCAAGCGAGTGGATATGTCGCGGATTTACCTTTATGCAGTGCAATACCAGATGGAGCACAACATCAAAGAAGAGCGCACCTTTACTTCGTTGGCAGATAAGCTCTACTTCTTGTGCGAGCTGTCCTGGGAAATGCTGTCTACTAACCAGATGAGCCTCAACTATCGGCTTTTCCCCGATCGAATTCGTCGCCTTTTTGGTCCAGTGGTGCAGGAACAAAAGGATTTAGACCACTGGCACTACGAGATGATCGTTCAGACTATGCTGATCCGCAATGCCGACGGCGACTACTTCCCAGTGCATCGTTCCCTCTTAGATTTCTTTGTCGCTTACAAGTTCGCCGCTGAATTGGGGGTGTTGGCTCCAGATTTCACAAAAGTGGCTCAGGCACAATCGCACTTAGACGAAACTGCTGCGCCTCAGAATTATACTTGGTTTGACTATTTTCAGCGTCAGATGGATGAGAAGGGAAAGATAGTGCCTATTCCTCCACTCAACTCATTCGCTAGTGAAAGTATAGAACTGTTGCGCGATAGTTTTGGAAAAGCACCACTGACGCAGGCGGTTCTCGATCTATTAGTGCCAATGCTTGACCCGGCAGAAACTACTGTTGAACGTTTACTGAATATTATTGAAGCGACATGGGGCAAAACAAAAGCAGAGGTTGGTTATGTTGGTGGGAATGCAGCGACGCTGCTATTGAAACATAACAATGCTGCCCTCGAAGGCAAAAATCTCATGCGCACTGTGATTAGAGACCCTGATTTTACTAGTGATCGCTCTCTTTTGTCGAGGTGAGGCGAAGGATGAGGGGCGATCGCAGATTCATTTATTTCAAGGGAGTTGTGCTTGGATCGTGCCAGAATTATCGTAAACTCTCAAAAAGCTCCTAGAAGATAGCCTATCTGGAAAGATGACTAGATTATAAGCATTCGGATCAGTTGCTGAGGGAACCTTTAAAGCTTCGATGTTTTGAGAGTTATACGTCGCACCTCCAAGTAATTGGGTTGGAGCCACCTGACCTTGGCGATTCATCGGTAACCATACCCCAGTGAGTTCCTGTATATTTGTTCCTAAGACATTGGCTCTCCCGTATCTATGGTGATAAGCAGAGGTTATCTAATGAGCGGGCGCAAGCCTTGCGCCCCTA
>JBFRWF010000314.1:0-38692 GCA_051439465.1 Xenococcaceae cyanobacterium | reverse complement strand
GGGAGCAGGGGGAGCAGGGGGAGCAGGGGGAGCAGGGGGAGACACCGGAGGAGGGACAAAGTTCTAAAAGTTCCCCAGACTAACACCCCTATGTGTTACCTTGCCACTCTAGATATTGAACCATGCCTGAAATACTATTAGAGGAAAGCGACGGAAAAAAATTCTCAGGGCTCCAATCAAATATAGCAGTCCTAAATGAGTCGTGAAATTCCGAAGAGGGGGAGAACTTCAAATTCGACGAAGAATCTCGCCCCATGTTCTTTTTCACAAATGAATTACGATGGCTATAGCAACTGCCCTAAAAGAAATCATCCCTACTCCATAAGGAGAATAAAAATTATGGCAAACGCAGACCAGCCCTTTGTTTCAGAACATAGCCTAGATCGGGATTGCACCACACTATCCCGTCACGTACTACAACAATTCCAGAGCTTTTCGGCGGAAGCACAGGATCTCAGCGCTATTATGAATCGCATTGGCCTAGCGGCAAAGCTGATTTCTCGCCGCCTCAGCCGCGCCGGATTAATGGCAGGGGCGCTGGGATTTACTGGCGAAGTCAATGTGCAAGGTGAATCCGTCAAAAAGATGGATGTCTATGCCAATGAAGTTTTCATCTCCGTTTTCAAGCAAAGCGGTTTGGTTTGCCGCTTGGCATCGGAGGAAATGGACAAACCTTACTACATTCCCGAAAACTGCCCCATTGGACGCTACACCCTTCTCTATGATCCCATTGATGGTTCCTCCAATGTTGATTTTAATTTAAACGTCGGTTCCATCTTCTCTATTCGTCAGCAGGAAGGAAATGACCTTGATGAAGAAGCCCGTGACTTGCTGCAAAATGGACACAAACAAATTGCTGGGGGATATATACTCTATGGTCCTTCCACAATGTTGGTTTATTCCCTGGGTAACGGTGTCCACTCTTTCATCCTCGATCCCAGCTTGGGTGAGTTTATCCTTTCCCAGGAAAACATCCAGGTTCCAGAACATGGCCCAGTTTACAGCACTAATGAAGGGAATTTCTGGCAGTGGGAAGAATCTATTCGGGACTACACTCGCTATGTCCATCGCCATGAAGGATATACCGCCCGTTATAGCGGAGCTTTAGTTGGAGATTTCCACCGCATTCTCATGCAGGGTGGCGTCTTCCTCTATCCCGGCACAGTTAAGAAACCAGAAGGTAAATTGCGGCTGCTCTATGAAACTGCACCTCTAGCATTTTTGATCGAGCAAGCAGGGGGTAGAGCTAGTACGGGAACCCAAAACCTTTTGGACGTAGTGCCGGACAAACTTCATACCCGGACTCCTTTGATTATCGGGAGTACAGAGGATGTCAAACTGGTGGAGTCGTTTATTCAGGAGCAAGCGCGACTGGAGGAAGAGGCAGCTTTAATGACGCGCTCTTGATTAGGGAATGACGAAGTCTGAAATCTGAACTGCGTACCCGAAGGGCGTCGCGCTGCGACAGCAGGGGCGAAGCCTAGACTAGCAGCGACGGGCTGCGTCAGCAGGGACGAAGTCTAGTCTAGTCTGAAATGAACTTTAAGCCTTGAGGTTTGACTCTCAGAAAAGCTTAATCTTTAACTTAATACCATAGGGTACGGTCAAGAGGAAGGGGACGGAATTAGCAGAATATGTTGAGTAAGAGATTAGACAATCCACAGGAGTAGAACCATGACAGCGACAGCAAAAAATCCTATCTTCCAGATTGAGCAACAATATGGTCAAAGTATCTGGATGGATAATTTGAGCCGTGACTTAATTGAGTCCGATCAACTTAAACAATTAATTTCCAGTCGGGGGATTCACGGTATTACTTCCAACCCCGCTATTTTTGAGAAAGCGATCGCGGGAAACAAAATCTACGATGCCGACATTGAAGCTGGGATTAAAGCGGGGAAATCGGTAAATGAGATTTATGAATCTCTGGTGTTTGAAGATATCCGCAATGCCTGCGATATCTTGAAGCTCGTCTACGAGGAAACCAAAGGTGTCGATGGTTATGTCAGCATTGAAGTCCCGCCGACGATTGCCAAGGATACCGAAACCACAATTCAGGAAGTCCGGCGCTATTTCAACACCATCAACCGCGAGAATGTGATGATCAAAATTCCGGGGACGCCGGAAGGCTTGCCTGCTGTCGAGCAGGCAATCAGCGAAGGGATTAATGTCAACATCACCCTGTTGTTTGCGGTAGAAAGTTATGTCCAAGCGGCTTGGGCTTATATCCGAGGCTTAGAGAAGCGCGCAGCAGCTGGGAAGGATATCAGCAAGATTGCCTCGGTAGCGAGTTTCTTCCTCAGCCGCATCGATACCAACATTGACAATCGCATTGATGCCAAGCTCAAAGAGGGCGTTGGCGGTTTGGAAAAAGAGGCGAAGCTGATTGGAGTTAAAGGTAAAGTGGCGATCGCCAATGCCAAAATAGCTTACCAGAAATATAAAGAGATTTTCGGCAGCGATCGCTGGAAAGCCTTAGCAGAAAAAGGAGCAAAAGTCCAGCGCTTGCTCTGGGCAAGCACCAGCACCAAAAACCCTGAATACAGCGATGTTATGTACGTCGATGAGCTAGTTGGCCCCGACACAGTCAACACTCTACCTCCCCATACCGTTGAAGCCTGTGCTGATCACTGCCACCCCGCCAGTCGCATTGAAACCGATGTCGAAGCTGCCTACAAGCTGATTGAAAGTCTCAAAGACTCAGATATCAACATCGATATCAACGAAGTAATGGACGAATTGCTTGAAGAAGGGATTGACAAATTTATCAAGCCCTTCGAGTCCTTAATATCCTCTTTAGAGTCTAAAGTCAAGCAGTTAGCAGCAGTATAGCAACGAGAAGGGATTGGAGCGGTGCGTTACGGCGCTCTATTTTAAGGAAATTATCCTAAAGTAAATCTGCCATGGGCCTAACGCACTCTACGGACTGGGGGAATTATACCAAATCCGGGTTAAATACCCCCTTTTTGAGAAAGCAGGGGAAGCAGAGGAGCAGGGGAGCAGGGGAGCAGGGGAGCAGGGGAGAATTTCCCAATCTCTGGGATGCTCGACGATGCTCGGAATCGAAGATTTCTGCGCGTCGGTCAAAGATTTTTGCGCGTCGGATCCCCAATCCCCAATCCCCAATCTCCAATCCCCTTTATTAATGTGGCGCGAGTAAAAGAAAATTTGTCTGCAATTGCAGACAAAATGCCCGTCAGAGAATACCCGTGAGGGAAGTGTGGGAGCCTCATCAAGGTTGGAAGCTATTGAAGGAGCGAGAAAGTAAATGGTAACACTGTTAGAAAATCCCCTACGAGTGGGACTGCGACAGGAACGCACCCCAGAACCGCTGATTCTAGTTATCTTCGGCGCTTCTGGCGACCTCACCCAGCGCAAGCTAGTCCCAGCAATTTATCAGCTTAAACGAGAAGGAAGACTCCCCCCGGAAATGACAATCGTTGGCGTGGCGCGTCGGGATTGGAGCCATGACTACTTCAGAGAAAAGATGCGGGAGGGGATCGAGGAATTCTCCGATGGCATCGACAGAGAAGAACTTTGGTCAGACTTCGCCCAAGGATTGTACTACTGCTCTGGGAACATGGATCAACCAGAAAGCTATCAGAAACTGAAAGCCTTTTTGGAAGAGCTAGATGGACGTAGGGGAACTAGAGGCAACCGGGTGTTTTATCTGGCTGTGTCACCCAAATTCTTCCCCCCTGCCATTAAGCAACTCGGTGCAGCGGGAATGCTCGGCGATCCGATAAAAAACCGCCTGGTGATTGAAAAGCCTTTTGGCAAGAATTTGAGTTCCGCTCAAACCCTCAACCTAGTGGTGCAAAAAGTCTGCAGGGAAGAACAAGTTTATCGCATTGACCACTACCTGGGTAAAGAAACAGTTCAGAATCTCTTAGTTTTCCGTTTCGCCAACGCTATTTTTGAGCCTTTGTGGAATCGCCAGTTTGTTGACCACGTTCAAATTACAGTAGCAGAAACCGTAGGTGTGGAGGAGCGAGCGGGTTACTACGACACCTCTGGCGCTTTAAGGGACATGGTGCAAAACCACCTGATGCAACTATTGTGTCTTACGGCTATGGAGCCTCCCAACGCCCTGAATGCCGATAGTATCCGCACAGAAAAGGTAAAAGTGCTGCAAGCCACCCACCTGGCAGATATCAACAATTTAGAGCGATCGGCGATTCGCGGTCAGTATTCAGCAGGTTGGATGAAGGGCAAACCCGTTTCTGGCTATCGAGAGGAACCAGGAGTCGATCCCAACTCGACAACCCCCACCTACGTGGCTCTGAAACTAAAGATTGATAACTGGCGCTGGCAGGGAGTTCCCTTTTACCTGCGCACTGGCAAGCGGCTGCCCAAGAAAGTCACAGAAATTGCGATTCAATTTCGCGAGGTTCCCTTACTTATTTTCCAGTCAGTGGCACACCAAACAAGCCCCAACGTGTTGAGCGCGCGAATTCAACCAAACGAGGGAATTTCTGTGCGCTTTGAAGCAAAAATGCCCGGTTCTGAACTGCGGACGCGCACAGTGGATATGGACTTTAGTTATGGGTCATCCTTTGGCATGGCAACAGCTGATGCTTATCACCGACTCTTACTCGACTGCATGCTAGGGGATCAAACCCTGTTCACCCGTGCCGATGAAGTAGAAGAAGCTTGGCGAGTAGTTACACCAGCCCTAGCGGCTTGGGATGCGTCTGCCGATCCAGTATCGATTCCTCAGTACGAAGCAGGTACTTGGGAACCAACAGAAGCTGAATTTTTGATTAACCGGGATGGTCGCCACTGGCGCAGACTGTAGTAGTAATTAGTTATTGGTGAACTAAGAACTAAGGAGTAATGACTAGAGCATCGATCCAGTAATCATAATTATCTGTAGGGGCGAAGCATTTGGGCGATCATTTATTGCCCAAACCCTAGTATTTATGTCCAAATGCTTCGCCCAACCAGGTCTAAAACTGCTGACATAATATTACTGAATCGGTGTTCTAGGGACTAAGGACTTTTGACAAATGACAAAGGAGTTTTGACAAATGACGACAACAAACTCTCCTCCACTTGTTTCTTTGCAAGCACCGAAAGATGTCTCAATAGATTACATTGAGGCAGAACTGCGCGAAATCTGGCAAAGCTATAGTACTGGAGATGACGAAAGACCTGCTGCTACTAGGGCAACAACCTTTAGCATTGTGGTTTATGAACCCGATGCAACTCAACAGCTAATGGCAGCGCTGGGTTTTTACACTGGCTCGATTGATGGCATTGCTGGTCCCCAGACAGCAGCGGCAATTAAGGCTGCCCAAAAAGCTTGCGGAATGGAAGTAACAGGGAAGTCAGATGATAAGCTGTTGGGCAAATTGCGAGAGGAATTTACTAAAGCCAAGGAGAGGGATACTGTAGTGCTACAGTATTCTCCAGATTTGGAAGGTGCTGGGATTGCCGATGCGATCGCTACTTCTAATCCCTGCCGCATTATCACCCTTTGCCCAACTACTGGGGAAGATGAAGGGGTGAAGGCTCAGGTATCAGCCTATTGCCCGATTCAAAAACAGAACAAGAGTACCTTGGTCTGTTGCGAATATATCACCCTGCGCGGCACAGCCGCAGCCCTGGAACGGATTGGGGGGGTGATCTCGGCACTGATGATTAGCGACCTTCCCAAGTTTGTTTGGTGGAAAGCAGCACCCGCTCCCAATTACGGTCTGTTTAAGCGACTGGTAAACGATAGCGATAGTGTTATCTTTGATTCTAGTAGCTCTATCGCTCCGGAGAGCGACTTATTGCGGCTGGGCGAGCTTCTAGAAAAGGGAATTCCCATAGCTGACCTAAACTGGGGACGGCTAGCAGCATGGCAAGAGTTGACCGCTGAGGCTTTTGACCCTCCCGAACGTCGTACAGCTATCAGGGAAGTTGACCGGGTTACCATTGATTATGAGAAAGGCAACTCATCTCAGGCATTGATGTACTTGGGTTGGGTCGCAAGTCGCTTGCAGTGGCGTCCCGTTTCTTACCAGAAAGAAGGGGGCGATTACGACATCAGGCGGGTTAAATTTACCACGGAAGACCAACACTCAATCGAAGCGGAGTTAGCTGGTATTCCGACGGCTGACTCGGGAGAAGTTCAGGGAGACTTGATTAGCTTGCGTCTGAGTTCTACTAACCTGAAAGCAGACTGCTGTACCGTCTTGTGTTCAGAAACGACTGGTTGCATGCGCATGGAAGCTGGTGGCGGGGCCCAGTCCTGCCGGATTCAGCAGGTGACACCTTTGTTTGACCAAAAGACAGAGAGATTACTTGGTCAGCAGTTGCAACGCTGGGGTCGCGAGATGCTCTACGAAGAAAGTATGAGTGTCACTTATCAAATTCTCAAGTTAGCTATGTCGCGGGAAGCCCCACATCTCTAACCCCTAGGGTGAGCGTGGGGTCGCTACGCGCACCTTCGATGGGAGAACGAGGTAAATCAATCCGGTCAAATCCGGTTGATTTACCAATTATGCCTACCTTCTAGAGCTAAAGCCATGGAAGCAGTTAACACAATTACAGCATTCATTAGTGGGATATCGGCAGTTATAGGTTTATTCTTTGTTGGTTTCCAGTTGCGGTCAAGTGATCGCTTAGCGAAAGCTCAGTTCGTCAATGAGTTGGCTAGAGATATTGATTCTCATTCCGAAACAGAGTCTTATTTAGATAGAGAAGGAAAATGGTATGAAGCTAATGCTACATTCTCTCAAGAAGATCTGGAATCGATAGAAAAGTATCTGAATTTTTTTGAAAGAGTCAAGTTTATACTTGATACTCAAGTAATTGATATGGAAACGGTTGATGATCTATTTGCTTATCGTTTTTTTTTTATTTGATGCATAATCCTATGATCCTCAGAACAGTATAGCGATAAATTTGTATTTTAGTCTTGGGTTTAAAGTCATAACTTGCAAAGCCAACTATTTCGGAGAAAACTCACCTCGAAATATAATGAGGAAGGATCTACTTTTGTAGCTTGTCGTGCTCCTTGATCGATAGTGTGATCAAGTTGTCTTGTAGGTGAGGTTAAGGGACGAAACCCACAAATTACAAGCCTTTGCGTGCCTAACTCTTGCCTGTCAATTAACTCGTTTCCCTTGGGATCACTATAAGGTTTTTCAGCTACTGTGTCGTCAACACTTAATGTGCCGCCTATCAAGTTAATATGTGGCTTAACCTCATCGAACAAATCTTTGGGTTCATATTTTTCTCAGAGTAGAAAGCGTTAACACTATCGTGGGATAGTCCTAAAATTTTGGCTAAACGGGTGCAACCTGCATATTTTGACTCTGCCAGTAAAAACCAAGTGTACAAGTCCAAAGTCGCACTTGGCTGTAGATGGCTTGGTAATTGTTCTGATAGTTGGTTCCTCGATTTGACACGGCTAAGGAAATTTTACTACTGAGCAAGCTCCCTGAGTTCCTTTCGCTCTTTAGCGATCACTTGGAGGGTAGATAGTGATCGCATAACTGACTGACCAGATACATATTTTAATCAATTTGTCAATGCGTAAGTCCTAAACACATTCGCTTCTGTGGGGCGCGGCTAAGAAACTCAAGTTTCTTCCATGTATAACTGAGATCTTGCACCTGATGTTGAAAACCCTATTTTTAGCCAAACAACAACGAATTTAATAGGGTTTCAGCCTCTAAAAATCGGGTTTTTTGGACTTTTTGATAATGGTGCAAGATCTTAGTATAACGGGCGCGGCGATCGCGCTCGTTGGAGGCTTACGTCGAACTCAGATTGTACCCGTCGGATCAGTGTGTAGAGATGTCACCTTAAAACTCTCTGAAGAAAAACTCGATGTTGTCTTAAAAATTGTCGGAGTTTTTTTGATTAAGAAATCAGAACCCTCTCAGCAAAACATTGGAACTTAGAAAATAAGTTAACTTTTGCAAAGAAGGCTGCATTGCTGACACAAAGAGCGTTTTTGCTTGTCAAGCAAGTGGCATCGCCTTGTTTACTGGTTTGCTTGACTCCTCCTCTTAAGCTATCTGGTGAGGATTTGGGACACCTTTTTTAATCCACTGCACTAGTTAACCCTACCAATGTAGCCGAGTAATTTCCTCATGTCTACGATCCTAACCCTGAGTATTACGGCTGTCCTACTCATTTTCTGTGTAGGCGAATGGTTACCCCTAGATTTTGTAGCAATTCTCACTGCTGGGATGCTAATGCTTCTAGGTTTAGTGACACCAGAAGAAGGAATTTCTGGATTTGGGAACTCTGCCACCATTACGGTGATGGCAATGTTCATCCTCAGTGCTGGAATTGCTCGCACAGGTGCGATTGGAGTCGTCAACAACTTCTTTTTGAAGTGGGGAGGGAAACATCCGACACGCCAAATTCTCACCCTAGGTGCTATTGTCGGCCCCATCACTGCTTTGATCAACAATACGGCGGTTGTTGCCGTGTTTCTCCCCATTATTGAGGATTGGTGCGCTCGCCAAAAAGTCTCCGTCTCTAAGGTGCTGATTCCCCTCTCCTACATTGCCATTTTGGGAGGGATGATTACGGTGATTGGAACCTCAACCAACGTGCTAGCTAGCGGTTTATCTGAACAGTTAGGCTATGGCGCATTCAATCTATTTCAATTCACCCAATTAGGGATAATCACCTTCATCATCGGATTGATTTACTTGGCAGTTGCCGCACCTTCCCTGCTACCAGCGCGGCGACAACCCAATCACGACCTGATTGAGCAAGATTACCAATTAAAGCACTACCTCAGTGAGATTGTCATCCCCGGACACTCGACGTTGGTGGGACAAACTCTAGGAGAAAGTTGTCTCAAACGCAGTGCCAACTGTCCCTATCAACGCTTTGATGTGGATGTGTTGGAACTGATTCGTTACGGGGTTCATTTTTCCCATCCCTTAGATCACAAAGTCCTGCAACCAGAGGATATTTTGCTAGTGCGAGCGAGTCGGGAGGATTTAATTGCCATTAAAGAAGAAAAAGGCATTTTCATTCATCCTGAGAGGCAATTCGACCCCATCAATCTTGATTCAGACGGAGAAGGACTGGCTGAAGCCTTAATTTCCTCGAATTCTGAAATGATTGGTTCGACGCTCAAGGAAATCCGCTTTCGGCAGCGTTATAACGCCACTGTCCTTGCTATCCGACACGGAGAGGAATTAAACCGAGAACGCTTGGGAGATATTCCTCTACGGTTTGGGGACGTACTGCTGATTCAGGGACCGAAGCCAAGTTTAGCGGGATTGCAGGCAAATCGCAACATGGTGATTATCAACCAGCAGGAACTCGGCATCGTGCGGCGGGAAAAGGGGTGGATTGCCATTGCCATTGTCTTAGCAGTGGTTGGACTTGCAGCCTTAAACCTCGTCCCCATTTTAGTCAGTTCCCTAATTGGGGCCATTTTGATGGTGATTACAGGTTGCCTCAAACCCGGCGAACTCTACAGTGCTGTGCGGTGGGACATTATCTTCCTGCTGGCGGGACTCATCCCCTTGGGGATTGCGATGGAAAAGTCGGGGGCAACCCATTGGATTGCAGAGCAACTCGCTTCGGTTGGGATGAATTTATCGGGTTACTGGGTGCTGACGCTGTTTTTTGTGGTGACTTCTGTAATGACGGAAATTCTCTCCAATAGCGCGGCAGTTGTCCTGCTGATTCCCATTGCCGCAGAAGTGGCCATGTCCTTGGACTTAAATCCCCTGGCCTTGATTTTTGCGGTCACTTTTGCAGCGTCCAACAGCTTTTTGACTCCCATTGGCTACCAAACTAACACGATAGTCTACAGTCCGGGGGGTTATAAGTTTACCGATTTTATGCGGGTTGGACTCCCTTTGAACATTTTGATGGCAATTGTCATTCCTCCTTTGATTATTCACTTCTACGGTCTCTAGTGAAGAGTCCTTCATCCAGTCACTCATATACTTTCAGGAGAAAACCATGTCTAAGACCTTAATTCAACCTCATGGCGGCCAATTGGTTTACTGTCCCTTGAATGATTCACAGACAAAAACTGCTCTTGAAATCGCGTCAAGCTTACCCCAATTAACCCTTTCTCATCGCAATCTGGCGGATTTGGAATGTATTGCTACAGGGGTCTACAGTCCTCTCGATGGCTTCGTTAACGAGCAGGATTATTATACCATCGTCAACGAGATGCGCTTGAGTAATGGTTTAGCTTGGAGTATTCCCATTACCTTACAAGTCTCGGAAGAAGCAGCGCCACAGTACAAATTAGATGCAGACATGGCTCTGTTGCATCCCAATGGGGAAATTCTGGCAGTGATGACCGTCACAAGTAAGTTTAAGCCAGACCAAGACTTAGAAGCACAGCAGGTTTACCGCACTACTGAGGGCGCATCCGGGAGTGAAAGCCTTCAAAGCGGAAGGAAGTGTTTATCTCGGCGGCCCCATCAAGCTTGTTCAAGCCATTTCGCAGCCGAACTTTTTAAGCTTTCGCCTGACTCCCATTGAAACCCGTGTTGCTTTCAGTCAGCGTCAGTGGCACTCCATTGCCGCATTCCAAACCCGCAACCCCATCCATCGCGCCCACGAATACATTACCAAAATCGCCATGGAGTCGTTGGACGGACTGTTTATTAATCCTCTGGTGGGTGCCACGAAAGCGGATGACATTCCGGCAGAGGTTCGGATGCAGTGCTATCAGACTTTGCTGGACAGGTACTATCCCCAAGACCGGGTGTTACTCGGCGTATTCCCAGCGGCAATGCGCTATGCGGGGCCGCGAGAAGCGATTTTACACGCGATCGCTCGCCAAAACTACGGCTGCTCTCACTTTATTGTCGGTCGAGATCATGCCGGAGTCGCTTCCTACTATGGCACTTACGACGCGCAATACATCTTCGAGGAGTTCACCTCCGAAGAATTGCAGATTCAACCGATGAAATTCGAACACGCCTTCTACTGTACCCGCAGCCAGTCGATGGCAACTACCAAAACCAGTCCTAGCAACCCCGAAGAACGCATTCACTTGTCAGGGACGAAGGTGCGGGAGATGTTGCGAAACGGTCAAACCCCTCCCCCCGAATTTACCCGTCCCGAAGTGGCAGAAATCCTCATCAAATCCATGCAAAAACCTGCCATTGCTTAATCCATTCACCCACTGTCAACCCCTAAATTCTGACAAAGAGTAAAACCATGGTTTCCCTAATCAAAACATCCACTTCTGAACTCGATATTCTTTCCCTGGAATCTGAATTGAACCAGAAAAACCCCCAAAGAATTCTCCGCTATGCTCTGAAACAATTTGATAATATCGCCGTTTCCTTCAGTGGAGCAGAAGATGTGGTTCTCATTGACATGGCGGTCAAGATTAAAAAAAATGTCCGCGTCTTCACCCTCGATACAGGACGACTCCACGGCGAAACCTATCAATTTCTCGATACGGTTAGAAAGCACTACAACATCAATCTCGAGGTGGTTTTTCCCGATCCGGCACAGGTTGAAGCGTTGGTCAGTGACAAAGGACTCTTCAGCTTCTATCAAGATGGTCACAAGGAATGCTGCGGCATTCGCAAAGTGCGTCCCCTGCGCCGCAAACTGTCTACCTTAGATGCTTGGATTACAGGTCAACGCAAAGATCAAAATTTTTCCACTCGCGCCAGCGTCCCTGTTGTTCAGATGGATAAAGCGTTTTCGACAGAAGAGCATGCCCTCGTTAAGTTTAACCCTTTAGCCAATTGGACATCGGCGCAAGTTTGGCAGTACATCCGCGCCTACAAAGTCCCTTTCAACTCCCTCCACGAAAAAGGGTATGTCAGTATCGGTTGCCAACCCTGCACCCGTGCTATTTTACCCCATCAGAATGAGCGCGAAGGCCGCTGGTGGTGGGAAAATGCCGCAGACAAAGAATGCGGCTTACACGCGATTAATACGGGCAAATAGATAAGTTGGGCTTCTTCCCCACACCGATAGGGACATGGCATTGCCATGCTTCTATCCCCTCGAATTTTACCCAGCTACTTAAAAAGAGAATCACCATGAACATCACAATGGTCAAAAAACTCAAAGTCGACGGACAACCCTGCGCCAAGTCGGCAAGGGTACTCAAAGACTTAGAGGAACGAGGACTCCTCAATCAAATTCATCAAATCGTGGTTGCCGACGAACGCAACCCTTCCAGCGAAGGCTATACCCTGGCTGCCCAATATAACGTTGAATCTGCCCCCTTTTTCTTGGTGAATGGGGAAGATGGTTCAACCTGCGTCTATAAAGCTTACTACCGTTTCCTAAAAGATCTTTTCAATCAGGAATCCCCGGAAGACGCTGAAGTGGCCGAAATCATGGCACAAAATCCCGATTTGGATTTCATTTAAGTCTTAACTGAATTGTATTGCCACCCTAACCCCCAATACTGCTCGGTTAAGCTCTATTCTCTTTCCCTCTGCCTCTGGAGCCTCCGGGAGCTTCCCCGGCTTATCTCAAAGGAAAACTCTTAACCGAGCAGTATTGCCCTAACTCCTACACCCCCATTCCCGATGAAGTCAACTAACATGAAATCCATCAATCTCCCAAAGCCTTCTGTCAGGATAAGCCGAATCCTACCAGGGTTAATTCTGACTTCTGGACTGGCCATTCTGGCAACGCTGTTGCATCACGTTTCTGGTTTAAAGGCGTTGAGTCCCCTAATTCTTGCGGTTGTTTTAGGCATTTTGATGAGAAATTTGGTTGGGTTACCCCCAAGTTGCAAGGCGGGGATTACCTTTTCCCTGAAGCGAATCTTGCGACTGGCAATTATTCTGCTGGGATTACAACTGAGTTTTATGCAAATTCTAGCAGTTGGCCCGGCAGGACTGGCGATTGTTATCGTTACAACAGTGAGTACCTTTCTCTTTACTTGCTGGCTTGGGCAATATCTCGGCATTAAACGGAAACTGACTCAGTTAATCGCTGCTGGAACCTCGATTTGTGGGGCATCTGCCGTTGTCGCTACCAATGGCATCCTGGAGAGTTCCGATGAAGATGTCGCCTATGCGGTGACGGTGGTAACCGTTTTCGGAACCCTGTCGATTGATAACCCAGTAGGTGCTTTCATCAGAAGGAGCTATTCTTCGGTTGGGTTGGTGAAGGTGAGTAATTGGTCGAGCGATCGCCCTCGACTAGCAGCACCAGCACCCACAGCCAAAACAATCTAATGACTAATGAATTAGATGACGGAGGTCAAAGATGGGTATAGACATAGAAAAGAACGGAAACTCAGTAGATGAAAAAGGGAGTGATTGCCAGCTAAAAAGTAATCAGTGATACCTTTTTTCAGAGTACTCCTAAAGCAATACTCAGCTAAATGTAATCGTTGATACAATTATTCCCATAATTTTCTGTTGATTTGATGAGAATTCTCTCATAAACATGAGAGAATTCTCATTTTTTTTTAATTAAGGATTTATTAAGGTGGATTAAGATTCAATTAAATAGAAGTTAATAGCTGATTTGTAAAGCAAATCTTAAGGAGCCTGAAATCC
The DNA here is from genome assembly GCA_051439465.1 of Xenococcaceae cyanobacterium. Classification (GTDB taxonomy): domain Bacteria; phylum Cyanobacteriota; class Cyanobacteriia; order Cyanobacteriales; family JBFRWF01; genus JBFRWF01. Next base: position 25,214 of record JBFRWF010000314.1, on the reverse strand, counting down.
TTGACATGATTATCTTTCAATAGCCAAATATTTCAATGGTTCTAATTTAGTAAAAACTTTATTCTCTGAGGGTTACAGCGAGTTAACAAATCAGTTCTCAAGGGGGATTGAAAACTCAATCGTCAATGGGGGTGAATGAGGCAAATTAGTCAAATTTACCCAGAAATACCAGAATAAGTATGAGGTGAAATATTAGATTGACTACCACAAAAACAAGATTCTTAAATAAAAGTTCATTTTTTTTTCAAATAATTGGCGATCGCCAATTGACTCGTTTAACTGCCTTACTGCCCCTAGCTTTAATCTCGATCACAGCTATAGGAGTTTCATTACCCACGACCTTACCCACACAGGGTCGTTTGGCAATATTTGCTTTCCTCCTAGCAGCAATACTGTGGTCAACAACCTCAATAAACGCTGGTTACGTGGCTTTAGGCTCAGTCCTGTTCCTCACCTTAACAGGGGGGGTTTCTCAAGCAGAACTCTATGAAGCCCTCGCATCCCATATCGTCTGGCTGATGATTGGTACTTATATTCTGGGGGGCGCAGTACATAAATCTGGTTTGTCAGCACGACTTAACCAAATGGTAGTCAGGCGCTCGCGTACTGTTGGCAATCTCTTCTGGTCATTGACTACTGTTCTGATTCCTCTGGCTTTTTTGATTCCCTCTACTTCTGGTCGGGCTGCGGTAACAGTTCCTATTTTTCGCAGTGTTGCCGCAGCCACAGAAGACAAGCGGACAATTCGCGCCCTTGCTATGTTGATGCCAACGGTAATCTTAGTTTCTACCATTGTTTCTCTAGTTGGTGCTGGCTCTCATTTAGTAGCTAACGAATTACTCGAACAAATTAGCGGACAGCACATTTCTTTTGCTCAATGGGTGCTTTATGGTTTGCCCTTCGGCATAGTTGCTAGCTATATCTCTTGCTGGGTAATTATGAGAATGTTCGTTAACAAAAGACGTTTGCAGAAAAAGTTAGAAGTTGAGCAACTGCCTCAAGCACCCCTTTCCGTCCCTGAGCGTAAAACTATCGCCATTATCTTGCTAATGGTTATTTTGTGGCTGAGTGAAAGTTGGCACGGTTGGGAAATTGCCACCGTCACTGTTATTGGTGCGATGCTGTTAACCATGCCCAATTGGGGAGTGATGACGTGGAAAGACGGAATCAAAGCTATTTCCTGGAATCTAATTGTTTTTGTCGGTGCTGCTTTAGTTTTAGGACATTCCCTGATTAGTTCGGGAGCAGCCCAGTGGATTATTGACCAAATTTTTCACCTCAGTAACATTGCCACTACTGAATCCCATTTGGTTGTATTTCTATTGCTGGCAGTAATCTCCCTCACATCTCACCTTTATATGACTTCCCATACCGCTAGGGCAGCAGCTTTAGTCCCTCCCCTGCTTTACCTAGCCTCAAGTTTGCACCTTAACCCTGTAGCGGTACTCTTTCTCAGCACTTTAGGTATGGATTATTGCCTTACCTTCCCAGTTAGCTCTAAAGCTTTATTGGTCTATCAGGAAATGGATGAGGCTAGTTACAAGCCAGTAGATTTACTCCATCTTAGTGCTGTGCTGATTTTGGTTCATCTGGCTCTAATGATCTTGTTCTACTACACCTATTGGCATTGGGTTGGTTTATCCCTCTAGATACAGCCAGTCGGCGTAGATTGTTCTCACGAAAAAACTCAATTTTTTAGACAAATATAAAAAGGTGGCTTTAAGTCACAGCAAAAGAAAAATGACACTGAATATTTTAATTGCTCCCTCTGGATTTAAAGAAAGTCTCGATGCCGATTTAGTAGCCAACTGTATCTCTGACGGTATACTCAGAGTCTTGCCCAATGCTCGCACTCTCAAGGCTCCTTTAGTTGATGGCGGTGAAGGATTTACTAAAGCCCTGGTAAAAGCTACAGATGGGACTTTGCACCCTGTCAAAGTCACGGGACCAGTAGGAAAACCAGTAGACTCGCACTTTGGCTTTCTCGGTGGCACTGGTCAGAAAACGGCTGTCTTGGAAATGGCAGCAGCAGCAGGATTACGCCTTGTACCTCCAGAAGTACGAAACCCTCTAATAACGACTACCTATGGTGTGGGGGAATTAATTAAAGCAGCTTTAGATGCTGGAGCAGAACGCATCTTGGTAGGTTGCGGTGATTCGGGTACTAATGACGGTGGCGCGGGAATGGCGCAAGCGTTAGGGGTGAAGTTACTTGATGAAACGGGAAATCAAATCGGCTTCGGCGGTGGCGAATTAATCAAGCTCAAGCGGATCGATTGTTCCGAGCGAGATTCCCGCCTAGAACTAGTGCAAATTGATGTAGCCTGTAACTGGCATAATGTTCTGTGTGGTACTAAAGGCGTGGCGAGGGTGTTTGGTCCTCAGAAAGGTGCGTCGCCAGAAACCGTAGAGCAAATGGCTCTAGCTCTTGACTGCTACGCAGCCGTTATTGAAAAAGACTTGGGCATAGATATGCGAGAAATGCCTGGTAGTGGGGCTTCTGGTGGCTTAGGTACGGGTTTACACGCTCTGATTAATGCCAAGCTGCACCCCCGCTACTCCATTGTCATGGAGTATTTAGAACTCGATCGCTTACTGCCAAAAGCGGATTTAGTAATTACTGCTGAGGGTTGTCTTGACTATCAAACTCCCCGTGGCAAAATTCCAGCAGAGGTTGCTCGACGAGCTAAACGTTACAACTTGCCCGTTATTGCCTTAGCAGGAACAATCGGTCAGGGTGCAGAGACGAACTGGCAGCACGGTATTGATTATTTTGCCAGTATTTTGACCTATCCCTGTCAACTGAGTGAGGCGATAGCTCAAGCTACTACCTTATTGACTAATGCGGCAGAAGGTGTGGGAAGGTTGTTGATAGTTGGTCAGCAAATTTGGCGTTGAATTATGATTCGGATGGCAATTACTATTACAGACTAAAAGTGAATTCCCATGAGCTTCATGGGATTTTTTCTGGTCTATTGATGGACTTACCGCACTAGACTCAATAAAAATGGATGCCGAAATTGTTGAAAAATCACAGCAAGAGAAACCTACTACCGATTTGCTATTATTACTAGAAATTATTGCTAATAAAATTCAACCTTCTTCACCAATTGCTCACTGGCAAAAACTGAAGATTGCGGCGAATGAAGGGTTTTTATTGTCAACATCTGAGGTTAAGCAATTGGTGGGAATAAACCAGTTTTGAAGGATAACTCAACAAGTTGGCATCGGGGCAGCTTTATCTTTACGAAGGCTGGAAAAATTGGAAGTAGTTCACCAGTTCAGAAGTTGCAGTAAACTTACAGCTTTTGACCATAAAAAATCTTCCCAAGATTACCAAAAGGAGTAACCGTGAATAAACTTTTTCTAACCTCGATCTTTTCAACATTGGGACTTTTACTTTTCAATATCAATAGCAGTCTCGCTCGCCCTGAAAACGGAATTGTTGCCGTCAAAAGTTCCTACAGCGTCCAAGAAACGGTGAATCGCTTTGAGACAATTTTTAAACAAAGGGGACTGACCCTATTTAATCACATCGACCATGCTGCCAATGCTGCCTCAGTCGGTCAAACTCTCCGTCCTACTCACCTGCTGATTTTCGGCAACCCGCAAGTGGGAACCACCTTGATGCAATGCAGTCAAGGAGCAGCACTCGACCTGCCAATGAAAGCTTTAATCTGGAAGGATGATGCGGGGCAAGTATGGCTAGGATACAATGACCCTGAATATTTACAAACCCGTCATGGATTAAACGGGTGCGAACAAACCCTTGCCAACGTCGAAAAAGCTTTAAATTCTCTCGCTAAATCTGTTACTCAATCTTAAAAGGTATCTTGTTACCTATTCCCTATTTTGGAGTTAACCATGATCGACCTTTATACCGCTTCTACTCCCAACGGACGCAAACCATTAATTATGTTAGAAGAAATTGGACTGCCCTATACAGTTCATCTGGTGAATCTTTCCGAAGGCGAACAATTTAAACCGGAATATGTTGCCTTAAATCCCAATAGCAAAATCCCGACCATCGTGGATAAGGAAACCGAAATCACCGTGTTTGAATCCGGCGCAATCCTCATCTATCTCGCTGAAAAATCTGGTCAACTTCTCCCCACTGAAACAAAAGCCCGCATCCGAGTGATTGAATGGGTAATGTTTCAAATGGCAAATATCGGCCCCATGTTTGGACAACTCGGCCATTTCCTCAACTCAGCTCCAGAATTCCTCCCCTATGCAGTACAACGCTATGAAAGCCAAGCCAAACGACTGTGCCAAGTTCTCGACCGCCAATTAGAAAAACTGGAATTTATTGCTGGAGATTACTCCATTGCCGATATTGCTACCTATCCTTGGATCGCTGCTTACGACTATTTAGATCTTTCCATCGAAGACTATCCTAACCTCAACCGTTGGCTAGAAACCCTAAAGCAGCGAGCGCCGGTTGAACGGGGCATGAGTGCCGTGTAATCGAATCATTATGAACTACCCCGCCCTACTGCTTTGAGGGCGGGGTTTCGCTCCCACCACTCTTCTTTTTCGAGGGAGACTTCTGACGCTTCGAAGTCGAGGTCGGTCAAGGATCTTTGACAGTCCCCAAACAATACAATAATTTTCAATTCTTCCCACATGCGTAGTAGCTATAATCTCTTCAAGTCTCGCCTGTCACAGCGCATTGTGCTGTGGGTGTTTGCCAGCATCGTGGTGAGCGAAGCCATCATTTTGATTCCCTCCGTTTATCGACGGGAACAAGAACTGCTGTTGCATCTTAAAGAAATTTCGGCGGCGAAGGCGTCTGGGGTTGTAGGAGAAGGAAACTTGGATGTTTCCGAGAAAGAACTTCTGAGGCAAATCAAGGCGATTCAGCCCAACCCGGTGGTCAAAGGCGGAGCACTTTATCAAGTTGATGGAGAGCTGGTGGGAGTCTTTGGGGAGCCACCAGAGCTGTCCTTTGACGAGATTGCCCGAGACTCGGACGCCGACTTTCTCAATCGGGAGCGCAAACGATACGACGCAGTGTGGTCTATGTCGCCTCTTGTGGGTCGATATATCCTGATCATTCGTCACGATACGGAGAGGGTAAAGCAGGAACTATCGGCCTTCGTCGGTCGCATTGCTGGGTTAGTGCTAATCATCTCAGTTTTTGTCACCGTGACAACAATGATTGTGTTGGAGCGAATCCTGATTAACCCCATTCTGATGTTGCGACGGGACTTACTCAGAGCAGGAGAAGCAGTAATTCAGGAGCGGGAAGGGAAACAAGCACTAGAGTTCGATTCGGTTAGAATTGAGCGCCGCGATGAACTAGGGGAAGTCATTGCTGCCTTTGACCAAATGTTTCGCCAAATCTCGGAGGTGATCGCCAAACGCAAGGAGGCTTCTGAAGCCCTACAAGAGAGCGAAGAGCGATTTCGGGCGCTAGTTGAACAGGCAGTAGATGCGTTTTTTGTTGTTGATTCCTGCGGTCAGTTCATCGATGTTAACCAGCGCGCTTGTGACACCCTGGGCTATACCCGCGAGGAGCTCCTAACCCTGTCGGTTCTAAACATTCAACAGAAGCTAACGACTGAAGGATTTGCCGAGCTATGGAAACAACTTGCTCCTGGAGTTCCTGTCACAATCGATGGGAGCCATCGACGGAAAGACGGCACAACCTTTCCAGTCGAAGTGAGGATAGGTCTGTTTGAATTTGCAGGACGTCAGCTCGTCCTTGCCTTGGTTCGGGACGTCACCGAGCGCAAACAGGCAGAAAAGGCTCTGGAGCGTCTGGCTGAGATCGGAGAGCTAGCCGCCATGATTGTTCATGAAGTGCGCAATCCCCTAACGACAGTACTGATGGGACTCAATTCCTTTAAACGTCTGGATTTACCTGAACGAGCACAAGTCCGACTGGAGCTCGCTTTGGAAGAGTCAGAACGCCTCCAGCGTTTGCTTAATGAGATCCTGCTCTACGCCAAACCTCAGACTCTACAGTCGACTGAACTTGAACTCAATGAGTTTATTACTGCTCTCCTCGCTTCCATGGGGTCAATGCCAGTCGTTGCGGATCGTCGAGTCCAGTTTGTTCCCTCCCCAACTCCCGCCAGGGTGCTAGCAGATAGAGACAAGTTGAAGCAGGTGTTTATCAACTTAGTGAGCAATGCCTGTGAGGCAGTGTCTCCTGGGGAAGTGATCACCTGTCAAGTAGAGCAAAAAATTAATGATAGACGGGTTAACATCCGGATCCACAATGAGGGTGAACCAATTCCGGCAGATGTGATTCCTAAGCTAACCAAACCTTTCTATACCACTAAAGCGTCCGGAAACGGGTTAGGGTTAGCTATTACCAAACGAATTGTAGAGGTACATCGAGGAGAGCTAATCATTGAGTCGGAAGCGGTGGCAGGTACTACTGTGACGGTATCCCTGCCTCTAGTAGCTTCTTTAACCTAAGAAAATTATAGTAAAATTATCTAAAATTAAGCTGAGCGATCGCCGATCTGTCTTAATTATCTTTACTCAGAGGCAACTTTATTTCTCCCTCCGATAATAGCAGTACCAACCCCTACTAGTAACACTAGTCCCCCTAGCAGCACCAAAGATGGTGGTACTTCCCTAAAGAACAAAAAGCTCAGGAAACTTGAGCCGACAGGTTCAAATAAAATTGCCAATGTGACAAGAGTAGGTGAAATCCAGCGTACCGCCCAATTAAAGCTGGTGTGACCAACTAACTGTGATAAAAGAGCCATGAGCAGGATATACAAATAAACTACATTCGGATAGCCAAAGTAGCTGGAACCAAACACCAGAGGCAGGGGCAGAAGTACCACTGCTGCTGAACTATAAGCAATGGCAATGTAGCCACCAATGCCTAAACCGCTTTGCTGGGCTTCACGACCTAAAAGGAAATATAGACTTGCCATCCAAGCGCCCACCAGTGCTAGGAAATCACCCAAGAGAGGGTTACTACTTCCCCCAAGAGCACCTTTATCCCCCAAAGCAATCAGAATGCACCCTAGCAGTGCTACTGTAATACCAACAACTGTGAGTCTTGTAGGTTTTTCTTTGAACCATAACCAGGAAAGGACTGCCACCCAGACGGGATTAGTTGTTACTAGAGTAGTAGAAGCGGCAATGGAGGTAAAAGAAAGGGAGGTAATCCAGGTGGCAAAGTGCAGAGCCAAACAAAATCCAGCGCCACCAGCATAATAATATCCTCTAGGAGAAACCTGAGTTTGCCGCAGACTATCCCAAGCTGGAAGTAAAATTATGGCTGCTAGGGTGAGGCGAGAGGCAGCAAGAAAGAGGCTAAAACCGATTCCGCGCACTCCCGCTGCTTCAATGGACAAGCGAATGAAAATTGCAGCAGTGGAGACAGCAAGGACACCAATCACTAAAATTATCCCTATTTGCCATTGAAGCGGCTTTTTGGGAAATCTCATATGAATTATGAATCAATTACAATTATCAATTATTATTGTTCATTGTTTATTAATTGCTTATGTCTAACCTACCACCTCTGAATACAGATACCATCTGGGCAATCCTCAACGAAGAAATTGATGATGCAACAGTGAATCAGCTAGTCTGGCATTATCTAGGCTATCGCTATGACGAGTCTACTCAAAAATGGGATACTAGCAATTTGCTAGAGGATTGGATTCAGCAATATCCAGAACCTCCAGATTTTATTGCCAACCGACCCCCCACAGTTAAGCTTACCCGTTCTATTCCCAAAGAAAATAAACAACTGTTGAAGGAAAAATTGGGCTTTAAAGGTTACAAAATAGGGGAATTTGGACCGAGGCAAACTCGCCGCGCTACGGTAGCAAATTGGCTGTTAAGTTATCTGGTACAAACGGGGGCAATTGATTAGACCTATGCCCACTAATCCTTATACTTGGATAGAACAATCTTTACATACTATTCACCGTGCCGATTGGTATCGTTCGGTGCAAACTATCCAGGGTCGTCCAGGGGCTGAGGTAAAGTTAGAAGGACGCTCGGTAATAAATTTTGCCAGTAATGATTATTTGGGGCTAGCTGGGGATGAACGTCTAATACAAGCAGCAGTTGAGGCTACCAAGGAATTCGGTACTGGCAGCACTGGCTCTCGATTACTCAGTGGTCATCGGCAATTACACGAAGAATTGGAAAGGGCGATCGCCTCCCTCAAACAAACTGAAGATGCTCTCGTTTTTAGTTCGGGATATCTGGCAAACCTCGGTACTATTGCTGCTTTAGTTGGACAGCGCGACTTAATTCTCTCTGACCAATATAACCACTCTAGCCTTAAAAATGGTGCTAAACTCAGCGGGGCTAAAGTATTAGATTATATTCACTGTCAGATTGAGGATTTACAAGCAAAGCTAAATCAACATCGGCAACAATACCGCCGCTGCTTGATTATTACCGATAGCATTTTTAGCATGGATGGTGATTTATGTCAACTACCAGAACTACTTTCCTTAGCAGAAACCTTTGACTGTATGCTGCTGCTAGATGAAGCCCATGCTACTGGAGTAATGGGAAAGACTGGGGCTGGGTGTGTAGAATATTTCGGGTGTACTGGACACCCAATAATTCAAATTGGCACTCTCAGTAAAGCCTTAGGTAGTCTGGGGGGTTATGTAGCTGGTAGCGCGACTCTAATTGACTTCTTACGCAACCGCGCCCCTAGCTGGATTTATACAACTGGACTTTCTCCCGCAGATACAGCAGCAGCACTGGAAGCGATTAAAATTTTTCAAGAAGAACCCCAGCGCCGTAAACAGTTGTGGCGTAATGTGGATATGCTGAAAGAGGAGATATCTACATTGAATATATTACCATCGGAATCTCCGATTATTTGCTTGAGGGTAGAAACTGCGTCTGAAGCCCTTGCTACGGCAAAAAGATTGAAAGCGGCAGGTATTTTTGCCCCAGCTATTCGTCCTCCGACAGTGCCCACCAGTCGCATTCGCATTTCAGTGATGGCAAACCATGAACCTGTGCATATTCAGCAGTTAGTAGCAGCTCTCAAATGAATACTGGTTGCAACACAAACTGTGATAGCAAATCCGTTAGTCAACATAGCCGGAATTGAGGACATTTTTAACAAACAACTTTCAACAAATAATAAAATTGCTTCTGAAGATAGAAGATAATGATGAAACAGAAAATTAATATAACACAGAATAATTTGACAAAGCCGCAAAGATTGTGTATATGGCTCCTGATGTCAGTTGGAATAATAACAGCGCCTCTTCCTGCTTCCGCACAGATTTATCATAGTCGTTTGCTCCCAACAGGTGACTACAATTTCTACGAGTGGGCTTTTCGCAAGAATGTGTCTTACGTCCGGACTGGGAACGAGATGATTGGGGCAGTATACGACAGACAACAGCCAGACGTAATAACTTGTTTTGCCGCGACTATTTATCCGGACGGAGTCGATGTGTTATGGTGGGAAAATCTCTGGCAAATAAACCGGCCAGGACGACAGACTCTGAACCGTTTCTATAGTATTGCTGATTTCACTGTTGATAACTCGACGCCCATACCTGGCCTTGATAACCCTTTCGCTGTCCAACAATGCAGCAAGATGTTGTAGTCAAGTTATAGCAGTCCTATAAAGGGTTGTGAATCAAAACGCTACTCAAAAGGCAACAGGCAACAGGCAACAGGCATGTCATAAATTATATTAAGTTAATTAAAGCATTTGTTTACACAATACTCTTTATTTATGTCCGACTACTTCGGAATACTGCTAACTAGCCTGACTTTAGCAATGCCTGAAGCTTGTCCTCAGGTGAGTCAAACTCATACTCATACTGCTTCTAGTGCTGTACTGCATGAAGAAATCCTGCTGAGTCAAACTCAAAAAACTGAGGTTATTCAAGAGGCCGAGGAATTGGATTTAAGTCCGGAAATTATTGAAGGCAGTCCGGTTTTGCAGCATTGGTTGAAGGGAGTGCCCAATGTATTGGAAGATATTCGCCACGATCCTAGTTTTCGCACTCGTATAAGGCTAGGTTACTCCCAGTTTCCCTCAACAAATAACAGAGGAGGATTTCATGCTGGTGTGGAAGATATATTTATTGGTGATACCGGGTTGACGGTGACTGGGGAGTATCAGCAAACCTTTGACGGCGATCGCCGGACTTGGGGAGGAGATTTGCGTTACTATGTGCTTCCCTTGGGTAGTTACGTCAATATTGCCCCTGTGGTGGGTTACCGGAATATAGAAACTGAGGGTGATTCAACCGATGGAGTCAATGTGGGTGCGAGGTTGATGTTGGTTTTGTCTCGCACGGGTGCAGCAGATATTTCTGTAACTCAGACTTTTGTATCTCCTGGTAATGGGAATGAGGTAGGGATTAGCACCCTTTCTTTTGGCTATGCGGTGACTCGCAATTTGCGTTTGTCTACAGATATTCAGAAGCAGAATTCCAGGCTCGACAAAGATAGTCGGGTGGGAATTGCTTTGGAATGGATGCCTTGAAAATCTATCTTCAGGTTAGACTCTAGATAATTTTAAGTTTTAATAGAGCTAGAGCTGCGAGGACTTGGCAGGTCCCCTCCAGCGCTCCAGTAGCCAGGCCACCAGCGGGTATACCAGCCAGGCGACACTCCAGACCGTCACCCCTAACAGAGAGCACGGCAAAGTGATGAGAGCCGTGATGGGCTCTGCCAAGAAGTTGACTTGCAGAGTGCGGGCGTCCATTTGGGTAATCTCGGCTGAGAGTAACCGACGATTCTTACTGGCATACCACCAGCTTGCCACTGTGGTGAGGCCGATGAGTGCTGCGGCGATGCTCTGTAGGGCGAGCACGCTCGCCTTCCCCTCGAGGTTCGGGTCCGTTCCGATTCTGATGGCGTAGAGGTAGATAAGAACGAAGAAAATCTGCAAAAGAGACACTGAGGTGTGAATGTTATTCGTGCGCACCAGGTTTCCGAATAATACGTTGTTCTGGATCCAGTAGAACACCACTAAGACTAGACCGATGACGACCATGCTAAGCTCCCCTACCTCGGCAGCCCAGAACTTGCCCAGGGTCTCGCCGGACCAATCTACGTTGGACGGTATCGGCAGCTCTGTGGCAAGTATTACAAGCACCAGCGCGTAGACAGAGTCTATGAGGGTTTCGAGTCGCTTCAGCTGCCGGGCGGAGCGCCTCAGCTTAGCTTTGTTGTCCATCAGTTTTTTCTGAGCAATTCGAGTTAGTTAATTTCCCATTTTCAGCCTGTGGAGAATTCATTACTCCAGCCCATTTCGCATCTTGAGTAAAGATAATATCGACCGTCAGGTTAGCATACTTCTGCTGGAATACCGCCGTGATTTTTTCCCGGATTTGATCCAGTTGTTCGACACTGGTTAATTCAAACTCGGAAGGTAGCAAACAATAAATGTGTAGGTAAAACTGCCGGCCCATCTGAGTCATCCGCAGCCAGTGTTTCACGCCAGGCAGATCTTCAACGGCAGCGGAGAATAATCCCTTCACCCGTTGCTGGACGGCAGAATTTGGCGCGCCTAACAAAAGCTGGTTCAAGTTTTCGATAATAATCTGAATGGGAATTGGGGATGTCATTATTACCAGTATGGTAACGATGGTGGAATCCGCATAGGGGACAAACCCAGACCACTGCGTGCCTTTAATGAAAGCTACGATGAGAAAAGCTACCCCGACTGACAGGCTGATGAGTCCGTTGACAAACCAGTTCTGAGAATCCACCTGAATCATGGGCGAACCAGTTTTCTTGGCAATCGTTGTCTGAATCCCGGCGATGATCAAACAGCCAGAAGCTGCGATCGCCGCGTAGGGGATGGCTAAACCAGTATTAAGCGCTCGCCCACCATGGAGTAGTGTATTAATGGCAGAGAATAAGGCAAAAAGGGAGACAACAGCGATGAGCAGACCTTTGCTCAGGTTTATCAGGGGTTCGAAGGTAGCGTAACCAAACTGAAAGTATTCGTCCTCCGGTTGTCGCACTAGCCAAAGTACCCACAATGATGCTCCAGCCATGACAAAGCTAATCAGGTTGAAAAAACCATCGAGCATAATGGCGTCAGAGGGGGTGAGCAGCCCAAAGGTGATACCCAACCCAGCCATACCCAAAGCTCCCCAGGTGGATAGTTGCAGTGCGCGTTCTTCTAGATGATGGCTATTCATGATATTTGATGTCTAGGAGATTGTAGTTGGAGTATAGTTTTCGTCAATGGTGCCCAAGGGGCGCAGATAGCCAAAACTGGTAGGTAGAATATCCCGGCTTAAGTGAGTAGTCTTTTTATATTTCTTATTTCTTTACTATTTACCTGAGTTCGATGTAAGATTTCTTCCCTGGCTTGGTTTTGAGGCAGAAAATTAGCAGGGCAAACGCATCTAAATTGGGGTTGACAATCTGACTTAAATGTGTATTAACGTAACTGGGCGAATCTATCAATCAATTTACTTGTCAACCTTATTCTATCGTTAACCAATTTATGACGAGGAGCGTCGAGTCAAAAAAGAGTCAAATCCTTATCTGGACTTGGATTGAAACAATTAACCCCCAATCTAAAATCTAAAATCTAAAATCTAAAATCGAACTCACGTTCACTTAAGGAACTGTGCTGGTTTCTGGAACATCAGCAGTTCTGAAACTGCAACTTTCCAAACTGTTGATCGGGTTGCACCGGATCATTGTTCCCTCTGGGAAGAGTACGGAATATTCCGAGAAATACTGGTTCGGCAAAGGGTAATCGGTACTGACATAGTGAGCACCGCTGGTCAGTGCCGCATCACGCATCCTTGTGTCGTTTAATCTAGCCTCGATCGTCTCGGTATCAGCACGGGTACGCACCAGGTATCCCTGTCTCACCAGCTCAGGAATCTCACTGTCAAATGGGTCGTTCCGCTTGAGAAAGGCTGCTTCGTCTGTGCCAGACTCTGAGCTCGTAAACATAACCCTGCCTTCTAAGGATGGATACCCCTGAACATAGAGATCGAGAATCCTACCACCGTTGTCCAGGGCAAACATGATCTTCCCTCTGGACTCTGTCAGTGTGGGCCAACCTTTGTTAAGAATGGCGTCGTTGAGGGTGGCGTAGGTTCCCCGCACATCATCGGGTGTGAGAAGCTGGTCTTCCCCAAAGACTGACCGAATCTCCTCATCGATCGAATCTAGAGCAGCTGCATCGAATTTAAGCGGGGTGGTAAACTCCACTCGCATCTTCTCGTAAGCCAGGGATGGGAGCGTTTTATCCTTAGCTTCAACCAGCACCACAATCGGGATGTGATTTGGGTTGGCATCCGACCATGCCTTGATCTGTTCAAGGCATCTTATGAAGGTCAGACAGGTGCTTCTGAAGTCGATGTCCTGCATGTGCAGCACTTTCAGTCCGGGTTCCTTCATAATGCCGGTTGGATCGAAGTTAGGTCCCGCAGGCAAGCCATTCTCCAAGACCGATGAAGGTCCAAGAGGTTCGGCATAGAGACCACCGACGGGATCTGCGAAAACGTCAAGTTCAATCTGCCGGATGCCTAACTCAAATTGTTCCTGCAATGGCAAATGAGTGTATTTGATTGTTTTAAGCAAAGTTCGAGTAATCCAATGACCATTTAACAACAGCGACTTGAGGCTCTCCGAGGGCTCGATATGATAGGAGTTGTGCGTGCCTATGGACTGAATTTGATTCAGCTTCAGGTCTTGCGGCTCGAAATCGACTATCCCTGCATTGAGCGGTGCAGACAAAGCGGTTCCCAGAGCAATCGTGCCACCGACCATAAAGCCGAATATTCCTTGCTTCATTAGAGTCCTCCATTTTCATTAACAAGGCAGAGAATAGGGAATAAGGAATAGGGAATAGGGAATAGGGAACGGGGAGTGTCAATCATCTAACTGCTCGATATATTCGATGAATTCCTGAATCTCGATTAGGGCAGATGCGGTGAATGCATCTACTCGGATAAACGTTGCCAACTCTATCTCATCGTTACTTAAGTCTAATTTTAAGATCCTTACTATGATACCTAACTCCTCCAATATTTTCAAAGCTAAGGGTTCAACCAGAACTTCTTCTACTTCAGAAACTACCTCAGAAGAAGCTTCTGCGTCATTAATTAACACCGATGGCTTAATCAAATATAGACTCTGTCCTGCCACTACTTTCAGTCCGATATCCAGCTCGATCTCCACCTCTTGAGACTCTACATCTTCAGCATCCAAGTCTTGCAAGTTCACTTGGATAACTAGCCGCTGGTTATCGAGGAGATCTATCCGAGTACCAGAAAATTTATAATTCTGGGCCGAAGTGTCTAGAATGCTTTCGAGTAAGGGTTTAATCCACCGCGACAACTCAGCGTTAATTTTTGGTAACTGTAGCGCCCGATTGATATCCTCTTCGGTTAAAACAACACGCACAGCTACTTGCAAAGGTTCCCGAACCAACTGCCTCAGTCTAATGGTTCCGGTTCCGCTTGTATTAAGCCATGTTTCCTCTTGCAGCAACTCTCGTAAATTAACATCAATCCGGTCTATGTCAAGTTCTAGCGTGTTAATCTTCACATCTGGGCTTAGCTGCAATCCCCGCGTCGCAATTCTCACCCGATTTACCTCGCCGTCAAGAGCCTGATAGCTGGGAGCATTATCGATGCGGACTGCAATCTGTTCTACTCCTTCCACCTGAGAGCGAATGCTTTTCTCAAGGACAACGTCACCGATTAAGTTAACTGGGGAGATGAGTGTAATTAAACTGGACAGAATGATGGTTAAAATTTCCATAAGCAACCTTGATGCTGTAGTGATTACAATACCGAAAGTAAGTTTACCTAAAGACACACGCAGTTGAAAGCCCCGTCTCTTTAGAGTGGGGATGAAAACAAGGGAGCGATTTTAATCGCCGTCACACAGGAGATGTATTTTCCATGCATTTCTGTCAAGTCTGTCAGAATGGCAGCTAGAGGAATTGTACTCTTTCTGAGTAGCGATCGCCACGAGGGTGATGGTGATATTTGTACTTCCAGTGATGACATTGATCAAGAGTTTCCACACTACCCGTGAGGTTTTGATGAAAGAAGAATATTTGAGACCCAGCGAAATTATTGATTGGCAGCATCCAGCAGTTTTAGAACTTGCCCAGGAACTGTCAGCTGAGAAAGATGATATACAGGCGATCGCCAAAGCTTGTTTTGAATGGGTGCGAGATGAGATTCGGCACAGTTACGATTATCAAATGAATCCCGTTACCTGTCGTGCTTCAGAAGTTCTTGTAGCAGGAACTGGCTACTGTTATGCCAAAAGTCACTTGCTTGCTGCTTTATTAAGAGCTAACTCAATTCCCGCAGGCTTTTGCTACCAAAGATTGAGTATCAACGACAACGGCGAGCCATACAGTTTACATGGATTCAATGCTGTCTATTTACCAGAAATTGGTTGGTATCGGATTGACCCCAGAGGCAATAGAAAAGGAGTTAACGCTCAGTTTAAACCTCCCAAGGAGCAATTAGCTTTTACAATTCGTTTCCCAGGAGAAGTAGATTGTTCAAAAGTTTTTTCAGAACCATTAGCGATTGTGGCTGAGGCTTTGCAAACCTACACAACCTGGAATGAATTATTGAACAATCTACCAGATATTTCCTTAGATTTTCTGAATAAACATGAGTTTTAAAAGTCCTTACGCTTTTTATGTTTCCTTAAATATACAAGTGTAACTGCTAAGTACTTTTACTCAATCAATTCTTGGATCAAGCGATCACCCGAAGTGTGAGCTTCATGGTACAGTATGAAGTGCGGAATGTGTGCAATTTTTTCCATAATTTGTTTAATTTATGTCAAGATTAGTTACACTTTTTATACTACCCCATTTTTTTCTTGAGGTTAGATAGATAATGGAATTTAATTAAAGAGAGAGCATAAATTTCCTTGAGGATATTAAAATGGCTGACTTTATTTTTCCACTTCGTATCAATCCCACCGCTGACTATCATACACCTCCGAGAGCCTTTGGTTCTAATCGTTCAGGGGGTAGAAAACATGCTGCGTGTGATTTATGGGTTCCTGTAGGAACCGAAATTCTGGCTATGGCCGACGGGCAAGTTATCCGAGGGCCTTATTATTTCTATGACCAAACTTATGCCCTGGAAGTTAGACATGATAACGGAATGGTACTTCGCTATGGAGAGATCTCTCGACGGCTTCCTTCTGGTATTAGAAATGGTGTCAGAGTTTCCCAAGGTCAAATCATTGCTTATGTAGGCGAACTTGTCTCCTTAAATATGTCCATGCTTCATTTGGAAATGTATCAAGGGACAACAAGTGGTCCATTGACCCAAAGCGGTAATATTTACCAACGACGTGCTGATCTTGTTGATCCGACTTCTTATCTTGATAATGCTGATGACATCGACATATCAGGGATACTAGGAGACATATCAGGGACACGAGGAACAGTCAACAGCAATGTCAGCAGGGGACTCAATGTCAGAAGTAATCCCTCTACCACTGCTGCAGTTGTCTTTACCTTGGGGCCTACAGCAACCTGCCAAGTTCTTGACACTGTTACAGGTGACCCCTATCCGCCTAATAACGATAATCAATGGTATCAAATTCAAAAACGGGGACAACGGGGATTTGTGGCTGCTTACTACCTTGATGTAGAAGAAACCCCACAAGTAGAGGGTCGAAGGGGTCGCGTCAATAATCTTGTTACCACTTTTCTCAACATCAGAAGCGCACCATCAACTATCTCAACCATTGTGTTCCGATTGACTCCACAAGCGACTTGTCAAATTCTCGAAGAAGTTACGGGTTCCTCCTATCCTCCGAATAATAACAATGAATGGTACAGAATACAACAGGGTACACAACAAGGTTTTGCCGCTGCTGACTACCTTGATGTAGAGGATGACGGTGGACCACCAAATGGAGGAGAGGAAACGCCAAGAGAAGAAAGGGTACAAGGGGAAGTCAAGAGCAATGTTATCAGTGTTCTTAACGTCAGAAGTGAACCCAGAATTTCGGCCAATATCCTTTTTACCCTGACTCGAGGAACGGTGATTGATGTCCTTGATGAAGTTGTCGGTGATCCTTACGATCAGGGCAGGAACGATTGGTGTCAAATTGAATATAACGGACAACAAGGTTACGCTGCGGGTTATTACATTAATATCAATGAAGAAACTCAACCCCTAACTCGCTGGGATCAAGCTTTACCGAATGTCCCCACTACGGGAGCTTCTGCTCCAACTGCAAGACAAGATGGTTTATCCCCAGGAGTAGCAGCTTCTCATCAGATGGCCGAAACAGACTTGTCACGGGTGAGCGCGATGGCTGATCAATTCCGAACTGTTGCGAGTATATTTGGCGTTCCAGCCGCCGTTTTAGCTGCTATTGCCAGTCGTGAATCTCGCTGTGGTAATGTCTTAGATAACAATGGTTGGGGAGATAATGGCAATGCTTTCGGTGTAATGCAGGTTGATCGAAGGTTTCATAACATTGAAGGAACTTCTAATCCCAGAAGTCCAGAACACCTCCAACAAGCAACAGGTATCTTTGTCAATTGTCTCGAACAAGTGGAGAGAAAGCACCCCAATTGGGAAGCTCCCTTGATACTAAAAGGAGCCGCCGTTGCCTATAATTCTGGGGTCAGTAATGTTCAAACCCAAGCAGGTATGGATGTAGGGACAACTGGTAATGATTATGGTTCTGATGTCATGGCCAGGGCTCAATATTATGCTAATCATGCTCAGTTAAGTATTTTCAGATCCTGAAGTTAAGTAGGTAATGCTTACAGCATAAGGGTTTCATACCAAATCCGGTTGTGAAAAGTAGGTGGACAATAATAACCGTAGGGTGGGCATTGCATTCCACAAACTTGTAACTCAGGCACACAGAGAATTATAGACAATGCCCACCCTGCAATTTAGTATTGTTTATTTATGCCCACTTACTTAACTATTAATTTGCCCAGATTAGCAATTCGCCGCTTTGTCCCCCTGCTGCTAGTTGCTGCCCATGAAAGTTCCAAGCTAAACAGGAAAAGCCCCTATTAGCACCTTTGAGAGTTTGAGAAACTTGCTTAGCTTGATGCCAGAGATAGACTCGACCATCATCAGCGGCTGAAGCCAGGAGAAAAGAACCCGGTTGGAAGGCGATCGCTTGTATAAATCCCTCATGTTTTTCCAATACATAATTTTGCCAGTTTTCTCCTGTTAAAGGTTCTCGTTCCCAGATAGCAATTCCTTCCATACAGGCGGATGCTAATAGGGGAGAACCATTCTTTGTCAGGGAGTCTGACCAAGCAATTTTGCTAACTTTACCTGGAAATCCCTGCATCAACCAAGGCGGGGGATTATTCCACTCCAAAAGGGAGATTGTCCGGTCTAGATTGCCCGAAGCCAGGTACTTGCCGTCTGCAGACCAAGCAGCACCAATGCTAGCACCAGGGACTTCTAAAAGATAGGGGTCTGCATCCCAATCTTCCCGATTCCAAACTTTTACTCCTCCATGGCCACAAACAGCCAAGAACTTGCCTTGAGGATGCCAAGCAATGCCAAGGACGGAGGAAGCCTCAAAGTCTAGGGTTTTGCTAACCTCTCCCGTTTCTGCATACCATAGCTGCACTTGGCGACCAACACCAAAGGCGAGTAGATGTTCTACCGGACTCCACCCTATTTGATCCACCCATGCTGGCGCATTTTCTAGGGTAGAGACTAATTGAATCTTCTCTGGCTGCAAGTGCCAAATTTTGACTGAGCCATTCTGGCCACCCACTGCCAAAAATTGTCCATCATGGGAGAAGCTGAGGCAATCGACGGATTGATTATCTCCCTGTTGCAACAATGAAAGTTGATCTGACTCCCACAGAGCAACTTCTCCGGCAGCTGAGCTAGCTGCCAGAATTCGACTATTGGGAGACCAGGCGATCGCCCTCACATAATCAGAAAGTGTCCCCTGCCACTGGAGTGTAAAGGGGTTGCGGCTTACACGACTCACACTATACACGCCTTAAAATCTTCTCTGAGCTTAGCTTCATCTAAATTACGACCGATGAACACCAGTTCATTCTTGCGGGTTTCTTCTGGCTTCCAAGGTCGGTCTGGAGTGCCATCGAAGATCATGTGGACACCCTGAAAAACGAAGCGACAATCTTCCCCAGCAATATTGAGAATCCCCTTCATGCGGAAAATGTTGGGGCCTTGGGTTTGCAGCAACTTATTTATCCACCTAGTGAGTTTGTCAAAGTCAATTGTTCCCGATTCAACAATGGCAAAGGAAAACACTGACTCATCATGCTCATGAGCATCTTCGCCGAGAAATTCTGGGTCAATTTCTAAGGCTCGCTGGAGATCAAAAGCTTTAACCCCCAGAACTGAGTCCATGCCTACGTCACAGTTGCGAGTGCGGTAGATTTTGACCATTGCATTCATTCCCCGAATGCGCTTTTCTAACTCATCCAACTCTTCAGGGGAAACGAGGTCAGTCTTATTGAGCAGAATCACATCGGCAAAGGCAATCTGTTCTTGAGCTTCGTTGCTATCCCAATGTTCCCAAATGTGCTTGGCGTCTACTACTGTCACGACGGCATCCAAATCCATCTGAGATTGTACCTCTTCATCAACGAAGAAGGTTTGAATTACGGGTGCTGGATCGGCAAGTCCTGTGGTTTCAATTACCAAATGGTCGAATTTATCTCTTCGGCGCATCAAGTTACCGATAATGCGGATTAAGTCCCCCCGGACGGTGCAGCAAATGCAGCCGTTGTTCATTTCAAAAATTTCTTCATCGGCATCAATCACGAGTTGATTATCAATGCCAACTTCACCAAACTCGTTGACAATCACCGCTACTTTTTTGCCGTGTTCGTGGGTAAGGATGCGGTTGAGCAGAGTAGTTTTGCCTGCACCAAGATATCCAGTGAGGACAGTGACGGGAACGGAACCGTTTGCTGTAGTGACCATGTAACTATTACCTCTGATAAAGGGAGCGATCTTAGTTAAGCCTAGGATAGTAATTTTTTGTTGACCCTTTAGTTATTTCGATCGCAATTCATTGAATCTGGGCAATTATAGTGCGATGACGAGGAGTAATGGGTGTAATCGTTGGAGGATGGAAACCAGCCTCAACCAAGGCTTGCTCAATATCTAAAGCGAAATACTGATCCAGATAAGGTTCAGTACTCTTAAGAAGAGTCAAGATGTAAGGTGGCATTTTCTTGTAAACCTCAGAGCGAGGATTCATCTCCATAATCGTTAAATAACCGCCAGGACGGAGTAAGCGCCGTGCCTCACAGAAAATTTCCTTTGCCGCCGCCTGCGGAAGTTCATGGAACATCAAAAAAGCAGAGATTAAATCAAAAGAGGCATCTGGTAAGCCAGTAGATTCAGCAGCAGCGTGTATCCAATTAATCTTGGCATTGCGTTGCTCAGAACGGTACTGTGCCACGGCTAAATAGTAAGGTGACAAATCCACCCCAGTAGTTTTTGCCTGGGGATAAACCTCTTGCAGGGCAAAGGTACTCAGCCCCACACTGCAACCTAAGTCTAAAATATTTTGAGGCTGGATAGGGATTTGCTCTTTAAGCACATCATGATAACTCTTTCGCAGCTTGGGGTCTCCTTTCACCCCAGCACCCGGCCAAATTGTGGCATGGACGGCAGAAGCAGCAGATTCCACTTCTAAAGCCGCATCCCAGCATAGATTCCCGTTCTTGTAAGCATGGAATGAACACAAATAATAATCTGGGTAGGTCAATTGAGGATTTTGTACCTTAGTTAGTTTGCTTTCCCAGTCGTGAGAGCGCAACTTTTGCACGTTTTCCCGCCAAGGTACTCCAATCTTTTCTGCCCGCTTAATAATCATATTACGGGCTTGGTGTTTAGCGAAGTTAGCCAAGGGTTTGATGGCGAGGATTCCGTTGATCAAACGGGAAGCTAATTCTGGTGTAGTCTTGATTTTGGTTGCAGTCATTGGAATTAAGTACCTGTGCAAAATTAATTTAACATTTGGTGGAGGCTAGGCAACAGGCAACAGTGCGCCCAGCGTCGACGTTGTCGGCTGGGCGCAACAGGCAACAGGAAATATAACTGAGCAGTAAATATATAAATAATTTTGCTTACCTACTCTCCCCCTCGTGTTCCTTGAGAGCGCCCCAAGAGCGCGAATGCGCTAACGCGCACGCTCCGCGAACGCATCCGTTATGGATGTAAGAAACACGAGGGGCCCTTGTAGGGGCGTACGCGTAGGCGAAACCTTCTCGTAGAGTAGCGTTCTCGTAGGCGAAGCCTTCTCGAAGAGTAGAGTAGCATTTGGGGTATCGACTGACGTAAATAGACCTAGATTTATCTGTCCAAATGCTTCGCCCTCCCCAACTCCCACTCTTCCTTGATGCACTACTACTGATTCAGCTTATTCTGTGCCAGTTTTCGGTTAGTTATGGCTTGTTGGAAATCCGGTTGAATTTCAAGTGCTTTATCATAGGAAGCGATCGCTTCTTCATAACGCTGCATTTTATATAGTATCCAGCCTCGACCATTCCAAGAGTTAGCATCATTGGAGTCTAGAGATAAAGCCTGGTCAAAAGCAGCGAGTGCTTCTTCATATTGCTGTAATTGCCCTAATACCCAACCTCTCCCATTCCAGGAATTGGCATAGTCTGAGCTCATTTCTATGGACTTGTTATAGGCGGTAAGGGATTCTTGATAGCGCCGCATATAATACAGCACATTGCCTCGCCCATTCCAAGAATAAACGGAGTATGGATTAATTTCTAAAGCCTTGTCAAAGGCTGCCAGTGCTTCCTCATATCGCTGAAATTCCCTTAGGCTCCAACCTAGACCATTCCAAGCCTCAGGATAATCCTGGTTAATTTTTAACGCCTCTTCATAAGCAGCCAGCGCCTCTTCGTACCGTTGTGAGGAGTAGAGTTCATCTCCTTTTTTTACCAACTCAAAAGCACTATTGGACTTAGGCGGTATAGATTTAGATGCACTAGGTTCAGGTGTAGGAGTCGGTGAACTAGTTACTGGTGATGATGGTAGAAATGAAGATCTATTGATTACTGCTATACCAGCGATCGCTGCTACTACTAATCCGACTATAACTTTCCAAGGGGATAATTTAGCCTGCTGGGGTGTACTAGGAGAAGGGTATAGCTGTTCGGTTGACCACACCCTATCCGCAGTAACAGTATGCGGTAACGGTGAAGGTGTTGAGGAAACTACAATAGGGATAAAGCCTTGTAATGCTTCGGATGCATTCTGGTAGCGCTGGCTGAAGTTGTAGCGCACCATTGTGTCTAAAACACTCCCTAGCCTGTCGCTTACTTGTACCCGGTTGCGCCAGATGACTTCCATGGTATTGGGGTCTTTTTGTAATTGGTTAGGCGGTAACCCGGTGAGAGCTTGGATGCCTATCATCCCCACTGCATAGATATCGCTGGATAGTTTGGGATATCCATTGAATTGTTCATAAGGCGTATACCCAGTGGAACCAATACCAACGGTTAGACTCGTTTGCCCCTGAGAATCGACTGTCAAAACACTGATTTCTTTGACGGCACCAAAGTCAATTAGCACCAATTTCCCATCCCGTTTACGTCTGATGATGTTCTGGGGTTTGATATCCCGATGTATGACATTTTGTTGATGAACAACTGCCAAGACTTCTAAGATTTCTTGTAACAATTTAACAGTTTGCTCCTCACTCAACTGCTTACCCGGAATGATTTCCTTACTCAAGTCATCTCCATCAACAAATTCTTCCACCAGATAAAATTCACCACCTTCACAGAAGTGAGCGTACAGACGTGGAATCTGATTATTTTCACCGAGGCGACAGAGAAACTCTGCCTCTCTCTCGAATAGTTTTTTAGCAATGGGTAAAATGTCAGGATTGGGGTCTTTGGGTTTGAGATGTTTGACCACACAGGTAGGATTACCAGGTAAAGCAATATCTTGAGCTAGGTAGGTGTCGCCAAAACCACCGCTGCCTAATTCATTGATAATTTTGTACCGACTTAGTAAGGTTCTACCAATATCCATAATCTTTACCTAAGCATTGCTCCCTCTCGTTTCCGGTTACATCAGAAGGCTACCAACTTAAAGTGGGACACCCTGGTTGAGACAAGGTCAGTAGAGCACAAAGTTACGAAATAATAAGGGTTTCAGGTTTCAGGTTTCAGGTTCCAGGTTGGGGAAAGGTGTCAGGTTGGAGATATTAACCTGACACCTAACACCTAACATCTAACACCTGACACCTAACACCTGACACCTGACACCTAAGACCAGCCTACAGTTAAACTTTTCGATCTTACTGATATTATAACCTCGCTCTGTATAAACAACAACTAGAGCGCTGGAGCGATAAAGAATGGAGCGTTAAAAACTGTTGCCGCCTCTCGAAAAGAAACGCTATGTTTTTTAAAGGTTTGCTTTTGATTGCAGTTGCAGCTAAACTAGGCTAAAGTCTACTGGAAAGCTGTATTTTTATGTATGAACAGGTTTTTCAACAGGGTATTTACCACTTGTGCAGACGGGCTTGTCACCTTTAGTCGCCTGTTTGGGCGTCAGGCTTGGTTAGTATTTCTGCTTGTCTTCGGTTTTACGATCGCACTCATCATTCCTGCTGCCAGTAATTCTCAGCACATTGGGAGTCAGACAACCAATCCCTCTGCTGAATTACGGGGAGTTTGGCTGACGAATATTGATAGTGATGTCTTATTTTCCCAGCAAAGCACCTCCAACGCCATAGAAACCCTTGCTCAATTGAACTTTAACACGGTCTATCCCACCGTCTGGAACTGGGGTCATACCCTCTACCCCAGTCAGGTAGCCAAACGAGTAATCGGACACTCCCTGGATCCAGAAGAAGGACTTCAGGGGCGGGATATCCTCCAAGAAATTGTCGAACAGGGACATCAAAAAGGCATGGCTGTCATCCCCTGGTTTGAGTTTGGCTTCATGGCGCCCGCTGACTCAGAGTTAGCCAAAAGGCACCCCGATTGGCTTACCCAGCGTCGTGATGGCAGCACGAATTGGTTAGAGGGGAATGTCCACGAACGAGTGTGGCTTAATCCCCTGCATCCAGAGGTGCAGCAGTTCATCACCGATTTAATTGTAGAAATTGTAAGCAACTACGATGTCGATGGCATCCAATTGGATGACCACTTCGGCTTCCCTTCCGACTTTGGCTATGATGACTTCACGGTGCAACTGTATCAGCAAGAACACGGCGGCAAGCTTCCCCCCATGGACTACAAAGACAGCCAATGGATACGCTGGCGGGCAAACAAAATCACCGACTACATGAAACAGTTGTTCCGGACAATCAAAGATAGCAACCCGAAGGCGCTATTGTCTCTTTCTCCTAATCCCCAAGAATTTTCTTTAGAGTCCTATCTCTTAGATTGGCACAGATGGGAACGGATGGGACTGGTTGAGGAACTGGTTTTACAAGTATATCGCACTCAATTCAGCGACTTCATTCGCGAGTTAGAACAACCAGAAGTTCAGGCTGCACGACATCATATTCCTGTGGGAATCGGTATTTTATCAGGGTTAAAAGGTCGCCCTGTGCCTTTAGAACGAATTGAAAAACAAGTTAAGACTGTCCGTAATCAGGAATTCGCTGGGGTATCGTTCTTCTTCTACGAAAGCTTGTGGAATTTGGCCGAAGAATCGCCAGCACAAAGGCAGTCTGCTTTCAAATCACTCTTTTCTACTGCGCTAAAGCGACCGAATCTACTGAATGAGTCAACGACCCACGATTCATCGCTACTCTATCAGAAGACGCGATCGCATCTACAGGATTGAATCGGGTTCACAGGTGTAACTTATTTCTGCTATCAAGCTTGCCTGTAGAGTGGCCATTGCTTACGAAAATCCCGACATATTTCTTTCCATAACAAAGTCAGCAATGCCCACCAACCCCAGAAACTCGCCTGTAGGGTGGGCATTGCTGACAAAAATCCCGACATACATCTTCCCAGAGCAAAGTCAGCAATGCCCACCAACCCAAAAAACTTACTGGTAGGGACTGGCGATGGAACAATCACCACTGTTGACCTCAGTAATCTGAACCACAAATGAAGTCTGAAGTGATGAAGTTTTTTCTTATTTTTCTTTGGACTATTTCATTTGTTGGCGACAATTCCGGCTATCCACTTAAGCCGGGACAGTTTATATATGTTTTGATTTGCCACGACTCATTTAGGACTACTCTTATATTCCCCATTACCTATTCCCCATTACCTATTCCCTATTCCCTGTTCCCTGTTCCCT
>JBFRWF010000313.1:0-6989 GCA_051439465.1 Xenococcaceae cyanobacterium | reverse complement strand
CCGAGACCGCCCTGAGATAGGAGAAGCGCGATCGCCCTGGGATAGGAGAAGCGCGATCGCGCCGGGGCTGAACTCTCAACAATGCCGTTCTTGTTAGCTTTCGAGTACTTCTGTCAGGCAGTCAGGCTGGAGGTCTGTTAAAGGAAAAGGTTCGTATCTTTGGTCGGGGTTTGGTTGAATTGTCCCAGATGACGGTTGAGTGACTTGACTATTGCTTTGATTGAGCAATTTAATCAGTTCTTCCTTATATTCAGTTAGTGAATTTCGGAGTTCTGGAGTAAGTACCCCTTTAGGGGCACGAATACGTAACTGATTTTTTTCAGTCCACAATTGCATACCATTTTCTGAAAGTTCTGCGATCAATTGATTAAGGTTCATAAAATAATTTTCTCCATATCATTATTACTGTCCAAAGAAAAAGAATCTGTGGGAATAAGGCTTGCTAATGCTAACTGTTCTCGGATTAGTTTTACTAGTTGGTCAATATTTAAACCCTCCATCAATTTGCTAGTTGGAATATCCAACTCTAGATCACTTTTGAGCCGATTAATTAGCCAGACAGCCATTAAAGAATCAAATCCTAAATGGTTAAATGGCTGATACACATCTACTGAAGAATCCGAAATCTCTACTAATTTAGCCACTTGTTTTTTTAGATAAGATGTCAACAAGAATTGCTGCTTTTGTGAGTTGACGGATAAGAGTTCATGACGAGTTAGATTCTGCTCCGCAATAATTTCAGATGGGGAGGAAGTCAAAGAAGTTTTAAATGGATAGATTGCCTCTTGATTATATTGTAAAATATTTTCGGGTTTAAGGGTTACATTTTCCGATGTTTGAGCCACTAAAATATGCTGTCCTAAACTCTCTGCCAGAGAACCGATTTCAGGAAATGCTACTACTTTTTCAAATCCCTGAGAATACAAGACTTTTTTCCATTGTTCTTTGGCAAGAAGAGGTGTATCTTGTCGCACTGAATCATCATGACGCTGCCAACCCTCAAATAGACCAAAGGTAATATCAAGCCATGTTTGAGGATGAGTTACTTCTCCTATTAATAGAAGACCATTAGGTGCCAATAAGGAATAAACATTCTGCAAAGTTTTCTCTAAATCTTGCGTTGCGTGTAAGACATTAACTGCTACAATTACATCAAAATCATCAAGCTTGTAGCCTTGTTCCTGAGGATCTTGCTCTATATTGAGCAAATTATATTCAATAAAGGGATAAGCTTTGAACTTATGCTTTGCTTGGATGAGAAATAAATCCGAAAGATCGCTATAAGTGTATTTAGTCCTATCTCTCGGCAATACTGGTAACAAAGAAGCAGTTGTTCCTCCTGTTCCTGCTCCAATTTCTAGAATCCGCAAAGGCTTATTAGAGGGCAAAACTTTAATTATTGATTCTAAAACAGCTTTGATAATGCCGTTGAAATAGCGGGCTTCAGGAGAGTTTTGATAAATTTCCTCTGCTATTTCTAGTGAACCACCGGGAAACAGCAAATCTACTGGATTAATTTTGCCGATTAAAACATCAGCTAAATTCTCACCACAGAGAGCAAGAAATTCAAGTAACTTAGACTTATTTAATGATGGCTCTTTGTCCCGATTTAATAATTCAGTTTTTACAGAATCTTTCGGAAGGGGATGAGCATTAATAAATTCTTCCTGTTCTTGCTGTAAAACACCCACTGATGTTAATCGGGTTAGCCACCGATAGAGAAGTTTTTGGTAGATTGGTAAGATCTTAAACTGAGTCAGTAAGCTATCGACTGAATATCTTTCACCCGGTTGAGAATATAATCCCAACACTTGCAAGGCATTGATAATATAAGCTGTAGTTAAGCGGTCTAGGGCTTGTAACTTTGACCCTTGAGTTGAGAGAGCTAAATCTAAAGGTCCTTGCTGAGATTGGTTACGGCCTGCTTCGACTAAAGATTCCCAAAGCGGCAAGCTGTTTTGTTGCTCAAATAGGAGCTTATTTTGCTGGATTTCAACCCAATAAGATTGTCGTTGAAAGGGGTAAGTGGGTAAAGAAACTGGGCAAATAAAACTGTTTTGGTGAAACCCTGACCAGTCGATCTTTACTCCCTGAACATAGAGTTTTGCTAAACTCTCAACTATTGTCTGCCCATTTTCTTGTCCTAAACGCAGACTTGGCAACCATAACCCTACGGATTCTGGTACACATTGACATCCCATGCCTAACAAAATAGGCTTCGGTCCACACTCGATAAATATGTTATATCCTTGTTCATTTAAGGTGTTCATACTGGCGGCAAATTGCACCGGTTGCCGAATATGCCGACACCAATATTGACCAGAGGCTATTTCATCAGTAACCGGTTGTCCAGTAAGATTAGAAATGAGGTTAATTTGAGGCGGAAAATAACTAATCTGTTGAGCTACTTTTTCAAAATCAGCTAACATTGGCTCTATTAAAGGAGAATAAAAAGCGTGGGAGAGCTTTAATTTTTTAGTTTTGATGCCTTCAGCTTCCAGGACAGCAACTATTTTTCTCATGACTTGACGTTCTCCAGAAATAACTACACTTTCTGGACTATTTAAAGCCGCGAAAGATATTTGATCTCCATAGACTTTAATCACAGTGCTGACTTTCCCTTCATCAGCTAATACTGCTACCATTTCTCCATCTTGGGGCAATGCTTGCATTAAACGGGAGCGAGTCGCTATTAGTTTCAGTCCATCTTCAAGGCTGAATATACCGGCTACGCAGGCAGCCACATATTCCCCCACACTATGACCCATAACTGCATCTGGTTTGATTCCCCAAGACTCCCATAATTTAAACAGAGCATATTCTAAGGCAAATAAAGCCGGTTGAGTATAAGCTGTTTCGTTCAGAGGCGAGATTTCTTCAGGTTGACAATAAAGAACTTCGAGCAACGGTTTTTCTAAATAGGGGACCAGAAGTTGAGCGCATTGATCTAGACAAGCTCGAAAGATGGGCTGAGTCTCGTAAAGTTCTCGTCCCATATTTAAGTATTGTGAACCTTGTCCAGTGAATAAAAAAGCGATCTTAAAACAGTTGTTGCGCTTTACTGTTTGACTAATCACTCCAGCAGTTTCTTGACCCGCAATAAAGGTTTTTAGCTTTTCCGATAAAGTTAAGGTGGAATCCCCCACAATAGCAAGACGATGTTTAAAATGCGATCGCTTTGTATTGGTAGTGAAGCTTATCTGTGGCAGTGAAACTGTAGAATGCTCACTTAACCAATTTTGATAGCGTTGTGCTAGTTCCTGTAATGCCGTCTCGCTGTTGGCAGATAACGTTACAACAGAGGGGAAGCGATCGCTGTGATTTTGGCTCGGTGCATCCTGTAAGGGGGCTTCTTCGAGAACAACATGAGCATTAGTGCCACCAAAGCCAAAAGAACTGACTCCAGCTAAAGCTGGTTCATCCCTTTTTGGCCAAGGCTCTAAAGTCTGCTGAACTCGCAAAGGGAGCTTATGAAAAGGAATATAGGGATTAGGTTTATGGAAATGCAAGCTTGGGGGAATTTGTCCATGTTTGAGGGATAAGGCTACTTTAATCAAACCTGCTATGCCAGCCGCCGCTTCTAGGTGTCCAATATTAGTCTTGACCGAACCTACAGCACAATAGTTGGCTTTAGCTCTACCCTGTACAAGTATTGCTCCCAAAGATTTCATTTCGATGGGATCTCCCAGACTTGTGCCTGTCCCGTGCGCTTCAACATATTGAATCATCCCAGGGGAAACTCCTGCTTGTTGGTAAGCCGCCTTGAGAACTGCCTCCTGTGCTTTTAAATTAGGAGCCGTTAGCCCGTTACTGCGACCATCTTGATTAACTGCGCTGCCTCGAATCAGGGCATAAATGCGATCGCCATCCGCTTGAGCTTGGCTTAAGAGTTTTAAGCCCACAAGTCCTGCTCCCTCACCGCGAACATAACCATCAGCAGAAGCATCAAAGGTTTTACATCGATTAGTAGGAGATAGCATTCCAGCTTTGGCCAAGCTGTTAGTTCCACTGGGTAATAACATTAACTGCACCCCTCCTGCCAACGCCAAAGAAATGTCTCCATGCCATAAACTGCGACAGGCGAGATCTACAGCTACTAAAGACGAAGAACAGGCCGTATTAATCCCTAGACTTGGCCCGCGAAAATCAAAAAAGTAAGAAATACGATTAGCTGTGAGGGAGGGATTTGTTCCGGTAGCTGCATAGGGATTATCAAAGGAATTATTAAAAACTATCTGAGCATATTCTCGACTCGAAACCCCAACAAAAACCCCAGTCGATGAACCGGCAATTTGCTCCGGCACTTGTCCGGCATCTTCCAAAGCTTCCCATGCGACTTCTAACAGGAGTCGCTGCTGTGGATCAATGCTGTAGGCTTCTCGGGAAGAAATTTTAAAGAAATGAGGATCAAACAAGTCTACTGACTTGAGAAAACCACCTACACGCTTGTTTCCTGTTGCAAAAGTCTGGGAATTACCCGCATAAATAGAGTCTTGTTTCCATCGATTAGGGGGGATTTCTGTAATAGCATCCACGCCGTCTCGCAACAGTTGCCAAAATTGATCTGGGTTGTTAGCACCTGGAAAACGACAGCCGATTCCGATAATAGCAATTGGTTCTCTAAGCATAATATTCTCTGTTTGGGTTGAGTAATGAATTGAGTTAAGCGGCTAAAGTCTCTTTAAGGAAATAGTTGCTGTATTCGGTAAAGTTTTGTTGAATCTGAGCCTGTTCAAGTCCAAATTTCTCTAAGCTATAGTGATGTTTTCCGGCTTTATGTTGTTTATTTTGGGTCAGCCAAGTTTTCATTTTTTCCTCAGCATCTCTGGTAAAATTCCAGCCCAACTCTCTGTAGATTGACTCAACTGTCTCAAATGGATAATGGATTAAATCTTCATAACTTATATCTATAAAAGTTTTTCCCTGAACTCGGTTACGAACTGAGAACATACGCTTCATTCCTTCTGCGATCATTTCTTGACAATACCTTCCCACTAACAACGGATTTGGGCGCTCATTACAAATTCCTTGAAGCCTATAGCTGAGACTACATAAAGAAGGTAAAGATTCTGAAATATTTCGGTGCAGATGTATGATTCGAGCATCGGGAAAGACTTTCAATAGGGCATCTAAATGCCAGAGGTGACAAGGATCTTTTAACAGCAAACAATTTCCAGGTGAACGCCTTCCAGGTGAACGCCAGAGAAGAAATTGAAGTTGTCGCTTGTAAAAGGTATAAACAGACTCCAGATCTTGTTGTAATAACCAACGAAGATAGTTAGGGATGTAATAACTAATAGCATAAATTATTGAAGAAAAGCTATTCCGAAATAGCCAGTTAGACTCATCAGTCCAGGTAGCTTGCATAGGATGAATAGATTTAAAAATGGGTGCAGATTGATAGAGCTTTTCAAGAAAACGTTCCGTTTGAACAATCTGTTCTTGTTCCCATTCTTTTCCCTTTCCGTTCGGAATAGAAAAAGATCGCATTACCCACAATTGCAGAGTACAATTAGCGTGACTCTGTGCCAACAGATTATGTAGTAGAGTTGTGCCAGAGCGTGGGAAACCTGTAATAAAAACTGGCTGCTCAATCGGAATCTCAGCAATTTCAGGATGAGAACTGAGAAGAGTTGTTATAAAAAACTGCTTAGTGAGGGCATCAAGTAAAGAATTAAAAGTTGATAACACCCCTGTTTGGCTCAGGCAAGCTTCCTCATTAAGAGAGGTTAACAAAGTGTTTAAAGCGGTTTGGCAATGCTCATCATAAAAATCACTAGAGCCTACATATCGGGTAGCCGCCTGAATAAGCCTCTCTTGATTCAAAATTTCTGACATGGTTTTTGACCTAATTTTGTGAGATTAATTGTTTTCTAATCGTTGGGGAGTAAAAGTTAATGGCAGTTCTTTAAGACTACGGAAAGCCACGTTTTTGTGCCATGTCAATGGTTCTGAACCTAATTTTAAATTAGGCAAACTTTGAACTAGAGCATTAATCGCAATTTGTCCCTCAATTCGGGCAAGGGGAGCGCCTAAACAATAGTGAATTCCATCAGAGAAGGCCAAGTGAGAATTCTCCTTACGGGTGAGATTGAGTTGATCAGGAGCGTCAAACTGCATAGGGTCTCGATTTGCGGCTCCTAAGCAAAGTTGCACTCTATCTCCTGCCTGAATTGTTTTATTACCTAGTGAAATTTCTTCAGTTGCTATTCGCACTACAAATTGTACTGGACTGTCGTAACGAAGTAGTTCTTCAACAGCACTTTCAATAATTTGAGGCTGCTGCTTTAACCTTTCCTTTTCAGCAGGATGGCGTAACAATGCTAATATGCCATTTGCGATCAGATTAACAGTAGTTTCTTCCCCTGCAGTAAATAAAATAGTACAGATAGACAACAGATCATTTTCTATTTCTTGAGTAAGAGGATTTCCATAACCCATTCTAGCAGCGATTAGAGAACTGATTAAGTCTTCTTGGGGATTTTTAATTCGTTCTGCGATAGTTTGCAGCAAACATTCTCTAAATTCTAAAGCGGTTTGATTTAACCGTTCATAATCCTCTAATGAAAACAACTGGTAAAACACAAGAGACATATCTTGAGTGAGATGAGTTAACCTCTCATATTGTTCGGGTGGTAATCCTAAGATTTGTGAGATAACAATGACAGGTAAAGGACAAGCAATATCTCGAATAATCTCTATCTGTCCTGACGCTTGAACTTTGTTAATTAATTGTTCGACAGTTTTCTGAATTTGAGGTCGCATACCCTCAATCGTCTTGAGAAAAAATGGTAACTGCTCAATAACCACTGGTGGCGGTCTGCGCGGAGCGCAGTGCCGGAGGCAGCGGGAAACAAAGCGCTCGGGGGAACAAAGGCGATCGGGAACAAAGGCGATCGGGAATCAAGGCGATGGGGTTGCTTCCTTGACTCTCCATCTGCTTTAATAGCAGAATGACACTTCCCTTTGCTTCCTATTGAGATTCCAAA
>JBFRWF010000312.1:0-23699 GCA_051439465.1 Xenococcaceae cyanobacterium | reverse complement strand
TCCAGACGACACAATTTTGCTCCGACATTCCACAACCAGCCCTACCCTCCAGAGTCCAAAAAAGCTGAAACTCTATTCAGACAATGGTTTGAGCTCTTTAATAAATCAGGCGTGCTATTCACCCCTCTACATGAGGTTAACTACTATATCACTAGAAGTGAGGGCACCAGCGGTTATTGAGCAGTTACCTGGATTGCTAAAAAAAATGTCACTCTTGACAAGCTCATCAGCTACTGATTAGTATTCTTTAAATATAGTTGCTCTTAGTTTTGGCTATTCGATTATTAGTTCTAGATATTGACGGGACGATCGCTGGCAAGTCTAACCAAGTCAGTGAACCCGTGAAGCAGGCGATTCAGGCGGCTCAGGCAAAAGGCATCCAGGTAGCACTTGCTACAGGTCGCATGTACAGCTCTGCCTTGCGTTTTTACTCTAGTGTGGGCTCCCAACTACCACTCCTAGCATACAACGGTGCCTGGATTCAAAACCCTACCACAGAAGAAATTTACCAGCATCTACCGATTTCTCAATCAGTGGCTTCGCAGTTATTAAACTATTTCGAGCAGCCAGAACTGCGATCGCGCCTTGGAGTTCATTTCTACATTAACGACCAGCTTTACGTCCGCCAAATCACCCCAGAGACGGAAAGCTATGCTAAGCGTTCTGGCATCGAACCAATTGCCGTCGGCGATCTTCGCAATGTCCTCGACTCTGAACTTACCAAAGTTCTAGCTCTCAGTAACGATACTCAAGTGATTAAAAAGCTAACCGAGAGCTTGCAAAAGCGTTACACTTCTGCCGAGCTTTACCTGACTCAATCAACAACTACTTTCTTTGAAGCCAGCCATCCCAGTGCCAATAAAGGAGCAGCCACCCGCTACCTCGCAGAAGAAATTTTAGGTCTTAAAGCCAAAAATGTGATGGCGATAGGAGACAACTTTAATGATGCTGAAATGCTGGAATACGCTGGTTTCAGTGTAGCGATGGGTAATGCACCAGCAGCAGTTCAGAACCTTGCTCAATGGGTTGCTCCTGATGTTGAGCAAGATGGTGTGGCAGTTGCGATTGAAAAGTTCCTTCTCTAATTAATAATTCCTGAAATCAGAAAGGGAACCGACGACTGGCCGTGTTTCGTCTCGGTTCCCTTTCTGCTTCGCTCCTCACACAGTAGCTAATATATAGCAAGAATCTTGCTTTGTCAACAGGTTTAGAAAACCTGAATAATTCCTGAAATCAGAAAGGAAACCGACGACTGGCCGTGTTTCGTCTCGGTTCCTTTACTGATTTGCTCCTCACACAATAGCTACTATATAGCAAGAATCTTTGCTTTGTCAACAGGTTTAGAAAACTTTTTTTCTCCCAACAATTGCTTACAGTTCCACAGGAGCTGAAACCCTTATCTGCTCTTGCATTAGCCCCCGCAGCAAAAATTGAGTAACGGCGATTAATCCCAATCTTGCTTGTGCCAGCGCTGGTGTTTCCTTCTTTATCTCTCCCCAAATCCGGCAACTGCGGTAAAAATCAAGCATTGCCTTGCTCAAATCAGCAGCCAGTTTTACCCAGTTCCCTTCCTCGGAACTATCCAGTGCCTCTATAACTGCCAATAGCTGGAGAATCAGATGTCGTTCTGTCGGATGCACCAACTGGAAATTCCCGTGTTCTGGGTGAGGATTGAACCAAGGGATCGGGTTAGGTTCTACCCATTGCCAGACTGGTTGACTGAAGTCTTGATCGTGGAGCCCGATTAAGCCCTCTCGATGTCCTAAACGCAGTAGAGAGCAACAGCGAGCATGGGCATACTGGATAGGGAAAAGGTTGGAGACGAACTCAAAAGACTCTTCCCTGCTTCCCACCTCCGAAGAGGGTGGATGGACAGAGGTAATCTGAGGTAGCTGTTGCAACCAGACAGCTAAAGCGCGATCGCTCAGTTCAAAATCAATCCAGCCTGGGTTAACAACCCGGACAGTGAAATCTAATAGGGGTTGGTTATTCAAGTTTGATGCGATCGTGGGTAAAAAAGTGACCAGTTGGTGAGCGATCGCCTCAGGTGATAACTTTTGAACACTAGCAAGCCCAAAAGCGATCGCACAACGATATACAACACCTGTATGATTTTTTAATCGGCACAAGGGAATTTTATCTGATATGAGCTCAGCCAAACGGTGCTCCCATCCTGTGATATTCCAGCTTTGCTCAGATAAAAGCGTCACTGATTCCAATAGCTGTTGTTGAAGTAGCCTCCGAATCGAAAGACGATTCAACCGGACTCTTAACTGAAAAGACTGACATTGAGAAGTATTTTTTGATACATTGAAATCCATGTAAAATCAAGAAAAAGCTGGCGTTTCAGTTGCGCCTTCGCCTATGCATTCGTCAACTCCATCACCAGAGGCATCTCGACCTTTCTTAACCTGGCAACGGATTCTTGACTGGGCGCAGTCACATTACCGTGACCGGGCTTTCAGCAAAGATGAACAAATTCCCGCCCGTCCAGGACTGCTTTATCTGGTGCAACGGGGTGCTATCCGCATGATGGGTACAGCGCAAATTAGTACTGCCAGCAATAAGAAGCAATCTGATTCGTCTGAGACAACTGAGGAAACTTTTTTAGGTTTTATTGGTGCTGGTCAGCCTTTTGAAATTGTGGCACACTCCCCCTTCACTCTTCAGGCTTATGCCCATGTTGACCAAACCTCAGTGGTGTGGATGTACTGGCATGACTTAGACAATTGGCCTCACTTCCGGCGGGAAGTTTTCGAGACCTTTCGCTACCAGCACCAGCGCAAACTTCTCTGGTTAAGTACCTTAGGGCAAAAGCGGACTATTGACCGACTCTTAGGACTTCTTACCCTTCTAATCGAAGAATACGGGGAACTTAGTGAAGATGGTTACTGTCTACCCTATCCTTTAACTCATGCACAAATTGGCAGTGCGATTGGTTCTACCCGCGTCACCGTTACTCGGTTAATGGGTAAGCTACGTCAACAGGGGTTAATTTCGATCCAAGGGGATAATTTGATTTGTTTGCCTAATATTTCTCAATAATTACATTCAGTTAGCTCTAATTGGCAGTCGAGATGATTTGCTTTCCTAGGGGCGAAGTCACATAACCCAGAAAAGCTTGAACGGCTGGGCTAGCTGGTTGCTTGTACGCATAATATAGCGTCCTTTGATAAGGATAGTTGACTGCCTCTGGGGTCAAACCATCCACTGCCACTATACGCACCGTCCTTTGGTTAGCCACCTGAGAAAAGGTAGCATAGCTAATGCCATCGGTTCCCAAAGCTTGCAGTATTGGTGTGGTAGCATCCTGCTGCATCGTGGTAATATTGGGCGTTGTACCAAAATATCCTCCCTGTAGCACCAGTTCTCGAAACACCTGATGAGTGCCGCTGATAGTAGGTCGGTTAATTACCCGAATAGTTCCCAATGTTCCTCCCACTGCTGACCAATCGGTAATTTGCCCTTGGAAAATCCCTACCACTTGAGCCTTAGTTAATCCTCTCCGGAAAGGATTATTGACTCCAACTACGATCGCCACCGCATCCTGAGCAACTGGTATGGCTACTAGACCCTGTGCTGATTCTTGGGCGCTGAGGGGACGAGAGATAGCAGCAATGTCCACATTCCCTGCCAAAAGAGCCTGAATGCCCTTATTTGATCCTCCCGCTTGAGTAACAACCTTTGTCCCAGAAAATTGCTGTTCAAAGCGATTTTTGAGGGCTTGATTAATTTGCACCATGCTGGTGGATCCTTCAATCCTCACTGTTGTTCCGCTGGGAACATTGGAGGGAGGCGTAAATATAGGGCTGGGGGAAACAGGAGAAGGAGGTGGGGGTGTGGACTGATTAGATGGACTTGATGGTTGAGGAGTCTGGGGTGATTGTGGGGTATTATTCTGCTTATCCGGTTGTAAATTGCCAAGATCCAAGCCAGATTTACGGGTAAACCACCAATAGCCACCACCAATTATTCCTGCTGTGATTAAGAGGGTTAATACTAGAGTTAATGTTTCGTTTTTCTGTGACATAGATAGATATCAATTCTAATGGCAAGAGATTTACAAAGATTTTTTGATGCCTGTAATCCTAACAAAATCTTAGATTTGACAGAAGATGCGATCGCAGAGAGACTAAAGAAACTAGAGGGTGAAAGCACACTCCAGAAGACAGGCGCTTGATGAGTACTCTAATCCCAGGTCTAAAACCGCCAGACACACCAACCCAATATGATGCAGTTTTACATTTCTTAACTCAGGTGACAAAATTTATGTCCGACTACTTAGCAGGATTAAAATTGGCGAATAAACCCCAGGAAGTTTATTTGAGCCAAGATTAGACGCTTTAGCACATAAGCGGGAAAAATAGGAGTTTACCAATGACTACTTCAGCAGATACAGACATTAGAGAAATACTTATCAATCTGGATAAGCGATTGGAATCTTTAGACAATAAAATCGAAGTCCAGGGAACGCGAACAGAAGAAAAGGTAGACGCACTCAGTCAACATATGGATGACTTCGAGCAACAAGTTTCTCAACAATTTGAAGGCTTCGAGCAAAAAGTTTCCCAACGGTTTGAGAGTCTAGAAAAAATAGTAGACCAACGGTTTGAGAGTCTAGAAAAAACAGTAGACCAACGGTTTGAACAAGTTTCCCAACGGTTTGAGGGTCTAGAAAAAACAGTAGACCAACGGTTTGAACAAGTTTCCCAACGGTTTGAGAGCTTAGAAAAGACAATAGACCAGAGATTTTCGAGCTCTGAGAGCCAACTAGAAAAACATGATAACCGCTTCTGGTCACTGGTCTTAGCATTGTTTGTCGCCTTGCTAGGCATTATTGCCAAGTTTTTGTTTTTTCCAGCAAAGCCAATTAGCTAATGAGCCAACCCTGAACGAGTGCGTCAAACTTAGAGCGTGTTTGAAAAGTTGTAGGAGCCTAAGCCCTACCCAGGAGTCAGGGGACTTTTCAAACAGCCTCTATAGTAAACTAAATCCATATTCTGCCTTTATTTTTGCAAAGAAACCAATGTACGCTCAACCCAATTGCTGTTAAAAATCAACTCATAAATACGATTATGGACTCTTAGAGAACCCTGTTTCTTAACTACCAACCCTGACAAAAGCAATTCCATTTGTTCTGGACTACCAACGGCGACAATTTCTCCTCGATGCAAAATTTGTCGGTATAGCTCTAGTAGATCAACAGCATGGCGTTTATTATTCAAAAGGCGATCGCGAATAGTTCTCAAATGCTCTGGCTCATCCTGTGATTCCCAATTCTCTATCAACTGCGTTCGCACCAAGTTCTCAATCCACTCTGCTTCAGCGTTTGTGGGAATGGGAGATTGAGAACTGCGGATAAGCTTGCAGAGCTTTTGGGTAAGAAAAGGCTGACCGCTTGTCCAGGCTAACACCTCTTTTAGGACAGCTTGAGCGTTGCTAACTCTCCCTGTCAATCCACCAAGTAAAGGTTGAGCTTCATGCAATTGAAAGCCATTCAGTTGAATCGCCTGACCAATGTTAAAAGGTGTGCGGTTTTTGTCTCGAATTAATTGAGAGGGAGTAGCTACTCCCAGCAAGACAAAAGTAAGACGCTTGTACTCTGAGTGGTCAACGCGTTTGTTAAAGCAAGTCCGCAGTAGTATAAAGAAATCATCTATTACAAAATCCAGATTGAGAACACTATCAATTTCATCTATAAAAATGACAATATTTTCAGAGATATTTTCTAGCAACACTTGGTTGATAAACTCCCCCAAGCGCTGTACAGGGGATAAGAATTTATGTTCCCGCCACCAAGTACGGATATCAACTCGATCTAAAAGATTAAAACTGCTCACTAAAATGTAAACGAAGCCTCCATACCACTGCTCCATGGTGAGCTGCCGATTGCCAATCTCTGAAATATCAATAGCGGCACAGGCAAAGCCCTCTGCTTGTAGCCTTTGCATTATTTGGACTCGCAAGCTCGACTTGCCCATCTGCCGCGCATTCAGTATGTAACAAAACTCCCCAAGCTTCAAAGCCTTGTAGAGATGCCGATCTGCAGAGCGCACTACATAAGTGGGGGCATCCATCGGCAAACTTCCCCCAACTTGATATTCATAGGTAGATTTTTCTTCTGTACTCCTGAGCAGGGCATTTTCAATCACCAGTTCGGCTTGGGTAGCTTTGAGAATTTCCAGGGTTTGTGACAGTTCTTGGGTGCGCTCCTCGACTTTTTGTTCCAGGGTGCGGTTGTACTCGGCTAATTTGTCTTTTGCCTGCTGCAAAGCTGCATTCTTGAATTCAAGCTCTTGGGTAAACTTAATCCGCTCCGCTTCCGCCCGTTTGCGCTGCGTGATGTCTTGAAAGGCTGCGATCGCATAGACGATTTGACCTTGTTCATCAAAAATTGGGGTCGCCCACACTTCCAGGGGGATAATCTTGTCCCCTTGGTGGATCTCCAGATCGTCGACGGTTGTTCTTTCGCCGAGCAATGCTTGGGAGAGGGGGCCTTGGGAAGTTGGATACACCTGATCTGTCCCCGCCAGATAGGCTTGATAAGTCTCCCTCAATTGCTCGGCTGTGGCTTCGGATACTATACCTTTGCCAAGTATCTGCTGGGCAGTCTGATTGGCATAGTAGGGTTTGCCGCTGGCATCAACCACGAACACGCCCACCGGTACAGCTTCCAGGAATTGAGCCAGCCTTCTCTCACTTTCGCGCAACGCCTCTTCCGCCCGCTGGCGCTCGGTGACTTCTTGCTGCAGATGGGTCAATAATTCTGCTTGAGCCTGTCGTGCTAGGCGTTCCTGTTCCAAAGCCGCTTTCATCTGCTGTACGTGTTGCAGAGTTTTGTTGGTAGTAATTTCTAAATCCTGAAAATTGATCGGCTTAGTCAGGAAGTCAAAAGCACCGCGATTCATCGCCGCTCTTATATTTTCCATATCCCCATAGGCAGAAATAATTACTGCTTTTATGAGGGTATGTAACTCCTTGAGCTTAGTGAGCAAAGTTAGCCCATCCATTCCCGGCATATTGATATCGGTTAAGAC
The DNA here is from genome assembly GCA_051439465.1 of Xenococcaceae cyanobacterium. Taxonomy (GTDB): domain Bacteria; phylum Cyanobacteriota; class Cyanobacteriia; order Cyanobacteriales; family JBFRWF01; genus JBFRWF01. Next base: position 16,662 of record JBFRWF010000312.1, on the reverse strand, counting down.
AATATCTATATCCGGTTCTGCTCGCAGCTTTTCCAGGGCTTCTACACCATTATGGGCAAAAACAAACTGGAGTTCCTTTTGCCGAATTCTTTTTCTAAATTTCTGGCGGATCAAGGTTTCTAAGTCAGGCTCGTCATCCACAACCAGTATTTTGGATAGCATAGTTTCCTCCCTGATTAGGATTGGTTACAAATTCAAGATTTTTTCCTTCAGTTTGTCAAATTCGATTGGCTTGTTAATATAGTCATCAGCTCCATATTCCATGGCGGTTCTATAATTATACTCATCCCCATACGCGGTAATCATAAATACTTTTAAATCAGCAAAGGTTTCTTTGATAATTTTGAGCAATTCTAGCCCGTTCATCCCTGGCATATTAATATCCGCTAGAATCAGGACGAGGCAATGGGATACATTACTTTGCAATTTTTCCAGCGCATCCTCTGCTGAGAAGGCGAAATAGAATTGCACTTCCCCTTTTTTAATCTCTCTCCTAAATTTTTGACTGAACAATAATTGGACATCTTTTTCGTCGTCTACAACCATTATTTTCATTTTGTAATTCCTTTATTTTTGCGATATTTTTGGAAAAAATAATGATCGACTCCGTATAGAGTCTTCATGGTTGGGATTTATTGAAAGAATTAGGCTGTTGTGTAGCGTGCAAGATCTCGTCCACCTTGTCCAGGGTGAGATGTTGTTGGTCAGCTAACGCTTTAATTTTTTGAGTGATGACTTCTATTTGGGAGTATTCTAAGTTGAATCCCAGTTGATTTGCTCGATTAGCGATCGCATGCTTACCGGTTAGCTTGTGATTAATTAACAGCGATCGCGTCAGACCAAAATCATTCGGCTCAAGAACTTCGTAAGTCTTTGAGTGATTGAGCATCGCTTTGGTATGAATACCAGCCTTGTGATTGAAGGCAGCACTTCCGATAATATAGTAGTTAAAAGGAATAGTCACTCCGACTTTACCCGCTACTAGTTGATACAATGCTCGGAGACGGCGCAGGCGATATTGACGATTCAACTGCTGTGGCTCAAGGGAATAAAGGCGTGCAATCAGTCCAGCTAGAGGCGTGATCCCATTCCGCTCACCAATACCCAACACAGTGGTATCGATGTGAGTTGCACCTGCTTCAAGGGCACTGTAGCTATTGGCGATCGCACAGCCTGTATCGTTATGTCCATGGAACTCGATATTTTTATTCAAGCATTGGCGAAGAGTTTTCACCAGATTAAAAACCTGATTTGGAGTAGCTATGCCCACAGTATCGGCTATGCCAAAACGATTAACTATCCCCAGTTGCTCAATAGCAAGATAAACCCGCAGCAACTCTTGAAGCGAACTCCGAAAAGAATCTTCGGTGGAAAAGCGCAATTCAGTTTCTGGGCTTTGCTCATGGACGAAGGTGATGACTTTTGTTGCTAGATCAATGATTTCGTTAATGCTTTTACCATGGCTAAACTGGCGCAGGAAGCAAGAGGTGCCAATCACCATATTAATTCCGTCCACGCCCGTATCTAGGGCAACTTTAGCATCTTCCAGATGGCAGCGGATGTGGGTTAGGACTTTGGCTCGCAAGCCTAGTTGAGCCAAACGCTGACAATCGCGACGAGATTGGGGTGAGGCACAAGGGGAGGTGAGTTCAATATATTCAACGCCGAAATCATCAAGTGCCTTGGCAATTTCTATTTTATCATCTGAGGAAAAGTTTGTCCCATAAAACTGTTCTCCCTCGCGCAGAGTCGTTTCAACAATGGCAAATTTCGTTAGTGACATAAATGTGGACTCTTTCCTCAATTAATTAAGCTTCTGTGGATTTAATTTATACTGAATCCGGGTCTAAAATCCCCTTGATCAATTTTCTATATTTTTCTTCCCCTGCTCCCTGTTCCCCGTTCCCCGTTCCCTGTTCCCTGTTCCCTATTCCCTTTTTCATAGCTATATTTTGATTCACAACCGAAATAGGACTGCTATATGTATTTTGTCAGTCCGATTTCAAACTAGCAACAATCATCTTGGCGACTTGCTGTGGTGTATGAGTTGTAGTGTCAATTACAAGGGTACGCTCAGGAGCAAGTGCCAGCAAAGCCGACTGAGTCGCCACGGAATTGTAGTTACGTCTCTCCTCAACAACGATTTTGAGCTTATCATGCAACTCAGCAGTGGTAAAAATTCCCTTCCGTGCCAGTGCTAAAAATTCTTGTTTCTCGGTTGAGGTGAAAAGGGTGGATGCCTCTGGCACACCCAAAGCAGCAAAACTCGTTAGTGCTTCTGGCTCAACCTCTACATTTTCTCCCTCAAGTTGAGGTTTAGCAATTTGATCGAAGGAATCATTGCGGCTTAGAAGTCGCTGTAAGCGCACCCAATCGGGTGCATCCAAAAGCACAAACTTAGCCTTAGCTAGAGCAGTAACTGCATAGCTAACCTCATTCTCACCGCGCAAACCGTCAAAAATCAGTAGAGAGTTAACTTGCTCTGGATTTACCTGTAGCTGATCCAAGATATGAGCCATACCACCAGGAAACTGCTCCCGATATTGACGAGTGTACTTTAAGCGCTCAATTCGGCAAAGCGTTTGCCCTTGCTGTCGATTTTCTTTTGCCATTTTGGAGATAATGAGTTGATCGCTTAGGGTGCGCCGATTGGGCAGTAAAGTAAAACTCAAGCCCTCCTCAGCCAGTGCTGCGGTTGTTGTGCTTTTGCCCACTCCAGTTACGCCTACAATTATGAGCAAAGGTTGAGTTGCGATCGGCAACCAGCCTTCTGGAACAGGTAATCCTACACCAATTGCGGGGGTTAGCTGTTGCCAAAGCTGATGTTGTTGGGTCAAGCTTCCAGACATTTCGAGTCAAATCGTACTTTGGTAGGTATTTTCCAGATTTTACCGGAAAATTGGGGGATGTGAGGGGTTGCTACTGCTATCTTGTGAGTAGTATTACTTTGCTTATCCAATAGTTCTTGGATTGATATGATCTTCAAGCTTGCTATATGCACTCTGTTATTTACTCTGTTGACCATAGCGCCCAGTAACGCTCTTGAGAACACTCTACAAGTGATTCTGGATGATAACGCCCAGTTAGAAAAGGTGGCGTCAGACTTCAAGTTTACAGAGGGACCCCTTTGGCATCCATCAGATTTCCTAATCTTTAGTGATATTCCCGCCAATACTATCTATCAATTGACGCCGAATGAAAAACTAGAGGTATTTCGTCGCCCTTCTGGAAATGCTGATGGCAACACACTAGACTGGAAGGGACGCTTGATCAGCGCCGAGCATCGAAACCGTCGCGTATCGCGCATGGAAACAGATGGCACAGTGGTCACCCTCGTTAGTCAGTACAAAGGTAAGCGACTCAATAGCCCCAACGACCTAGTGGTTAAGTCTGATGGAAGTATCTACTTTACTGACCCTTCCTACGATATCAAGTCCTATGGTCTCCAGAAACAGCCGGAAGAACTGGGTTTCTACGGTGTCTATCGGCTAACACCGGATGGTACCCTAACCCTGCTAGTTAAGGACTTTATGCATCCCAATGGCATTGCCTTTTCACCGGATGAGAAAAAACTGTACGTTAATGATTCCGATGAAGATCACATTCGTGTCTTTGATGTGCAGCAGGACGGCACACTGAGCAACGGACAAGTCTTTGCCGAACTGGAACACCCAGATGGCATGAAGGTAGACTTGCAAGGAAATGTTTACAGTACCGGACTAGAGGGAGTATCGGTTTTCTCACCCTTCGGCAACTTGCTGGGCATCATTGAAGTGCCAGAAGTTCCCGCCAATCTGGCATGGGGCGACAGTGACTACAAAACCCTCTACATTACGGCGAGAAAGAGTATTTACCGGGTTCGTCTCAAAATCTGATAAGTACTAGATCAAACGATTCCATGAGTATCCAAATGACTAACCCTCCCTCTTATCCCCACCTTCCGTTGCTCTACAGGTGGGGACTTCCCCCTCGCCCTGTTAAAAAACAGAATCACATAATCTTACATAAATATTCCTCTGATTATCGAAATATGCTTTTCTCCCATGGAGTATCCTAGTGTTATCTATCATTAAGATATCCCCTTGCTGCCAGCTAATTGAGATCGTTAGCTTTTCTGCAATGGCTTTAAGTTCATGCTGGATATGAACGGGAATTTCAGAATCGTCCTCAAACCTAATAAAACTTTTCGTTTCACCCATTATTCCAGCCAGTAAAGGCAAGATATTATTGATAAAAAATTTTTTCTTGCCGCCATACTTACTTTGAAAAATTGCTGGTCGGATAGATTCAGTTCTAATGGACATATCTTCTGGATTAACTTTGATGGTTATCATATTTTTTTTGCAAACATTTTCAACTATATTAATATCATCAGTATGATATATTTTCTGCCATAATCCGTTAGGGTAACTGCGAATATATTTTAAACGCTTGGTATTGAATAATTCTTGAGAAGTTTGACTCATTTCTTCGTAAAATTGACTCCCATCACAAAGAGTTGTTTCACCTTGACTTAAGGCTGGAGTATCACAATAAAACCATATCAAGGTGGGTCTATGCTTCATATAATACATTTCACCATGTAGAGGAACAGCGAAACGGTGCTTACTTCCTGTTACAGCTAAGACAGTTTTGTCTCCATTAATAGCCTCTCGAAGAATAGCTCCTCCTAAATAACTCATGTAGCTAGTGCTAAACAAATTTGTGAAATTTTTAAATTTTTCTGCGTCCAGCTCAAATCCTCTAAACAGTAAACAGCCAGAGGACTTGAAACAGTCAATGACTTGGTCACGACTGAGAGCAAAGATGTCAGCATCTTTGCTGCCCAAAAAAGTCAAACCAAAATTTTCCGATATTGGTGTTTTGGTGATGTTCATATGCTACAAATGAGATGTCTATTAGTTCTTAAGTGCTCAACCCACTATAGTATATGATTGTATGGCGTTACCCGAAGACCATCCAGATCGCCTCATCCAATTGAGGCAGAAAATTGTCTCCAGCTTACCAGAAATAAAAAAAATTACTAAATTGCTAGCCATCGCAATTGTAGCTGGCTTACTCTTCAACTGGCTGCATGTTCCCGTAGGTTGGCTACTTGGTCCAATGGTCATGGGAATTGTCTATGCACTCATCCAGGGTATCCCCCAACCCCTACCCCCCGCTTTTATCGTCATTGGCAAGGCAATCATAGGCATTGCTACTGCGGCTCGCTTCTCTCCAGAGATACTGAGCATGGCAGCAACTTACGCCATACCTCTGCTGCTATGTATTTTAATCACTGGCAGCATGAGCTTGTTCAACGGCTACCTATTATGGCGCTGGGCTGGCATTGATCGCGCTACGGGTTTTCTGGGTTCTATACCCGGTGCTTCTTCTAGTATCATTGCCATGAGTGAAGAAATGGGGGCTGATGCGATCGCTGTTGCCCTACTCCAATATCTCCGGCTATTGCTAGTTGCCTTACTCATACCGACTGCAGTTAGCTTACTTTTTCCTGTCGAACTAGTTACCCAAGCCACCGCAAAAGTGCCTACAGCAAGTCACCTACAAATGCCAATATTCGTAAACCTATTGTTGCTGGCTGGTTGCTGTGGCTTGGGAATCTGGGGGGGAAGGCGATTCCGCCTGCCCTCATCTGGGTTCTTGGGAACTTTTCTTGTTGGGCTAGTTATGTTGTGGGGGCTGCCGTACCAATTACAGGTGCCACAGTCGCTGTTCGCTGGAGGACTACTACTAGTGGGACTTTCCATTGGTCTACAATTTGACTGGCAAACTGCCCGCAAACTCTTAAAAGCGGTGTTGATTGAGGTTGCTTTGGTGATTATGCTGATTCTGAGTTGTTTAGGAGTTGGATATGGGTTCCATGTGGTCACGCACGTTGATATAATGACGGCTGTGTTAGGTTCCACTCCTGGCGGAATGGAGGCTATGATTGCTACTGTTGTCCAGCTAGGCGGTGACTCTGGATTAGTGCTGGCAATGCAGATGACCCGGATGTTGCTTATTCTGTTGATTGGTTCGGGGTTAGCGCCTTTGTTGCTCAAAAGTCTGGAGAGTTCTGGTTGTCAATCCCAGGAGGAATAGGGGGAATGGGGTGCGATAATCATCGGAACAAAAAATCCTGGCAATTTTTCCCAAAGTTCGTCATATCTGCATAGATGTTTACCGTCCCCGATTTTCGGTGACTGTTTTGGGCAAAATGATGATAAACTCCGTATAACTGTCCACTTCGGTTTCTACTCGGAGCTCTCCTTGATGCTCCTGCACAACAATGTCGTGACTAATAGATAGACCCAAACCAGTTCCTTTCCCAGTCGGCTTGGTAGTGAAAAAGGGATGAAAAATTTTATCCCTCACTTCCTGAGGAATACCTTTGCCGTTATCTCGGATGCGTATTTCTACTCGCTCCCCCAAATCTTTAGTGCTGACTGAAAGGGTAGGCGCAAATTCCTCACCCTCGTTCCCTGGCATCCCCTGGGAGCGCATTTTCTTTTCATGAGCTGCATAGCAAGCATTGTTGATTACATTCAGAAAAACCCGGCTAATATCCTGGCTCACGACATTCAGTTTCTCAAGGGAATCGTCATAGTTAGTTTCTATGGTGATGTTGAAGGAAGGATCCTGGGCACGTATCCCGTGATAAGCCAGATTAATAGATTCTGCTAGCAAAACGTTGATGTCCCTCAGTTGTCGCTCGCCAGGTTGCCCCCGAGAGTGCATCAGCATTCCATGCACAATCTTGTCAGCTCTTTTACCATGCTCCTTGATTTTTTTGGCGTTTTGGTTCAGATCATTTAAAATCTCCTCAATATATTCTCTATTTTCTGAGTCTAATCGGTCTTTTTGAGTTTCAATCTCTTGGAGCAGTTCCTCTGTTAACTCTGCGGAAAGTTCAGCAAAGTTGTTAACAAAGTTTAAGGGATTTTTGATCTCATGGGCAATTCCCGCTGTCAAAGCTCCCAGAGAAGCCAATTTCTCTTGGGCAATAATCTGAGCTTGGGTGTCTTTGAGCTTTTGCAGGGTTTGTGACAGTTCTTGGGTGCGCTCTGAGACTTTTTCTTCCAGGGTGCGGTTATACTCGGCTAATTTGTCTTTAGCCCGCTGCAAGTCCGCATTTTGGCGCAGGTTCTCAGCTCTGAGTTGGCGCAGATTGAGGTGGGTTTTGAGGCGAGCTAGCAGTTCTTCTTTGGCAATTGGCTTAGTCAGATAATCATTGGATCCTGCCTCCAATCCGGCGACCAAATCTGGGATTAGATTTTTGGCGGTCAACAGCACGATGGGCAATTCATCTAGCTGCCAGGAAGAGCGGATTTTTTGCGTGACTTCATAGCCGGTCATTCTTGGCATCATCACGTCTAGCAAAATTAGGTCTGGCTTGAGACCGCCCTCCAACAGAGCTAGGGCTTCCGGACCTCCTGAGGCTTGGGTGATGGCATAGTGGTGCAACGATAGATAGTTGACCAGCACCTGTCGATTAACTGGTTCATCATCCACAATCAGGATGTGCCACTCACCTGGTTTTGGGGGAGAGGAGGTGGTTGCTGGACTGGGTGGGGAAGTTGGTTGTCCGTTGCTGCTCACCTCTGACCAATGACTATTGTAGGGGATAGTTTCCCAACTTGCCTTTGCTAGAGACTGACGGGAAACTAGGGATGATTGAGTCGGTTGGCTTTCCAGTGGGCGCTCTGAAATTGGCAGGGTAAAGGTAAACTGCGACCCAACGTCAGGGGTGGATTCGAGGCGGATTTCTCCCCCATGTAATTCCACTAGCTTTTTGGTCACAGCCAGCCCTAATCCGCTTCCGCCGTACTCTCTAGCGGTTGAACCTTCGGCTTGTTCAAAGGATTCAAAAATGCGGTCCAATTTATCCTCACGGATGCCAATGCCAGTATCAGAGACGGTGATAGCTAGCATTGACGATTGAGTGTTGTGCGGTGTAGGGTGCGAATTTTCCCCAGTCCCCAATTCTGCTGAAATTTCTACAGTGCCCGAAGCAGTAAATTTAATTGCATTGCCTACCAGGTTGTGAAGAATCTGTTGCAAGCGATTTTCATCAGCTTCTGCAGGGGGTAAGTCATCAGGAATGGCATTGATGAGTTGCAAGTCTTTGTTACCGACAAGGGTTTGGTTAAGCCGGAGAACTACCTCAGCGATTTCTCGCAGCCCTATGGGTTTAAGTTGCAGTTCAATATCTTTGTGGCGCAGTTTGGAGAAGTCGAGGATATCATTGACTAGGTTGGCGAGTCGGTGTCCGCTTTGGGCAATCATCAACAGGTTTTTGCGTTGCACCTGGGAAATTTCCCCAGTGGCTCCCTCAATCATAGATTCAGCAATGCCAATCATGCCATTGACGGGGGTGCGGAGTTCATGGGAAGTGTTGGCCAGAAATTCATTTTTGAGTTGGTCGAGGTGTTTTAATTCTGCATTTTTTGTTTCTAGTGCAGCAAAGGACTCTTTCAACTGCTTTGCCATCTGATTGAAGTTGCGGGCTAAAATACCCACTTCATCTTCAGTCAAAACAGGAGCCGCTCTTTCCAAGTCACCTACAGCCACCTGAGTGGCTGTGTCTGCGATCGCCAAAATCGGTCGAGTAATCTGGCGAGAGAGCCAATAAACCCCCATTGATAGCAAACCTGCTGCACCTAACCCCACCAGCAAAATTGTCACTGCGAGTTGACGAGCGGGAGCAAAGGCTTCTGCCTGTTCCATTTCTACCAACAAGGCAATGTCTCGGTCATTCAGCCAGCGATATACCCCAACCACAGGTACTCCTGCATAGTTCCGGTAAAGTCCAGAGCCACTAACACCCAGCAAAGCTGACTCAATACCTGGGCTGCTAACATTCTCTAGCTCTTGCTCTGTTTCAGACTGAGCTTTGGAGATGAAGGCATTACCCGTCACCAGAGAGCCAACCAAATAGCTTTCACCAGTCTCACCCAAACCAGAGCGCTCCCGGATAATTTGATCGACTCGCTCTAAGTTCAGCTGTACGGAGATGATCCCGATGGGATTGCCGACTTGGTCTTGCACAGGAGTGGCAAAGGTTACGGATAGTTTGCCAGTGATTGGTGAAACATGAAAAATGGGAATAACAGGGTCTTCTGGATCGATCCGTTCAAAATAAGTAAAATTGACTGGGGGACTATATTTGCCTTCACGAATTTTGTCAGTGGAAAGAATCACCCGACTACTAATATTTAAAACAGAAATTTCTTGGAGGTTAGGCTTGATTTCTGTTATACCTTCCAGGTACTTCGAGAGAACAGCATAAGCAGCTTGGTAGTCTGGAGCGGAGGCTGGATGGGTCAGAAGGAACTTGAGTTGAGCTTGTACATCTGGAAACTGAGTAATCAGGAGAAAATCCCGCTGTTGGTATTCAAACCAACGGCTAATTTCTTCATCTTTGAGGGTTGCGGCAACACTGAGTCGATTGAAGGCAGACTGCTTGAGAGAGTTCCTTGCCCGGAGGAAGGCAACACCCCCGACAATCCCGACTGTCACTAGGGACAGGAATAGGAAATAACTAGCAAGTCTAGCAGTCAGGTGCTTCCTCCAGAATTTCATCGCTTCTCCTCTAGCAAATAACTAAGTAGTAGGACAAAATTAAAGTGAACTATTGAAACAAGGGAACAGGGAACGGGGAACAGGATCGTGAAACTTCTGCTCTAGATCAAAATGTATCGCTAAACATCTACTGCCACTGCGAGAAAATTTGCTTAATTCCCTCAATTGCCTCGTCGGCTGCTTGCTCTGGGGACATGCTATCTACGACGATGCGGTTGAGAGCCCTGCCCCAGATATTTTTCTCTAGAACCTTACTGTAGGCAGGGTTTTGGCTATGGTAAAATGAGCGTGTTAGTCGCTCACTTAACATTTTCCTGGCGATCGAGATATGCGGGTCAGCAGAATTAGTCCAGAAGGGGTCATCCCAGGCAGACTTCATGACTGGGAAATGACGACCTTGAGTATCTTTTATATACTTGTCCAGGGTCTCAGGTTGGACTAGATAGGCCAGAAATTCCTTTGCTAGCTTTTGGTTTTTAGACTCGGCAAAGACAACTACCTGGCTGATGGAGACTAAATAGCGCATAGACTCACCACTTGGCTTGTTAGGAAACTCTATAGTGCCTAGTTTGTTGATATATATATCCTGGTCTTGGCGCTGAGAGGCTGGAATCGAGAGGGAGCGGTTGGGAGTCATGACCATGGTACGGTTGAGCATGTGGAAATTATTATCCGCGTTTAACCATTTCACTGCTTCCGGTGGCACGTATCCCTGCTGGTAAAGTTTCGCGTACCATTCCAACACCTGAACAAGGCCTTGGCGTACCTGGGGTTCATCCACTTGTAGTTGACCCTCTCGATCTAGAATTTTCACATCGTATGCCTCTAAAACCTGTTCAAAGAAGTAGTAGGTATCTGAAGCCTTCGGCGAGATGGTGAACCCTAAGCTGTAAATCGACGGCTCTTGTAAAGAGCGCAGATCATCCTGCACGCTTTTCCAAAACTCCCAGAAGCCATCCCAGTCTTGCGGAATATCCCTGGGACTCCGACCCGATTGCTCTAGCAAGTCCCGCCAATAGTGGAGATAAATCGTCGCCTGACCAATTGGGACTGCATAGTAACTTCGCTTCTGTTCAGCTTTGTTGTAATAAGAGACTGCTTGCAAGACACCAGGAGAGTAGAGATGTTTGACTGGCTCGATCACCTCGGAGACATCTAACAGTTTGCCTTTCCATGCCAAACACGGAGTCAGCTCGCGCTCTGCCCGGGTTGAAAGCCAAATATCAGGGGGATGACCAGCTTTAATTGCCTTTTTGGCTTTCTGCACTGCATCATTTAGAGCCTGGAAAGAAAGCCTAACTTTTGTGCCACTTTCCTTTTCCCAGTTGCTCACAATTTTCCGAACTGCTTCATCTTCTTCCAACAGATAGCCTTTGTCCCACCAGATAGTAAGTACATCACTCTCAGTCGGGGATTCAGCTACTTTGGATATGTCTAATTTAGAGTTGGTGTTGCAGGCAACTATGACTAGACTGAGTATCATTGTCACAATCATGTACCGATTCATCAACCGATATCGACACCTAGTTAGCCTTTTTCTATTGAGATAATTTAGAATATTTAGAAATTTGATAAACATAGTTGAGTGGTTTATTATTTGAGGAATAAACTATTGAAAATGGTAAGTAAATTCTGAACCAAAAATTACTCAAACTGGGTAATGGTTAGACATACAAACATTATAAACCCTGATCATGTCTACCCTAGTCGAACTTTGTCTAAATTTTTGTAAACTGTTGCTGACCCTTCGGGCAAGGCATAAGGCTCCCGGGCAGGAGACAGGAGGGCTGATCGAGCCGAAGCAGCCTGCTAAAAATAAATGACTAATGACCCAACAATTTATCTCGCAGATGCTTAATGCGATCGCGATACTTAGCCGCCTCCTCAAACTCCAGATTCTTCGCCGCTTCCTTCATCTTCTCCTCCAACTGCCCAATCAACTCAGGAATCTTCTCCAAAGGCAAATCATCAGCCTGTTCATAAACTTCTTCCAATTGTTGAGTATTCAACCGACGGGAGATATCCAAAAACGAAAGAATCGCGTTACTCGACTTCTTAACAATTGACTGAGGTGTAATCCCATGCATCCGGTTGTAAGCCATCTGAATTCCCCGCCGTCTATCCGTTTCCTCAATCGCTTTCACCATACTATCCGTCAGGTTATCAGCATAAAGAATAGCCTGTCCTCCCACGTGACGCGCCGCCCTTCCAATGGTTTGAATCAGCGATCGCTCTGCCCGCAAAAACCCCTCTTTATCCGCATCCAAAATCGCCACCAGAGACACCTCCGGCAAATCCAAACCCTCCCGCAACAAATTGACCCCAATCAGCACATCGAAATTTCCCTCCCGCAACGCCTGGAGGATTTCAATTCGCTCAATTGATTGAATCTCTGAGTGCAGATATTGCACCCGAATTCCCCTCTCTTGGAAGTATTCGGTCAAATCTTCCGCCATGCGCTTAGTTAGGGTAGTAATCAATACCCGTTCCTGACGCTTAACCCTTTCTTTAATCTCACCTAACAAGTCATCAACTTGACCTTTTGTAGGGCGCACAAAAATCTCTGGATCGACCACCCCTGTAGGACGAATTACTTGCTCAATCACTTTATCTTCTGACTGTTCAATCTCCCAATCTCCTGGAGTTGCAGAAACAAAGATACACTGATTGACTTTTGTCCAAAACTCCTCTGCTTTCAGGGGACGATTATCAGCGGCGCTGGGAAGGCGAAATCCATGCTCAATTAACACTTTTTTCCTAGCTCGATCGCCTTTATACATCCCTCGCAGTTGGGGAACTGTAACGTGAGATTCATCTACCACCAATAGCCAATCTTTAGGGAAATAATCTATCAAGCATTCTGGCGGTTCACCTGCATTACGCTCTGCTAAGTAACGGGAATAGTTTTCAACGCCGTTGCAGTAACCCACTTCCTGCAACATTTCCAAATCGTAGCGGGTGCGCTGTTCAAGGCGCTGGGCTTCTAAGAGTTTACCCGTTTTTTCTAATTCTTCTAAGCGTTCTTCAAGCTCTTCTTTAATCCCTTGACAAGCCCTTTCTAAACGTTCATCAGGCGTGACGAAGTGACGTGCAGGATAAATGTTAGCAGTATCCAAATTCTGGATAATTTTACCCGTCACTGGATCGATATAGCGAAGTGCTTCAATTTCATCTCCAAAAAATTCTACTCGGATAATGCGATCTTCGTAAGCGGGAACAATCTCTAAAACATCCCCTTTCAACCGAAAGCGTCCCCGTCCAATATCTAAATCATTGCGGGAATATTGCACCGATACTAAATCTCGTAATAACTGGCGCTGGTTAATTTCCATCCCTAATTCTAGGGTAATAGCAGCTTTGAGGTATTCCGAGGGCATGCCTAAGCCGTAAATGCAGCTAATAGAAGCCACCACAATTACATCCCGACGTTCAAAGAGCGATCGCGTGGCTGAGTGCCGCAACATATCAATCTCATCGTTAATTGAAGCACTCTTTTCGATGTAGGTATCGGTAACGGGAATATAGGCTTCCGGTTGATAATAGTCGTAATAGCTGATGAAGTATTCTACGGCGTTATCGGGAAAGAATTGCCGCAATTCGTTACAGAGTTGGGCGGCAAGGGTTTTGTTGTGGGCGAGAACTAGAGTTGGTTTTTGGATCTGGGCGATCGCACTGGCAATGGTAAAGGTATTGTGAACAAAAAAGCCCCCTATACCTGCTAGAAAAGTTTCTGCACCTGGAACGCAAAAATCGTAGACATAGGGATGCTGATATTCAATTTCCTCTACGGTGGCAATTGGGGTCCATCGCAACTGAGATAATTTCTCAATAGATTTCCAGACTAGCCACCAGTGAGGGTTGAGGTTCTTGGTTTTCCTTGCCTCACGATGTAAGGTGGCAAGCAGTTTAACCAGTGTACTGCGTTTGGGACTGGGCTTTCCAGTCTCAAAGAATTGGATAGCACTGGGGGAGATACCACTCCTTTCACCCAATAATTTTGCCGATAGTCCTAGTTGATTTCTCAGCCAACCCAGTTGTTTTCCTTTTATCGGAACAATATCAAAATTAGAATCTTCGCTAAGTTGTATTTGAGCAATTAAGGCTTGTTGTTTATGAGGAAGAGAAAAACCAATAAACTGCTCAAAGCGTTTGAGATCGGCTTGACCAGATAGAGTAACTTGGTAAGAGCAGCTATACTGAAGGGTTATACGCGCCCAAATGCCAAATCGTAACAGGGCATAAACTAAATCGGAAGCCAGCTTGTGACTGGAGGTGGTTGCTGTAATTGCACTATTTTCAATAGTACTGTGGCGATCGAAGTAAGCCCGTAACAGTTTTCCAAGAGATGCTTCCGATAGCTGAATCCAGAAGCAAGGGAAGCAGACTGGTAACAACGGATTGTGAACCCGGATGGGCGAATAAGTTGTCGGATGAGCGGTTAAACTTAAATCCCTAATGCCTATTCCCCAATCCCCATTAGATGTTGGATTTTGGAGTTTCTTTGAAAAACCTTGTCTCCCCATCTCCCCGTCTCCCCGTCTCCCCGTCTCCCCGTCTCCCCGTCTCCCCGTCTCTGGAGTCCAAATCATCCCTTGATTGTGCAGCGCCAATTTTTCAGGTAGGGGTACATAATCTGTTGATTTTGCTTCCGATGTCTTAATCAGTTGCATTTGTCCATCTCGCAGCACCCACAAATTATGGTCGCCAGTTAGGGTTGCACTGCGTCCGCAAGCCGTTTGCAAGCGGTACATAGTGGCAGGTGCCCCGTGGCGGATGAAGGAGCGGATTTTATATAGAGCAACGGTACAAGTTTCTGGGTTGAAGGACTGGGCGTAGTATTGAACTGAGCTACTGTCTGCTTCTAAGACAAGGGTATCCCCTTGCATCTGAACCAGATCTGGGTATTCCTCGATTAATCTGTCAATCAGTTCGCCAATAGGGAGAATGCGGGGGATATTTTGAGAACCTTGTTTTTCAACCACGAATACAGGATCATTGTGTCCCACACTTTTCCCAGTCCCGGTAGCACCTAGCAGGGTTTGCAGGCGATGATCGGCTTTAACGCCATCGACAAGTTGAGCGATCGCTTGGGGCTGATCGCCCGTCGGTTGAAAGGGGGCTTGGAGATGAAATGAGGTCATAGAAATTTTGAGCGGTTCCCCTATTTTGCAATAATTGACCGGATTATGTACTTCTGTATTTATTTTTTAAGAGACTTTGCCCCTTATAATAGAAGTAATTCTAAAAAAAAAATTAAAAGCGCTACCCCAGGGAATAAGCTTGGGATCTGTCTGCAAACCCCTTGAAGGGCGAAGCCCTTGGAGAGAAAAACTTGGTATTGAGGCATAATTTGTCCCTCATAAGCTACTCTACTCTACCCTACGGGAACGCCGTAGCGTTCCCTACCTAAGATTTTGGACTTTGCAGACAAGCCCTACTACATAACAGCAGCGGCCATTCATAGTGCTAACGACAAGGAGAAAAGTAAAATGACTGTCGAAAATCTTGAAATTAATAAGAGTCAAGTGCAGGATACTGAAAATGGGACTGAGAGCGAGAATTTGCCAGCTGAAAATACAAGTGATAGCCCTGAGACAGGCAAAGGTAATGAAGTTGTCGCTTTGTCAGTAAAGGGCGAATCAGAAAAAGCGCCACAGCGCATAAATCTGGTTCATAAGCCCAGCCAACTCCCTGGAAATCGTCCCGTTGAGGCAAGTCATCTGAAAGTGGTTAATACCTACTCCTCCGTAGGAGGCGCTCGCCCAATCACCGCAGGTGAGATGGAGATCAGCAGTACCCTCACCGTATCTGGAAATCGCCCCATTGCTGTTAGCCACCTGAAGATCAGTGAAACCTATTCTGTCATGGGAAATCGCCCCGTCGCTTCCAATGAAATTGATGACCCCAGCACTCTGATGGGTTATATAGATTAAGAATCTATCCAAAAAGCCGAACTTGACATACTCCCCGTCCTGCTATATTTTAGGACGGGGATTCTCAACATTAAGGATAAACTCTTGACTACTCCCCGGTCTAAAGACGCGGGGAATCTTTAAACACTTCCAATGATTTAGAATTAGGTTGAGTACCTAATACATTCCAAATCCTTGGGATTAAATTCAATCCCTAACGACCTGGTTACTTTTCGAGCGATATTCAACGCTCCGTTAATGTCTGCGTTATAAGGTTAACCCTATTGTAGAACGATATAGTCGAATGCCATGAAGTTAAGCTTCTCTAGGGGTGAGGCAGGAGGCAGGAGGCAGAGGGCAGGAGGGAGATAATGAAAGTTAACCCCCTAAAAATCGAGGAAAATCGCTCAAGGGAGAACTAGAAACTCCATCAAGTAGGTTTAAACTTGATAATAGCCTTTTTTCCCTCTTCTTATCCTTTGACTCCTGCCTCCTGCCTCCTGCCCCCTGCCTTATCTTAGTGGCATTCGCTTATAGTTAGACCCTCGAGTTCCTGACCAGCCAATGGTACTCGGATCCAGCCACAAGCCTTGGAAATCTTGAAAAGCAACACTAGAGACAACCTCGAAAGTTGCTGAATAGTTTTTTGCATCTCGACTGTCAAAGATAAATCCTTCATTTGTCGAAGCATCAAAGTAGATTTCCAACTTTACCATAGAGAAAAATAGAGCCAGCAAAGCACAAAGTCCCCAACTTAGACGTTTACTGATGCGATTCATGTTCAAAACCTCAAGATGTCTTAATTACACAGTAACCGTCTAATTTGACTGCTCAAAAAAATATCATTTGTTACCTGGATGGTATGTAGGCTCGTTTTTTAGTGCGGGTTAGTGCTGTATATTGCATTTTTTGAAGGTCGGGGCATTGCCTTATATCGGAAATATCTAAAAAAACAAAATCAATGCTACTGCCTTGTGCTTTATGGGTCGTAATCGCGTATGAAAAAAGACAGTAATCAAACGCTTTGTCCAGATTAATATAGCCCTTCCAATCCTTCGCTTCTTTTAATTTTTTTAGTAATTTTTGGCGTTCTATTTCGCTTTTTTCTGAGAGAATTCTCAGGGTAATTTGTGAGTCAACACCTGTCAGCACCGGGATTTCCCAGTACTCCCATTGCCCATATTTC
>JBFRWF010000311.1:0-6029 GCA_051439465.1 Xenococcaceae cyanobacterium | reverse complement strand
TAAGAGAAAGAGTTCTCTTTTATTATTGTCTTTAACTAAATTTTTGCTCTTCTGAACCACTAAAATAAGTTTTACTTATGAAAGCCCGACGGACTAGAACAAATGTATTGATGAATTAAGCTTCCTTGGGGTTCACCTTCGACTGACCAACCCCTCGAAGTCGGAATTCGATCCAACGCGATCGCCTGTTTCAAACTGACTTTGTGATCTACTGAGTCTAGGCTTCGCCCTTGCTGTCGCAGCGCGACGCCTTTCGGGTACGCAGTTCAGACTTCAGACTTCTTTCAAAGTCGAATTTGAGTAACAGCAATATTACCGGAAAAACAGACATCCACATCCGTACCAGAGGCGCGATCGCGCTTGGCATATTCCCCCTCATAATAATATAAATCCCCCTCGACGCGATAACTGACTGGCAAAGGTTCAGTACTCGGTTCACAGAAAACCACTTCCGGATCTGCCGAACCCGGTTCCAGATGAGGCAAATTCACATTCCAGAAACTTCCGGGGGGAATTGGACGACTAAATAAATCCGCCAACACCCTAGCAGTCCATCTTGTTGCTACCTCCCAATCAATTACCAGGGGTCTTTTTATCCAGTGGGAAATCGCAATACCTGGGATGTCGTGCATCGCCGCTTCCCGCACCGCAGCAACCGTTCCAGAAATGTAAACATCAACCCCTAGATTCCCACCCGCATTGATACCAGAAAGCACCCACTTGATATTTGGATTGATATGTGTTAAAGCAAGGCGAGTGCAATCAGCAGGTGTCCCGTCAACAGTATATTCAGTATCTGAGCGACGCTGGAGGTGAATCGGTTGATGTGTCGTCACTTGATGTCCACAACCCGATAGATGGTTTTTGGGAGCAACAATTACGCCCTTGCCATCCACCGCTTGCTGAAGGGCTCTTATACCGGGGGCATCTATTCCGTCGTCATTGGTTAAAATCAAAGTCATTCGATTTTAGATTTTAGATTTTGGATTTTGGATTAACTAATTATTTACTGTATTATCATAAATCATTAGTCAGGCGAATATTAAGATGAAGGGTATTGTTCTTGCAGGTGGTAAAGGTTCGCGTCTTTCACCCCTAACTGAGGTGACTAACAAGCATCTATTGCCAGTTGGGAAAGAACCAATGATCTGGCATTCAGTTAAACAGCTAGTTAATGCAGGTATCTTAGATATTTTGATAGTGACTTCCACTAGCCACATGGGGGATGTAGTTAATTCCCTTGGCTCAGGAAAACGATTTGGCTGTGAGTTTACATACCGAGTACAGGAAGAACCAAATGGCATTGCAGATGCGCTGGCTTTGGGAGAAAAATTTGCCCAAGGCGATAAGATTGTTGTGTTGCTCGGTGATAACATATTTGAATATTCAATTCATCCCCATGTTCAAGCTTTTGTCGAACAGGATGTGGGGGCAAGAGTCTTATTAAAGGAAGTGGGAGATCCGGAGAGATTTGCTGTTGCTGCTCTTGATGAAAAGAAAATAGTTGAAATTGAGGAAAAACCGAGCAATCCCAAGACTAATTATGCTGTTGTTGGCTGCTATATGTATGACAACCAAGTCTTTAATCTTATTCACAAAATCCAACCGTCTGCTCGAGGAGAACTAGAAATTACTGCAGTCAATGATATCTACCTAAAACAAAATCAGTTAAAATTCAGCTTTGTGAAAGGTAAATGGGCAGATGCAGGAACATTTGATTCTTTGTATGAAGCTAATAGAATATTGCTATCTAGTAAAAATCAGATTTTTGACTAGATGAATTTTTAGCAAATCAATTAACTTTTTCAAACAAAAACACTTCATCCTGTTCATAGGTGAGTTGAAACTCTGGTGCTTGTTTGAGTCGATCTACTAAGCTGGCAGCAATTTCTTGAGAATTAGCCATGCCACGATGACGCACATTGAGCAGAACATAATCAAATTGGCTTAAGTCCATTGACTCTGAACCCTCAAGAGCTAGCTTGACTACTGGGCGATGTGTTAAATGGGGAGCAATGTAATCTGAAGTTAAGACACTGCCTTTGGTTGGAACTAGGGAAACTGCTTCCCGCATAGCTTTCCAGGTATCTATTCGTTCCAGATATATTGACCAAAAATATCCAAACTTTGCCAGCGCCAAAAAAGCGATTAACGCCCACAGGATTATTAAGCGTCGGCTTCGCAACCATCCACCACCAGCAGCAAGGGTAGAAATTACCGCTAACAAAAGAAAGGGCAGTATTGGTAGAGAATAATGGTGGGTCAAGTCTTTTTGAGGCTGATAATCGGTAACCAGGTTTAAGGCTAAAGCAGGAATCGCAGCGACTAATGGCGTTAAATGACGGGGTGAAAGTCGCCAAATCAGAGGAAAAAGCAGCAGTACCAGATATTCCAAGTTAGTCAGAGTGAAAATCTTGCCCAGGACTAACCCAGGCTTAAGTATCAGGTTTTTGGCAATTCCCAGAACCGAATCTCCCAAGAAATCATAACGCCCTACTGCAGCTGCCTCTTTTCCGCTCAATGAGGGGATAATCACCTGAGTCGCGATCAGAAACCAGGCGATACCAGCAAAAAGAGCGATCGCACCATACCAACGCTTTTTTTCAAAAAGCAGCAACCATAGACCCATCGCTGCTACAGTCAGGGACAATACTGCTCTGCAACTCAAAATCAAGATAATAGCTAAACAAAACCACCACTTTTGACCCAGTCGCGCTGCCAAAACTGCTCCCAGGAATGCAGGTAGCGCTATCACTTCTGGATGAAAATCGAACAGATTAACATTAAAAACTAGGGGATACAGCAGGTACACTGCTGCCATAGCTGTTGCTTGTGCTTCCTTTAAGCCAGCCTGACGAGCAAGATGCCATGTGGGTAAAGCACCCAAGGCTAAAGCAATAGCTTGTACGGCAAACAACCAGTGAACATCTGGATAAATCTTGTACAGTAATGCCAGTGGATAGCAAACCAAGGCAACTTGATCGCCAAGAAGGTGATAACCTTCGACAGAAAGAATGGGAGGCTGTCCTTGACTAATTAAGTAAGTAGCTTGGTCATACCATCTCAGATCGAAACTTGAGTGAAAAAGGGCGTGTCGTAAGCTACTGCATGCAAACATGATTAAGGCGCTTATGCCAATCATAAAGCCTAGAGGATGAGACTTGAAGATTTTTTCTCTCATTCTTTTAACTGCACTTTTACCATTACTCTTCTCAACCCAACCATATACCTTGATGGTACTGAAAATATTCCGGCTTCTGCGCGTGTTAAGAAATATTTCGCCAACAGTATTAGTTTCTTATCTCAACTTACGTGGCAGCATTATGGATGATCGTTGTCCTCGGTCTAGTGTTTGATATAGTGCGGTCTGTTGCCAGTTAGGTGACAGTGTTAAATTCAGCAGTAAGGAAAACTGGTTCACATCCTTGACACGATACAAAGCAGTTATACAGGAGTCCAATTTCTGTGAAATTTCAATTCCCTTAAAGCTTTGAGGAGAGCCGCCATAAGGGACATAGTAGATTGGAAAAAATAAGCGTGTGGAAGTCTGATTATCTTGTGGAACTTGGATGCGAATCTCTCTACTGAAATCTGTATTGCCTTCAGATTCAATGAAGCCTTCGTCAGGTTCGAATCTATAAGTAAATTCAACAAAAGATTGAGGCCGGTAGTTCAATCTGGTGAATGCGGTGGGCATAACTGTTCAAAATCGAGTAAATCATTGAATCTCGGACTTGATATCCCAATAGTTCATAGACTGACTCCTTTATACCCAATGCTGAATCAAAAGGAGTCATAAAGCCTAGGAGAGTAACTGTTAGATTTTCTGGAAGATTTTCACAAGAAGCTGAGAATACTCCCCAACCTACTCACCTAGATAGGCTTCGAGAACTTCTGGATTATTCTGAATTTCTTCTGGTGTGCCATCGGCGAGATTGCGACCCTCAGCTAAAACCCAGACGCGATCGCACAAGGACATAATCACATCCATATTGTGTTCAATAATCAGAAACGATATCCCTTGCCGATTCCAATTAACAATGTATTCGCAGATTTGACCAATCAGCGTCGGATTTACTCCAGCAGCCGGTTCATCAAGCAAAATGAGTTTGGGATGAGTCATCCGCGCCCTAGCGATTTCTAACAGCTTCCGTTGTCCCCCAGATAGCGCCCCAGCGTAATCTTGTGCCTTGGCTGCCAGTCCGACTGATTCGAGAATGGACATCGCCCGTTCTTTATTCTCTCGTTCCTCTTTCCTTACCTGTTGCCGTCCAAACCAAACTGATAAAAAGTTTTCCCCAGTTTGTTTTTGTGCCGCCAGTAACATATTTTCCAGAACTGACAGTCGGGAGAGAACCCGCGCCACTTGAAAGGTGCGGACAAAGCCTTGCTGTGCAATTTGATAAGGTCGTAAATGATGTATTGGTTCGCCATCAAAAATGACTTGACCCTTATCTGGACGGATAAAGTTAGACAGCAGATTAAATAAAGTCGTCTTCCCAGCACCATTGGGACCAATCAACCCAGTAATACTCCCCTTCTCGACAAGCATTTGGGCATTATTCACTGCCCTGATTCCGCCAAAGCTTTTGTACATTCCACTGGCTGAAAGTAAGGGTATTTGTAGTTTTTCCTTTGTCATTTGTCCTTTGTCTTTCGCTAAATCCCAATTCCCAATCATCGACCAAGAGTGAGTTCCTCCTTTTTACCCAAGATACCTTGAGGACGCCAAAGCATCAGCACCATGAGAATTAGGCCAATCACCATAATCCGAAACGCCCCCAACTGGGTATTATCGATAATCCCTAATTGAGGCAGAATAAAGCGAGTGAGGGAATCATAGGCCCAGAAAATTATCGCTCCCAGTATAACGCCTGCATTGTTGCCAGCCCCACCTAAAACAACAATTGTCCAAGCGTTGAAGGTAACTAGCGGCTCAAAATTAGTGGGATAAACTGTCGTTAGCTGCCAAGCATAAAAGGAACCAGCAACACCAGCGATCGCTCCTCCTAACATAAAGGCTTGCAGCTTATACCAAAAGACATTTTTGCCCAGCGCCCTGGGAATTTCCTCATCTTCTCGGATACCTTTGAGTACCCTTCCCCAAGGCGATCGCACGAGTAATTCTAAACCCCAGTACACTAGCGCCAAAACCAGCAGTATCAACAGCATTAACCCGGCTTTGTAGTTATAGTCATAGAGAGCGATCATACCATTTATATAAACCACCAAAACCAGAGCTGTAGCAATAACTACCCAAATTATCAGATTAATCGGTTTTCTTGGTTTATAGCTTTTGCCCTTTATCTGTTGTTGTTCGCGCCACTGTTTACTCAGTCCTCGCCACAGTTGCCACTCAGTAAATATAGCTAGTAATGTCAGCAACCCAATCATGATCAGTTTACCCACCAGATTCGGTTGAAAATTTTCCAATGGCAGGGGATAGCGCTGTATCCCAAAAGGCCCTTTAGTCAGCCACTCCTCATTCAGTGCTATTAGACGCAGCAATTCCGAGACACCGATGGTGACAATTGCCAGATAATCTTCTCGCAGTCGCAGGGTAGATGTGCCAATTAGCAGTCCTAACAAAGCAGCTATTGCTGCACCAACGAGTACTGCAATAATCAGGGTTACACCTTGCAAACTTAACAAAACTGTGGTGTATGCCCCAATTTTTCCTTGCAAAAGCGTCTCAACTAGCCTACGAAGTTGCAAACTTAACAAAACTGTGGTGTATGCCCCAATGGTCATAAAAGCAACGTGACCGAAATTAATCAGACCCGCGAAGCCCCATTGTAAATTTAATCCCAGGGCAAATAAGGCAAACAGTGCTGTAGAAATTGTCAGAAAAACGAGATAACCAACCATTTGAAGTTCAAGTGGCGAAAAAGCACAGGCGACGGAACCTTTCGCAGCCGATTGTAACGCAGTCGAAGAGGAACTATAAACTACCCCACCCTATCAGCAAGCCTTCGGCTTGACTGATGAGGATGGGGTTTTCAGTAGCCCTAGGTTGTCGCTCTCTAGGT
>JBFRWF010000310.1:0-18511 GCA_051439465.1 Xenococcaceae cyanobacterium | reverse complement strand
TTCCCCGTTCCCTGTTCCCTGTTCCCTTGCAGCCTTAACCAGTAACTTTTCGATCTACTGACTTTTGCCTTTTGCCTTTTGCCTTTTGCCTTTTGCCTTTTGCCTTTGAGCGCAGCGATTCCCTGTTCCCTACTTTGGGAAAAAAGGGGGTAGTTAACCCGGATTTGGTATTATAACTATAGCACCAATCGATAATAATCACTGAAAAAACTAAAAGCGGGGAGTATCAAAGAGGCGGCAAAGTTCGATAATTTTAGTTTGCAGAGTAGATAGAGGCTCAGCCCCTCGTTTGAGACTGAATTCTAACTCTAGCAGCACTGGTAAAGTAGAGAGAAGCTGCCCCGAATAGAGGGAATGGACTTCTTTGCGCAGGAAGTAAATCCGTTTGGGATTGCCCACCTCTGCAGCAGTAGCGATCGCCTTCTCATCCCTTATGCCCTCCTCCATCATCAGTTTAACCATCGCCCAAGTGCGAAACTGTCCCACCAAGGTGGCAACAATTCTTAAAGCTGGTTCATTAAGATTAATTAAATCAGCAACTAATCTCAAAGCACGGCCTTGATTGCCACTGCGAATCGCTGCTGCTAACTGTAAGCTATTTTGGGTATTAGAGTTTACTAGGGCAGAAATCTCATCAGGAGCCAGAGGTTTTGTCCTTGTTTTCCCATAAATGCTTAACTTTTCCAGTTCATTCCACAACTGTCTGGTATTATTGCCAACAGATTCAGCAAGAAGTTGGGCAGCGGCAGGGGTGAGATTGACACCGACTTCTTTGGAGACTTGCTGCACTCTGTTTAAGAGTGCTTCAGTCTTCCAGGGGGGGATTAAGGAAAATTCCCGGACTTCAGCATATTTTTGCAGCAGTTGAGTGGATTTGATGCGCCTGTCGGGTTTTTTACTGGTGGTGAAGAGGAGGTGGGAAGTTTCGGGAATCGCTGGTAGGGTGCGCTTTAATTCAGATAATAAGTATTCAGGGCAATGCTGGCAGATATTGGTGTCGCCTAACCAAACCAAGCGTCCCCCCATGCCAAAAACCGGAGTCATGGCTTGATTAAGTGCCTCGATCGCGGCATCAGCTCGATCGCCTGGGATCTTATCATAGTTAAACTGCGACCAGTTAGGATCGAGGACTCCTTGTTGCAGTTGATGGGCGGCTTTAGCGATCGCAAAGTCATCTTCTCCCCAGAATAGGTAAATTGGCATAAAAGGAATTAATAATTTATCAGATGAGGGGGTTTGGGGTAGCTATAATACCCCAGCTACAATCTTCGATTTAGCTGGGGGTTTTTGAGCAAGGGAGCTTCTGAGCAGGGGGAAAGGGAGAGATGTTAATTTTGTCACAAACCATTTAATTAATCTCCTCTGCCCCCTGCTCCCTTCTCCCCTGCTTCTTTTTGTCCGACCCCAAGGTTTATTCTTGTTTTTAATGTATTTTAACATTTAAAGGAGTTGCGCTTTGTAGATAAATTATCTATAATAGTGGTATGCTGACATTCACTTACCGCTATCGTCTATACCCAGACATCCCTCAGCAACAGTTATTGGTTGAGTGGATGGATATCTGTCGCAGTTGCTATAACTATGGACTGCGAGAGATAAAAGACTGGTGTAATAGTCGAAAATGTTTGATTGATAGGTGTTCTCTAGAGAAGGAATACATCATCAGCCCAGATGTGAAGTTTCCAGGGGAGATTTACCAACTAAACAATCTTCCCCAAGCCAAGAAAGAATTTCCAAGGCTTAGGCAGGTTCCTTCTCAGGTTCTCCAGCAAACACTTAAGCAGTTGCATACTGCTTGGCGCTACTTTCATCATCGCGGTTTTGGTTTTCCTCGGTTCAAGAAATATGGACAATTCAAGTCACTCCTATTTCCTCAATTTAAGGGGAATCCTGTAACTGGCCATCATATTAAGTTACCCAAAATAGGATTGATTCTAATCAACCTTCACAGACCAATGCCTGAAGGATTCACAGTTAAGCAGGTGCGGATTCTAAAAAAAGCAGACAAGTGGTATGCCTGTATTGGGCTTCAGTGTGATGTCAGTGTCCCCGCCCCTATGCCTCACGGTTATCCTATTGGGGTAGATATAGGATTAGAAAAGTTTTTGGCAACTAGCGAAGGAACTATCGTAAAACCTCCTAAGTTTTTTGTGACAATGCAAAGTAGGCTGAAAGTGCTACAACGCAGACTGAACAGAAAACAAAAGCGGTCTAAAAATTACCAGAAAGCTAGAATAAAAGTGGCCAGGTTGCATCATAAAATTGACAATACTCGCAAAGACTTTCACTTTAAGCAAGCTCATGCCCTTTGTGATACTGGGGATATGATCTTCATGGAAGATTTAGATTATAGTATCACAGCAAAAGGGTTTCTGGTCAAGCATATGCTTGATGGTGGTTTTGGTCAATTCAGAACTATAACTAAATACGTCTGCTGGAAGAGAGGAAAATTCTTTGCACAAGTAAATGCTAGAGGGACATCACAAGAATGTCCAGAGTGTGGAGAAAAAGTAAAAAAAGATTTGAGCGTCAGGATTCATCATTGTCCAAGCTGTAATTACACGACAGATAGAGATGTTGCATCATCTCAAGTAATTAGGAATAGGGGATTGACTCTAATTAGTACCGCAGGGCTTGTGGGAAAAGAAACCGCCTGTGCAGACGATCTACCGGGGGTTGAGGTTACTCAACCCAGGCAAGTGTCGAAACCCCTCGACGGGCCCCCAAGGGTGTCGAAGGGAAAAACCAGGAAATCCAGATCGTGAGATTTGGAAGCCCCCGCTACAATCTTTGATTTAGCGGTGGGAGGATGCCACTAATTCATAATTCAGTTGAGTATTTCCCAGCCGGAGGCAATTAAGATTGGACGAAACTTATCAAACCTATGTCAATCGAGTAGCGCGGCTGACGCTACCAGCAACTTATAATACCCAACTCCAGAATATCCAGGAGTCTCCCAAGTTTCAGGGGGGACAGGCGATACCTTTCCCAGGTTACAGCGTGATCACCCCTCCCGGGGGAGAAGATTCAGAAAATTTTGCATTCTACAATAACCTCGAAGCATCGCAACAGCAATTGTTGCAGCAGCTAGATATTGGGTTGATGATTCCGGTATCGTCGGCTAGTTTTCATATCACCTTGGCAGATTTGATTTGGGAAAATTACTACCGAGAAGCTGTAAAAGAGAATTCAGAATTTGATCGGCAGCTACAAGAGCGCATTAGGGAAAGCTTTCAGCAGTGCCAGCAGGATTTAGCCAAAGGTAATCATATTTGCTGGCAGTTGCTAGGATTAATGATTAGACCCCGTGCCATAGAAGTTTGTTTAGTTCCCAAAGATGAGGAAAGTTACGAGCGGATTTTACAATTGCGTCGGTCAATTTATCAGAATTCTAGTGTAATTGCTCTAGGGATTGAACAACAGTATCACTTCACTGCTCATATCACCCTGGGCTATTTCGGAGAGATTTCGCCGAATCTAGACCGCGATCGCCTAGGCACTACCCTATCGGCATTCAACGATCGCTGGCTAGAAACTGAACCACAAGTGCTGACAATTCACCGGGGAGAATTGCGTAAATTTCATGACATGATGCACTATTATCGAGAACCTGACTGGCCAGTTTTAGAGTTTTGAGTGAACTTAATCATCCCATTCTTCAGAAAAGTTTTGCCATCATTGATCGAGAGATTGGCGAACATAACCTCGCCCCTTTTGAATACGCGATCGCCCGCCGGGTAATTCACTCAACAGCAGATTTTGAGTTTGCCCAGTTATTAAAGTTTAGTCCAGGGGCGATTGAGTCTGGGATCTCTTGCCTGCGCCGTCGAGTCCCGATTATTACTGATGTGGGTATGGTAAAACAGGGAATAGCAACCCTAGTGGCAAAGACCTTTAATAACCCCCTAATTGCCGCAGTGGAACAGGCATCAGTGGCACTGCCTGGAAAAACTCGCACGGAAACTGGCTTGTTACAATGTTTTGAGCAATATCCCCATGGGATTTATGCCATCGGCAATGCTCCCACGGCACTGCTGGCACTTTGCGCTCAGTTGCCTAACTCTAAGGTAAAACCAGGGTTAATTATTGGCGCACCAGTGGGCTTTGTCTCCGTGGTAGAGTCGAAGCAAGCCCTGGCAAAAGCATCAGTGCCGCAAATTCGTGTAGAAGGGCGCAAGGGAGGTTCACCCGTAGCAGCGGCAATTCTTAATGCTTTACTGGTGTTGGCGTGGTTAGATAATCATTATGAAAAGTACCCAAAGTCACCCCTGGCCTCAAAATCTTGAGGAAGCAAAAGCGATTCAACAACAACTACAACCACAAGTGATTACTGAAGACCAATTAGGAGAAGTGGGTTATGTCGCCGGGGTTGATGTGGGCTTTGAGAATAATTATGCAATTACTAAAGCAGCCGTGGCCGTGCTTAGCTTCCCTGAATTGCAGTTAGTAGAAAAAGCGATCGCCCGCCGTCCCACAACCTTCCCCTACATTCCCGGATTCCTCTCCTTCCGGGAAATTCCTGCCGCCTTAGAAGCACTAGAAAAACTAACTATCATCCCTGAGCTAATCTTATGTGATGGTCAGGGAGTTGCCCATCCCCGTCGTTTTGGTTTAGCTTGCCATCTAGGAGTACTGATAGATATTCCCACAATTGGCGTTGCCAAGTCTTTATTGGTGGGCAAGCATGAGGAATTACCACCAGAAAAAGGTTGCTGGCAACCATTACAGCATCAAGGAGAAATTATTGGGGCAGTATTGCGATCGCGTACTAATGTCAAACCTCTCTATGTCTCCATCGGTCATCGTATCAGCCTACCCACTGCCATTGATTATGTGCTGCGTTGCACGCCCAAATACCGCTTGCCAGAGACAACTCGCTGGGCTGATCAACTGGCATCGAGGAAAGTCTGAAGTCTGAAGTCTTATACGAAATCCGGATCTAAAACCCCCTTTATCAATTTGTTGTCTTTTTCTTCCCCTGCTCCCCCTTCTCCGTTCCCCGTTCCCTGTTCCCTGTTCCCTCAAAAAAGGTTTAGTTAACCCGGATTTGGTATGAAAGTGAAATGATGATAACTCGAATTTTTTTAGCGATCGCTGCAATTTTGGCAGGTTTATCTGTTGCTGCTGGTGCTTTTGCCAGTCATGCCTTAAAAGAAAAACTGACTGAACGCGCCCTGGAAATTTTTGAGACTGGCGCTAAATATCAGATGTATCATGCACTAGCGCTGCTGCTGGTGGCGTTGCTCTTAAGCCGCGCTGAGACAGCACAAACCTCATTGATAGTTGCTGGTTCTGCCTTTGTCGTCGGAATCGCCATTTTTTCGGGCAGTCTGTATGGCCTGAGTTTAAGTGGTATCAAGTGGTTGGGAGCAATTACCCCCTTGGGAGGAGTGGCCTTTCTAGTCGGTTGGGGTTGTCTGGCGATCTCAGCTTGGGGTTTTAAGTAAGTGTCAATGCCTTAGCTATTTCAAGCTATCAACATCATTCGGCAAGACCTGAGGATTTTCCAATGGCAAGAGTTCTTCTTGTCTTACCAAGTCGTCACTAATTTGAAGGATCCTATCTGGGGAATAATGCTGTCTGTCGAGCATAATTTGAACTTCTCTCTCAAACCTAAGCATTCCTTCTTCAAAGAACAGTTGAGAACTGGTTGGAGTAAATAAGCCATTGAATACTTGCTGAGCCTGGGAAGTAGGGATTACTGGCTGAGCTTTGACAGCAGGCGTGATTCCAGTAAGTAACGCAACAGCTGTGAATGCTATAGCTATCCCTTTAGAAAGCTTAGGGAATATCTTATTTAGGGTGAGTTTCATCTTGCCCTCCCATCAAAACTGAGATGGCTTTACTTAATATAGTATACCTGGTATGATTGAAAGTTTTATTGATCAACTCCCCTATACCCACATTCACTTTACAAATTGATATAAAAATTAAATTTTTGCCACCTTTCAGCCATCACTAAACCAAAGTGATACAATTTTTAACCATAGCTAGGGGTGCCTGGATCCTACAGGCTGAGATAGACCCTTAGAACCTGAGACTGGGTAATACCAGCGTAGGGAAGCTGTTAATCGAGGAAAGAAAATATGAGAGCAGAATGGGTTGCCAAGCGACGTGGACAGAGTAATGTATCTCAGATGCACTATGCTCGTCAGGGTTTAATCACTGAAGAAATGCACTACGTTGCCAAGGGGGAAAACCTCCCTGCCGATCTGATTCGAGAGGAAGTGGCACGGGGACGGATGATTATCCCAGCCAATATTAATCACACCAACCTAGAGCCGATGTCCATTGGCATCGCCTCTAAATGTAAAGTGAATGCCAATATCGGCGCTTCACCCAACTCCTCCAACATAGAAGAAGAGCTGGATAAGCTGAAGCTGGCGGTAAAATACGGCGCTGATACCGTCATGGACTTGTCCACAGGTGGCGGTAATTTAGATGAGATTCGCTCCGCTATCATTAATGCCTCCTCCGTACCCATTGGTACTGTGCCAGTGTACCAAGCTCTAGAGAGCGTTTATGGCAAAGTCGAAAACCTCACGCCGGATGACTTTCTCCATGTCATTGAGAAACACGCCCAGCAAGGGGTAGATTATATGACTATCCACGCTGGGATTATGATTGAATACCTGCCCTTGGTGAGAAACCGCATCACGGGAATTGTCTCTCGCGGCGGTGGTATCCTGGCTAAGTGGATGCTCTATCACCACAAACAGAACCCCCTGTACACCCACTTCAACGACATCATCGAAATCTTCAAGAAGTACGATGTATCCTTCAGTTTAGGGGATTCCCTGCGTCCGGGCTGTACCCACGATGCCTCCGACGAAGCCCAACTAGCAGAACTCAAAACCCTGGGACAACTAACCCGCCGTGCTTGGGAACATGACGTGCAGGTGATGGTAGAAGGTCCCGGTCATGTGCCGATGGATCAGATTGAGTTCAATGTCAAGAAGCAGATGGAAGAGTGTTCTGAAGCACCCTTCTATGTGCTCGGACCATTGGTGACGGATATTGCACCGGGTTATGACCATATTACCTCGGCAATTGGTGCGGCAATGGCGGGTTGGTATGGTACGGCGATGCTGTGCTATGTGACACCTAAGGAACATTTGGGACTGCCCAATGCAGAAGATGTACGCAATGGCTTGATTGCTTATAAAATTGCCGCTCATGCTGCGGATATTGCCCGCCATCGTCCAGGGGCAAGGGATAGGGATGATGAACTATCTAGCGCTCGCTATAATTTCGACTGGAACCGCCAGTTTGAGTTAGCTCTCGATCCGGAACGGGCAAAGGAATATCATGATGAAACCTTGCCTGCGGATATTTACAAAACGGCTGAGTTCTGCTCTATGTGTGGCCCGAAGTTCTGTCCGATGCAGACTAAGGTTGATGCAGATGCTCTTACTGAGTTAGAGAAGTTTCTGGCTAAGGAAGCAGTTGGCCAAAGTTAAGGACTTCTCCAAAAATCCTGGTTGACTGACAAAATTTCTCAAAGCCTTATGGCTAGGTTGTCATCCCGCCCCCAAATCAATAAATCGGCATGGTTCAAAATAGGATAACACCCTTAGAGGGGGAGACGAGGAGACGGGGAGACGGGGAGACACCGGACTCCGGGACAAGGTTCTAAAAGTTGTCCAGACTAACACTAGAAAGTGTTACTTTGCCATTCGGCATATTGAACCATGCCAATAAATCCAACTTTACCATCAGATAAGTAGGCGGACAAAAATAAACTTCCCTGTGTTAAGAAAAATTAAGATAAAGAGGGCGAGCCTCAAATCCCCTTTTTCCAAGCTCTCCCCATCTCCCCGTCTCCCCTTCCAGTTCGCCCGTCAGTCTCAACCGAAAATATTTATGTCCTACTACTTATCTGTTGGGTTTCACTATCGTTAAATCAAACCTACTACTATGCTAGTCTGATGCTAAGGTTCAATAAATTTCTCTTTGAGTATCATCTAAGCAATTGACAGAATCTAATGAAACATCAGATGTAGAAAAAATTGCTCTAATTGCTGAGCTAAGGCAAGCTGGTATTAAGCATACCCCTGAGAAGATTCTGAGGATTACCAAGTTACCAAACGGTAAAATCGTATTCTTGGAGAAGGGAAATCTTAAGGCTGGTCTCAGGCATATTTTAAAAGAACATAGACAACACTTTGCAAAACGTGGAATTTCTGAAGAACAAATTCCAGATGTAGTAATTACTGCTGTGGCTAAAGGTAAAGTCGTTGGCAGTCAAGGCAAAGATAGACCGATTTATGAAGTAATCTTCAATGGTCGAACCAAATACATTTCAGTTACAGTGAGTAATAATGGCTTTATAGTAGGTGCTAATCCTGCTACTTTCCCATAATTTATAAAAGATGACTATGGCTCACAAAATCAAACTAATGGCTGATTATCGTTGCCACCCTCTATGGTGGGAAGACCCTGATAAGGTTGGTAATATAGATCCCAATACATTACCTTTGAGTCAGGAAACACTCAGCCGTCTGGAAAAGTGGGCAGATGCCTATGATGCTACTTTGAATTGGGACGATCCGACATCATCAGGCTTCTCTAGTCATGAGGAAAGTGAAGCTTTTGAGCAAGAGGGGATTAATCTATGGCGTCAGTTAAGAAAAGAACTTGCGCCAGAATACGAAGTTTTTTATTTTAGCGATCGCCTCAATCAACACTTCAGTCATCCCAGTGAGTTACAAGTCTTACAATAAATCGCGTCATCACTCCTTATCCTCTTCCGCCCATGGATCGACGATGGGCAGGCCTGTGCAGGAAAAATCCCCAATATTCCGGGTCACGAGAGTCAGCCCATAGGCGCTGGCCGTTCCGGCGATAAGAGCATCGGCAAGATGGATCGTCCGGCCCCTGCTTTGCGCTGCTTGGCGAAGCTGTGCAGCCTCACAGGCAACCGCACGGTTGACCGGGATAATGCAGTCGGAGAATTTTTCCTCAATATTTCCCAGCCAAGCTGTCAGAGCGGCCTTGCGCTTGCCTTCAGGCAGACCGGCAAGACCGTAATCCAGCTCGTGCAGCGTGATGGCGGAGAGATAGACATCGCCTTGAAGTCCGGCAAGAAAAGCTTGCACCTGCCCGGATGGTTTTGGCTTGGCTTGCTCGGAGAGAACATTGGTGTCGAGAAGCCAGCCGCTCATGTGTTGTCATCCTGAAAAGGCACCGGGCGCGGCGAATCAACGCGTGACGGCAGGGATATCTCGGCGGGTATGGGATGCTTGGCAAGCCAATGGGCGAGGGACGGGCGGTCGTCCATTATGTCGCGCCAGACTTTTTGACTGACGACGACGCAGGGTTCGTCCTTGCCGATCACCTGCGGCCCCTCCTCCCGTGCCCGACGCAAGATTTCTGAGAGCTTGGCCTTAGCATCGGCGACAGTCCAAACCGCCGAAGGGTTCTTGTGTGCGTGGGACATGAAAGGCTCCTTTATATAGACTAGTATAGACTAGTATAATATAATTCTCAAGATTGAATTCTTTCAGATTCCTGCTCTCTGTTTCCTGATGTCTGTACAGAGAACTTTTCTATGCGGAATCAAGTTCGGATCGTTGTTGTTTACTAAAGAGACATACAAAAGCCTGAACTAATGATGTTAAAGAACAAATTTATCAGAGCCAATCGCCTTGGGGAGAGAAAATGGGATTCTTCTTATAGATCAAGGGGATAATTACACCTAAGCCTAAGCGAAAACTTTTCCTGTCCCACACCAACCTTATGAACGGCAATATCCTCCGCAGGCGCTACAAAATCATCAGACCTCTTGGCACTGGGGCTTTTGGTCAAACTTACCTCGCACAAGATCGGGATTTACCAGGACACCCCCAGTGTGTGGTTAAGAAACTCAAGCTCCAGTCTGCGGAAACTTCTGTCTTGGAGATGGCGAGACGCTTATTCGATACGGAAGCACAAGTCCTGTATCAATTGGGTAGCCATGACCAAATCCCCCAACTTTTCGCTCACTTTGAAGAAAATCAAGAATTTTATTTAGTCCAGGAATTGATTGAAGGTCATGACCTCAAGCAAGAATTCCCAGTGGGTAGGCGCTGGAGTGAAACCCAGGTCATTGCGCTGTTGCAGGATGTCTTGCCAGTCTTAGAGTTTGTCCATCAGCAAGATGTTATCCACCGCGATATCAAACCTGCCAATTTAATCCGACGCGCCTCGGACGGTAAGTTAGTCCTGATTGATTTTGGGGCAGTTAAACAAATCAGCAGCCAAATTCTTAATTCTGAGGCAACGGAGGCTTTGACCGTTGCCATTGGTACTCCCGGCTATATGCCGAATGAACAGTCCAGTGGCAAGCCGCGCATCAGCAGTGATATTTATGCAGTGGGGATGCTGGCTATCCAAGCCCTAACTGGAATATTACCGAAGCGCCTTCGAGAAGACCCTAGAACTAGTGAAGTGATCTGGCGTAACCATTTAGAGGTAGGGCAAGCACAAGACTCACCTCTATATGAGATTTTAGACAAAATGGTGCGCTATGATTTCCGCCAGCGCTACCAGAGTGCAACGGAAGTTCTACAGGCACTTGCTTCACTGGCATCCAATTCTACTCAGACTGTCACTAGCTTTCCAAAGACTTGCCACCAGACCACTGTTAGTGCTGTAACTCCCAAGCAGGTATCCCCAACAGCAATCCAACTTAATCGGGAGGAATATCGCTTACGCAAAATCTTACTGAACAAGGTGAGAAATTTCTGGGTTAAAGGGGTGCTAGAAAAATCCTTGCATGGTCAGGCAATGATGGAACTGGGTTTAGAGTCACGCTTCGACTTATTGGAAAGACCGTGGGGGTTAGTATGGGAAAGCCTGGAAGAGGATAGGCAAACTTTGCCTCCTGGTACGAGAGTAATTGATAAATTCTCCGAAATGGGAGAAGGGCGATCGCTACTTATCCTAGGGGAACCTGGTTCTGGGAAAACTACTACTCTTCTAGAACTTGTCCGCGATTTACTCGATCAGGCTGAAGCAGATGCCAGTCTCCCAATTCCGGTGGTATTTAACCTCTCTTCCTGGGCAACTGGAAAGCAAAGTATTGCTGATTGGTTGGTTCAGGAACTCAATACTAAATATCAGGCTTCTAAAGCAATTGGCAAGGATTGGGTAAAAGCTGGAAAATTGCTGCTATTACTGGATGGTTTAGATGAAGTCAGGGCGACACTGAGAGATGCCTGCGTGATGGCGTTAAATAAATTTAGCCAAGAACATGGCACAACGGAGATGGTAGTCTGTAGTCGCCTTCAAGATTACCAAGCACTGAAACAGCGTCTCAAGCTGCAAGGTGCTATCTGCTTGCAACCCCTAAATTTAAAACAGATTCATCAATATCTGGAAAGTGCTGGTGCAGAATTAGCAGGTATTAATACAGCTTTACAAGAGGATAATACACTTCAAGAATTAGCTAAATCTCCTCTGATGCTGAGTATCATGACTCTTGCTTATCGGGGAATGTCTTGGGAAGATTTACCTAGAATCAGTGCGATTGAAGAAAGACGTAAGCACTTATTTGATACTTACATTGAACGAATGTTTAAGCGTCGAGGGTCTAAAAAGGGCTATCCCAAGGAGAAAGTAAAGCACTGGCTGAGTTGGCTGGCAAAAAAGATGTCACAACAATCAGTAACTATATTTTTAATTGAGCGATTGCAGCCTGAGTGGTTAGATAAAAATTTTTACCAAGTGATTTATCCCTTTGTTTTTGTAGCCATCTTTACTTGTATGATTATATGGATGATTGGACTAACACTTTATCAACCAAGTTTTGAATGGCTAAAACTTCAATTGCTGTTTAATGCAGTTATTGGAGGAGCTATTTTTGGATTATCTGCTGGTGTAATCTATGGAATACTTTGGAAATTAACATTTAGCACTGTTGGGAAGAGATTGGTTAAGCCAATTGGAGGAATGTTTGCAGGTTTAATCTATGGACTGTTTTTGTTTATCTACGACTCATGGCTAAATGGGTTCAGGTTCGATTCAAGTAGTCTTACCCTGCTTGTAACGCTTGAACTGATTTATGGATTATCTGGTATTTTGCTTTGGATAATAACTTGTAATCCAATTAACCCTACTGAAACATTAAGATGGTCGTGGGAAAATGCCAGAAATAAAATTATAAATGGTTTGTCTTGGGGATTAAGTTGCGGTTTAATTTTGGGGTTTATTATTAACTTGCATTATAGTTATTTTATATTCTATTTACTAGATGATATAAAAATGTCTTTATTAAGTATAAAGGGAAGTATAATAGTATTATTAAGTACAGGTTGTGGTTTGCTAGCAGCTTGTGGGCTAATTGGTGAAATGCTAGGTGGATTAATAGGAGGATTGATTGGTGGACTGAATCGCAGTACAATTGAAACCACAACTGCACCCAATCAAGGAATTCGACAATCAGGAAAAAATGGCATTATTTTAGCATTAATTGGAGGATTGCTGCTAGGAATAGCTTCTTGGCTGTTAGGGTTCCTATTTTGGTCAGGGGTAATGTTAGGGCTATGGTTTGGACTATTCGGAGCATGGGAAGCTTGTATTAAACATTTATCCCTGCGTCTTGTCCTTTATTTTAGCGGTTCTAGTCCCTGGAACTATTCCCGTTTTTTGAATTACGTTACCGAGCGGATCTTTTTGCAAAAGGTAGGTGGAGGTTATATCTTTGTTCATAGGCTGCTATTAGAACATTTTGCCAAAATGTAGAAATCTTAAAAGCTGTTTTAAAAGTACCTGCATTAGTTATTACTAAGCTTTTTTTTTGATTGAGCTGCGAGAAACATTGGTAAACAGTCGAGAGAAACACTGTTTCTTCTCTCACTGATAACTTTTTTTACCCTCTCAATACAGATATTCAACATTACAATTAACAATGAAGAGGAAAAATTTAGCATTATTGGTTGTTAATGGTTGCCTGGTAACTATAATACTGCTTTGGCTAGTTGTTGGTAATCTATTAGCTGCACAACAAGAAAAAATAATTAATAAAGATTGGGAAAAATTTGTTAGCCTATTTCCTCAAACTGAGACTAATAATTCAGCTTTGAAGCTTGAAGAGTTAGCTGCAAAACAAGGGCTTGGCCCCCTATTGGTAACAGAGAAAACAAAGAAACGTTTCCCAACCTCTCAGAAAAATCAGCAGGCATTTGAGAAGATTAAGGAAGAACTAAATCAATACCTAGAGACTCAGGTGGAAAATCCTAGTGATAAGGTAGAAGTTATACCTGAGAGTTTGCGTCGTTATCTAGCTTCACAGTCAGCTTATTTAGAAGCTATCCGTAATCATGTTCTCAATAGCGAAATGCTTCGTTGGGAGATCCCGGACTTGAATGAGTTCACTACAGAAAGTGCTTTACCTAATTTCTCAGGCATATTTAATCTTCAACAAGTTCTCGCCCTCGATATACTGGAGAAAAACCAATTGGGTCAAACTACAGAAGCTTATAAAACCTTAGAAGTATTATGGAAAATAAACCAATCTATGCGGACAAGACCCGAATTACTCAGTCAATTGCTTGCCCTGATTATTGATAATTACATGGCAGGTATAGCAAGGAAAATAGATGGTGTTAGTTCTGATTGGGAATGCCGTATTGCCAGTCTGATTGAACGAGATTCTCCCCAATCATTTTTTATATCTTTCGCGGGGGAATACTTAATATTAGCCAGGACTTTGACTAGTGATACCTGGCAGGTGGTCGATTGGTATTGGTGGAATGAAGAACCTCCATTATATGTCAAAATAATCAAGCCACTTTTCCAGCCTTATCTGCGCTTTAGTGCTGTTGGTTTGTGGCAACAGGCGAAACTAAATATTTATAAATTCTCAGAACAAAAATTTTGCGCCTTTTATTGTGATAATCCTGAGAAGGAAATATCTTTGTTATTATGGACTTCAATTTCGGAGACAGTATTTCCACCTCTAATACATTATGTGAGGCTATTTAATAGGACATTGATAAACTGGGAATTGACTGAAAAAGTTTTACAAGTGAAGGAAATAGCTGCTCAGGAAGGCAGTTTACCGCAGGATATTTCTGGGATTGAAGAGTCTATTTATAAGGATGGAAAATGGATTTATCAAGTTGAGTCTGATGATACATTCTCTCTTTCCTATAGTAAGCCGCCGAGTTGGTGGCCCGAACAGGAGAAGGGACGTCTTATTCTTCCTCTGACTTACAGAGGTAAGCCATAGGTAAGCTTTGTCCACCATTATAGCAATCTTAAATCACATTAACTGCAAGACGAACCAAGAATAAAGGGATTTTGCATCATTGTCACTATGTATTAGATTAATACATCCGTTTTACTTTCTGACCTGATACCTTTGATTTAATGAGCTGAATCAATAACTTTGCATTCTTCCTATACTCAGCGTTAGAGGGAACAGCGGAAGAATTTGCTATGGAATTTTGTAAGCCAAGTTTATCGGCAAACCAGCCAACTGATCGCCATTTATCAGCATCAGGTGACTTCTTTTTACCTGTTACCGCCATATACACGAAATGCTGGCAATTGTTGTAAATCTGACTATATCCAGTGCCATCAAACATCTTGTAAGCATTCTCTATTCTGTTAATGTAACCCTCCAATGACCAATCGTAAGGAGGAAGTTCCCAAAACTTCCATTTAGGTAGGTAACCTGTCAAAGGATGTGGCTCATTAACATTCGTCAAGTAAATTCTGCATGTGTTTCTTCCAACTTCTCTCGTGCCTATAAGTTCCATTACTCTTATTGGAGTTGCCACAAAACCCATGTGGACATTCCTTCCGTCAGCACCTTTGAAACGTAAAATTGTACCTGGTACCCAATCATGTGAGAACATAATTTCACTTATACTCCCAAAACTAACGGCAAACTACATATAGGGTCTAAATTTTAATAAAGCTATAGCAGTCCTAAATTAAATCTTAACATAGCTACATTGCTTGGTTTTGGTGGGTTACGGCGGATAGTTAGTTAGTCGGTTAGTAAGATGAAGTTATCGCCGCCTAACCCACCCTACGCAAGGGTTTAATATTTTCTCTATAGATACCCTCTAAAGCTGTCTTTAGAAGGTGTTTGAAAAGTCTGTATGTAAGAGCGGAGCATCAAAAGTGGTGGACTACGGCGCTTGGAATCTACCAGTTACTTGTTCTCAATTCCAGAGAAGCCGCGCCTAACCCACCCTACGATCAACTATGATCGACTTTTCAAACACGCTCTTAAAAAAGCTTTTTCCATATTCCTATAACCTCAATAATTTCCTCCGGCTTATCGATAAAAAAATCTGGTTTATGCTCTGCTAAAACTGATGGAGAATTGAACCCCCAACCCACAGCAATCACCTTGACTTTACTTTTCTTTGCAGCTTCAATATCTCTAGTTTCATCTCCAACATAAATCACTTCTTCCGCAGTTAAATTATTTTGCTTGATAAATTCACCAATTACTTTGTGCTTGCCAAACAGGGTTGTCCCTGAATAAATAAAATCAAATAATGCTTGTAAATTATTGTTTTCTAGAAAAGCCAGGACGTTTTCTTGAATATTAGAGGTGATAATCCCCAGTTGATAGCCTTGCTCTTTCAATTCAAATAGATAAGTTTCAATTCCTGACACTGGTTTAAGTGTGCCAATTTCCTTACCCAGTTCGGCTTTCACCCTTCTCAACAGAAAGGGAATCTGAAAAATAGAAATCTCCGACTGTTTAACAATCTCCCTGGAACTCAAATTCTTAAGTTGAGATACTTCCGCTTTATTTACTGGTTTATAACCAAATTCTCCCGACAAACGATTCGTAATCTCAACAATAGCACCGTGACTATCAGCAATGGTGCCATCAAAATCAAAAACAATTACGCTTGCAGCCATCTTTTGTCTTGAAAATAGGGAGTGGGTATAACTTTAAAACTGATCCAACAAATTATCTGCGTATCCGTGTTCAAAATCCTTGTGTGCCCCCATTTCCCATAACTATTAAGTAGAAGACGGCTTGCCAAGCCTGCATCCCAGGGTGCCTATCCATTCTCGGTAAACGTAGTAGGGGCACGGCATATTTTAATTATTGGTCAAACTATTTAATTAGAAGACGCCGTGCCCCTACATGGCGAACGAGTTACTGAGGCTAATCAACGAGGGCACTTTTCATGCCTAATTCCACTATTTATCAATAGTAGCACGAGCATTCCGCCGCAACATCTCAGGCTTAATCCTTCGCAAAGCTGAGGCAGGAAACCTGCGATTCCACTCTTCATCCGAGATTTCTGCCAATTCTGTCAGCTTAGGCGTAACATTCCAGGGATAGGGTTCAAATTCTGCAACATCAGTCTCTTTAGCAAAGCGCTGATTCCAAGGACAGACATCCTGGCAAATATCACAACCCGCTACCCAACCTTCTAAATGAGGCGCGATCGCCTCCGGTAATTTTTCTGCCCGATTCTCTATTGTATGATAAGCGATGCAGCGGTTAGCATCCACTACAAAAGGCTGAGCAATCGCACCAGTAGGACAGGCATCTAGACAGCGAGTGCAGGTGCCACAATGTTCTGTATGGGGCACATCTGGTGTTAATACTAAATTAGTTAATACTTCCCCTAAAAATACCCAACTGCCATACTTCCGCGTAATTACATTACCATTCTTGGCAATCCAGCCAATGCCCGCCCGCTGCGCCCAGACTTTATCCTGCACTGGTCCTGTATCTGCATAGTAACGGGCTTTAATCCCTTCCCCTTGTGCTTGCAGCCAGTTGGCAAATGCCTTCAGCTTTTTATGCATCACCTTGTGATAATCCCTTCCCCAGCCGTAGCGGGAGATTTTGGCATATTCCTCTCCTTCAGGACGCTGGTGGGGAGTATAGTAATTGAGAGCAACACAAATAACTGATTCTACCTCTGGCATACAAGCGCGGATATTGAAGCGCTTGGGGTTTGCCATCCATTCCATATCCCCATGATATCCCAGGGCTAGCCATGCCTGAAGATGAGCGACTGCTGAATCCCTAGCTTTGGCATCTACCGGGGCAATTCCTACCTGATGGAAACCCAGGGACTGGGCTTTGTGTTTTATCTGGGTACTGCTGATTGGCACGATTGGCGGCTGGGTTTTATATTTATTTTTGTCCACCTACTTAATTGAGCCTATAGTTCGTCGCACATTCATCGCTCACATTGCTGCAAGTGCTTCACTTTCAGTTAAGATAAAGGGCTGGAGACTTGCGAAACTCAGGAGAAGTTCAGCTTGCTTACCCTTGGTGTGAATATTGACCACATTGCCACTATTCGACAGGCGCGACGGACGGTAGAACCAGATCCAGTCGCAGGAGCAGTCTTGGCAGAACTAGGCGGTGCTGATGGCATCACCGTGCATCTGCGAGAAGATCGGCGTCACATTCAAGATCGAGATGTGCGACTTTTGCGGCAAACGGTGCGGACTCACTTGAATTTGGAGATGGCAGCAACAGATAAAATAGTGGCAATTGCTCTCAATGTTAAACCGGATTACGTTACTTTGGTTCCCGAAAAACGGGAAGAGGTGACTACGGAAGGGGGACTGGATGTGGTTGGAGGTTTCGAGCGTCTGAGCAAGGTGGTTGAGCAGTTACAGGGTGCAGGAATTCCGGTAAGCTTGTTTATAGATGCCGATCCAGCCCAGATTGAGGCGGCGGCGAAGACAAAGGCACAGTTTATCGAACTGCACACGGGGAAATATGCCGATGCTCCTAATGAAGTTACTCGCCAACAAGAATTAGCAGCCTTAACTCAAGGATGTGAACAGGCGATCGCCGCTGGTTTGCGCGTCAATGCTGGTCACGGTTTAACCTACTGGAATGTTTACCCCATTGCCTGCATCCCAGGCATGGAGGAACTCAACATCGGTCATGCAATTATTAGCCGAGCTGTGCTTGTCGGGATGGAACGAGCCGTCCGAGAAATGAAACTCGCCATGTGGGGGGAATTATGAATTATGAATTATGAAGTATCAATTGGGACAACTGACAAATGACAACTTATTACTACGTTCTGGCAAGTCAACAGTTTTTATTAGAAGAAGAACCCTTAGAGGAAGTTCTTAGGGAACGCACTCTCAACTATAAGGCAAAGAAAAAGGAAATTGACTTTTGGCTAGTCAAGCAACCTGCTTTCCTAGAGTCCCCAGATCTAGCAGAGGTGAAAGCTAAGTGTCCCCAACCTTCAGCAGCGATAATTTCCACTAATTCCCAGTTCATTACTTGGTTAAAGCTACGATTGGAATATGTAATCGCGGGTGAATTTCAAGCCCCTTCTGATAAGATTCCTGACCCCTTGGCTTCTGAAGCACCAGTTTCTTGACTAGGTATTGGTGATTAGTGATTAGTGATCCGACACGCAGAAATCTGGCTCTCCTGTATCTATGGTAATAAGCAGAGGTTATCTAATGAGCGGGCGCAAGCCTTGCGCCCCTACAGCAGGATAATTCCCCAAATGTAGGGGCGCAAGGCTTGCCACTGGTGTCAACTTAAGCAGTCTGTAAC
>JBFRWF010000309.1:0-18368 GCA_051439465.1 Xenococcaceae cyanobacterium | reverse complement strand
AAGAAGTGTAAAGAGCTTCAATCCCTTGCTGTTGCCTGTTGCGCCCAGCCGACAGCGTCGACGCTGGGCGCACTGTTGCCTGTTGCCTTGTCTTCACAGTTAACTTTACTTTTGTCCGACTACTTATCCTAGACTCC
Source organism: Xenococcaceae cyanobacterium (assembly GCA_051439465.1). Taxonomy (GTDB): domain Bacteria; phylum Cyanobacteriota; class Cyanobacteriia; order Cyanobacteriales; family JBFRWF01; genus JBFRWF01. The sequence continues at coordinate 18,231 of JBFRWF010000309.1, read as the reverse complement.
CAGCAGGTGCTTTGATTTAGGTGGGGTGCGTTCAAAATAACTGGACTTGATATCAAAGCTTCAACTTTCTTGCCAGAATTACTAATATGAATTTAAGGAGAATTCCTAAAAAGCCAATTAGCAAAATAAACATGATGGGAAACACTAGACTTTTGATTGTTTGAATCTGACAAGGAAGAAACTTGTTAACTAAGGTGAAATTCTCCCCTAAGATTGCTTTACATTTTTCTCCTTCTGGATCGATTAAGGCTACACCAGCAGTTCCTGTCCCAATTAGGGTGACCAAGAATTGGAAAAGGCGATCGCGCTCTGCTTTTTCGAGTTCTACGCGGCTACGAATAGCATTAATTGTATCTTCTAGGAGGCGCAATCCTAGTTCCATATTTTCGTAATCTTTTATATCAAGAGAACTAAGTTCCCGGATAAGGTGGTAGCGATCGCAGACTTTGGCTAATCCTACTTCGAGAGCCTTGCTCCCACTGTTTCTTCCATTCCTAACGAGGTTGCGATCGCCCTCGTTTGCCGCAATCGGCGGGACACTTTGAGCAAAAAGGGGCAAAAGTTGGGGGGGGGGAGTCCCAGTTCGCGGCACGCTGCCGCGAACCCAAGCCTAACTCGACTATTTAGGCTCGGCTTTTTCGTCGTCCAACGCTGGTAACAGTTGGAAGTGTCATTTAGGTAATGGGCTTTTAATCGGTTTCGATTATCTCAGAGTTTTGCTTGCTAGTAGCTGAAAGTTTATAAACAGTTTCCTTGGTCTTTTTATTTTTAAGTTTAACACATCTTAGTTATTCTTACAGCGAACTCAAAATTTCTCTCAATAACTCTGGGGAAATTATTTATTGATTAATTAGAAACTTATGATCTAATTTTAATCTGTTTTGGTGCTAATAATCCCTCTACTTTTGCCTTTTGCCTGAAAGCCTTTTGCCTTTAAGGATGCTTCGCGTTATCATTGGCTTGAGCTAACCCCACATAAATCAATATAATTGCTGTCATTAATTCATGTCTGATACATCCGGTACATCACAATTACATAAGCCCACAAAAACTTTTCTAGTCGATGCCCTATCGGTGCGACTCTACAACTGGGAAACAGAACTGGCAAGGGATGCTGCCTCGATCGCCCAAAACTATTTGCAGTCCATACTCACCCAACAAGGTGCTGCTACTGCGATCCTGGCTACAGGCAATTCACAAATCAAATTTCTAGAAGCTTTGATTGCCTTGGGGGGTGTGGATTGGTCTCGGATTACCCTTTTCCATCTGGACGAATATTTGGGGATTTCAGCCGACCATTCTGCCAGTTTCCGTCGCTATATGCGTGAGCGGGTGGAGAATAAGGTGAAGCCTCGCCAGTTTCACTACATCGAAGGCGACGCTCTACAACCACTAGATGAATGCGATCGCTATACTAAGCTTTTGCAAGGGCAACCAATTGACCTTTGTTGCCTCGGCATTGGAGAAAACGGGCATTTGGCTTTTAACGAGCCGTCTGTAGCTAATTTTGATGATCCTCGCCAAGTGAAACTGGTGAAGCTGGACTTGCAGAATCGTCAGCAACAGGTGGACGAAGGTCATTTTCCCAATCTCGAAGCCGTGCCGCAATACGCCTTCACACTTACAATCCCGATGCTCTGCTCTGCTAAAAAAATCCTCTGTTTCGCGCCGGAAAAACGAAAAGCTAAGATAGTGAAGGAGATGTTGAAGGGAGCCATTAGCACGGCTTGTCCTGCTTCAGTCCTCCGGAAACAAGCTCACGCAACGTTATTTCTGGATGCGAATTCCGCTAGTTTACTGACATACTTTCAATGAGTAAGTATGTCGGTCAAATTAATTAGAAAAACAGGGAACAGGGAACAGGGAACAGGGAACAGGGAATAGGGGACAGGGAACAGCTAATCCTAACACCTAACACCTCATCCGGGTTTTATCTTTATTTTTGCCCACCTACTTATCTATTTTGAAAATTGTTCTTGAAGATGCAAAAAATGATTACTAAATCTCTATTTTGTCAGAAATTAATGCTCTTATTGAGCGGCTCAATAATGAATAAGAAATAAGCAGATTTTTGGCTACTGTTACTAACCCAAATCGAATGACAGACCCTAACTTAGCGAAATTTCAAACTCGCAAAGCATTAAGCCGTCTACAAGTCAATGGTTGGACAATACTGGTTATAGCGATCGCCGCACTCATATCAACTCCCATCATTTTTGTCCTGGGCAGTGTCTTCTCTGATTCTGAAGATATTTGGAATCATTTAGCTTCCACGGTCTTAACTGATTACATCATCAACTCCCTTTGCTTAATGCTTGGTGTTGGTTGTGGAGTTCTGGTGATTGGTGTAGGAACTGCATGGCTAGTCACCATGTGCCGCTTTCCTGCCAGTCGCCTGTTTGAATGGGCACTATTACTTCCCCTGGCTGCACCAGCTTATCTCCTCGCCTATACCTATACTGATATGCTGGACTTTTATGGACCAGTACAGACGTGGCTGCGCGAGCTTTTTGCCTGGAGTAGTGTGGGGGATTACTGGTTCCCCAATATCCGCTCGCTTTGGGGCGCGATCGCCATGCTTGCACTGGTGCTGTATCCCTACGTTTACTTACTGGCACGGGTGGCTTTCTTAGAGCAGTCGGTGTGTACCTTAGAAGCTAGTCGTTCCTTAGGCTGCAGTCCTTGGCGCAGTTTTGCTACTGTTGCACTACCCTTAGCTCGACCTGCAATTACGGCGGGTTTGGCTCTAGCACTGATGGAAACCCTGAATGACTTCGGCACAGTGCAGTATTTTGGCGTCAGTACCTTCACCACAGGGATTTATCGCACCTGGTTTGGCATGAATGAGCGGGTAGCAGCGGCTCAGCTAGCGGCCTTTCTCATGTTATTTATCTTCTGTCTAATTGTGCTGGAACGTTGGTCTCGTAGCCAAGCCCGCTATTATCAGACCGCCAGTCTTCAGCAGCAACTACCAAGATATCAACTGGGCTTAATCCGGGCGACACTCGCCTGGGTTGCTTGTTTCCTCCCAGTTGCCCTTGGCTTCCTAGTGCCAGCAGTATTTTTGCTGCAGATGACTATCACAAATGCCGATGAAACCTTTGACGATAGTTTCTTGAGCCTCGCTAATCACAGTTTTATCCTGGCAACGACTACTGCTGCCATAGCTATGGCGATCTCTTTAGTCATGGCTTACGGGCAGCGCCTAAGCCCCAAACTGGGGATGGGCTTGGCGGTACGCATCGCTTCAATGGGCTACGCTATACCAGGCTCAGTGATTGCGGTGGGGGTGATGATTCACATTGGTAGGTTTGATAACGCTCTCGATAGCTGGATGCGTTCGACCTTTGGGATATCCACAGGGCTGCTCCTCAGCGGCACGATCGCTGCCTTGGTATTCGCTTATCTAGTTCGCTTCCTTGCCGTTTCTTTTGGTGCAGTTGAGTCAAGCCTTAACAAAATCAAGCCCAGCCTGGATGATGCCGCTCGCAGCCTCGGTCACGGCCCTACTAGCACTCTGCTTAAAGTTCATGCACCGCTGATGTGGGGGGGGATGTTAACTGCTGCGATGCTGGTTTTTGTAGATGTCATGAAGGAACTGCCCGCCACGCTGGTAATTCGACCCTTTAACTTTGACACCTTGGCAGTGCGAGTCTACCAGTATGCTTCCGATGAACGACTGATTGAGGCTTCGGCTCCAGCACTTGCCATTGTTCTGGTTGGGATTATCCCCGTAATTTTTTTGAGCTTGAGGATTGCCAAGTCTCGCTCAATTTCTTAGAGCGTGTTTGAAAAGTCGATGGTAGGGTGGGTTAGGCGCGGCTCCTCTGGAGTTGAGAACAAGTAACTGGTAGATTCCAAGCGCCGTAACCCACCATTTTTGATGCTCCGCTCCTTACATACAGACTTTTTAACAGAGCGAGGCTACTCTAAGCCCTTTTTCAGAAGAGTAAAATTGGAAAGAGGAGAAAAACACTCAGGAGTTTAGAAACAACCCATGCGAATGCTACATACGATGCTGCGCGTCGGCAACTTAGAAGAATCCATCAAGTTCTACTGTGATGTGCTGGGTATGAAGCTGCTGCGCCAGAAGGACTATCCAGGTGGGAAGTTTACCCTCGCTTTTATCGGTTATGGCGATGAGTCTGACCACACCGTAATTGAATTGACTTATAACTGGGGTGTGGATAAGTATGACCTTGGCAATGCCTATGGTCACATTGCCATAGGCGTAGATGACATTTACGAAACCTGTGAGAAAATCAAAGTCCTTGGTGGCAAGGTGACACGGGAACCGGGACCCATGAAACATGGCTCAACGGTGATTGCTTTTGTTGAAGATCCAAATGGTTACAAAGTTGAGCTAATCCAGCTAGGAACTCAAGGTTCTGCACAAAAGCAAGAAGCAGTGGCAGCAGCAGATAGTTAAAAGTGGTGGGTTACGGCGCTTGGAATCTAATATTTACTTGTTTTCAACTCTAGAGGAGCCGCGCCTAACCCACCCTACGATCGACTTTTCAAACACCCTCTAAGGGTTGACAAAAAAGAGGTGATATGAAATTACATCCTCGCCAAGTGTTGGCGAGCAAAATCCGTGATAATCCGTGTCATCCGCGTCATCCGCCTTCTATCCGCCTATACACTTAATCAACCCTTAAACCCAAATCCTATATCCACAACCACAGCATTCTGTCAAGTCTGAATACTTGACCGATGTCCTAGGTTCGGTAGAGCCTGATTTTAATCTCTATTGATGTCGCCGAATAAATTTGTAGCTAAATCTGGTCTATCTGTAATCAAGGCAAATATACCTTTTTTTGCCACCTTCATCATTAATTTTTCATCGTTTACTGTCCAGACGTAAATATCCTTCTTGAGCAATTTCATTCGCAAAGTAAATCCCAAAATAAGTAGGTGGTAATTTGGAGAAACAAAGTCGGCTTTACTTTTAAACAATCTGTACTCTGGAAACAGTGCTGATAAAGCATTGACGACTAAATTTTTAGGCTTTACTATTCCCAGTAAAAGTCCTGTAGTAATATTACTGTCAACTTTTTTGATAGCTAATACTGAAGAGTCATTGAAAGACTTCATGACATACTCATGATAGTCTAAATATCTTTTTACAAGGTTAATCACTTCTTTTTCATAGCCAGTTTCTTTTAGTTCTATGTCCAACATTATTTTACCTTGGCAGAGCTTTAATACATCTTCCAAAAGAGGAACTTCAAAACCCTGTTGCCTCGAAAAATATAATACTTGATTATAATTAATATCTGCTAACCTTACCCCATTGATAGATTCATCATGATAACAGATTAAGAAATTATCTTGTGTTTTTCTGACATCAAATTCTACTAGAGGAACGCCTAACTCAATAGCTTTTTCAAAGGCTTCTAAAGTATTCTCAAATTTAACTAATCCTGATGCTCCTCTGTGAGCAATGATTAAGATATTTTGATTTTGCACTTTATCCTCCAGTGCGATCGACCCTCAATACTCATTTTCTTGATAAAGCGCTTATTGCGATCGCCATAATTTATCGAGGAATACATTTTACCAAAATGACAAAAGGTATCACAGACTACAAAATTCCTGGCGATCGCTTCCTTTTCGATCTACTGATTATGGGTAATCATCCCAATTCTGATATTGCCCATTTATTGAGTCTGAAGCACCATAGTCAGTAATCCCTGCTGTCCTAGGAGAATTTCTCGTAGCAGCGCAAATATGCCCACCCAAATAATCGGGGTAATGTCCACGCCGCCAATTGGCGGCACTATTTTACGGGATGGTACGAGAAAGGGTTCTGTCGGCCAAGCAATCAGATTAAAGGGAAGGCGATTCAAATCTACTTGAGGATACCAAGTCAAGACAATCCGAAAGATAAACAGAAAGGTCATCAGTCCCAAGGAGAGACCGAGAATCAAAATTACTAAGCTAGCAGCACTCATCAGTACAGGTTTGATTAACTGTTCCATTCAGGCTAAATTTAGCAAAAATCGGGCAGGATCCTCCTCTTGAACTTAGGCCAAGCCGCGCTCGTACCGAAAGTCGAGGGCAAGTCGTTGACCTATGGACATCCAGCAAAATGAGGCGAGGAGCCTACACTTGTACTCGTTTGCCTAGGGTGCGCATAGCGCATAGAGTCAAGGGTAGAGGAATCGCAGCGCACCAAATAAATACTCATAGCCATTTATTTTACTGTAAAAGAATTTACACTCCGACCGAACGCAGGTCATAATTAGTAATGAAGAAGATCAAAAATAAAAATAAAAAGAGGTTTGAAGCTCTATGACTCCTTCGTTAGCCAACTTTTTCTACAGTCTGCTGGCAGGTCTCGTAATTGTTGTCATCCCAGCTACAGCCTTTCTGATATTCATCAGTCAGAAGGATAAAGTCCAGCGTTCGTAATATGCTCCCCGCCCTGCTTCTTGGAGGGTGGGGCTTCTCAAGCGAGCACTAACGCGCCTCGCTCCCTCTACTCCTTCCCAGAAGGCTACTCTACTCTAGAGAGTATCTATAAAGAAAATATTAAACCCTTGGGTAGGGTGGGTTAGGCGGCGATAACTTCATCTTACTAACCTGCTAACTAACTATCCGCCGTAACCCACCAAAACTAAGCACTCTAGCTGTGTTAATATTTATTTGATAAATACTCTCTAGAGTAGAGATAGAAAAAAAACTTGCTACCATAGAACTGAGAACGGAGAGCAGTAATGGTAAACTTTGGGCTGAACTCAGCCAGCATTCTGGGCATTTTTCTAGCGGTAGCAGGAGCATCACTGTACTTCCTGCGCTCCGTGCGTCCAGAGTTATCAAGAGACCACGACATCTTTTTTGCCGCCGTCGGTCTATTGTGTGGCCTTATTCTTCTTTTCCAGGGATGGCGACTGGATCCAATTCTGCAATTTGGTCAGTTTCTCCTGACTGGTTCGACCATCTTTTTTGCAGTAGAAACGATTCGTTTACGCGGTGCTGCCACGGAGCAAGCTAGGCGTAATACACCGATTGTGGATGAGGAACGTCCCGTTAGCCGGGTTTATCGAGCGGAGTTAGATCAGCTCGAACCCTATGACGTAGAAGAGCAGTACGATAAGAATCGTCGTCTGCGAGGCCAGCAAGACCCTCGCACAAGCGGAAGATCGGGATACGAAAGCGAAGAACCTCGTAGTCCAAGAAGTCGCAGTGCTTCTGACCAATATAGTTCGAGAGAAAGTAACCGCAAGCGCCCCCCCCGTCCAAGCACTGCTCCTCGGAGAGCTCAGCATGATGATTGGGGAGAAACCCCAGATCACTGGGAGGAAAGACCTTCTTCTAGCCGTCCGAGCCGTCGGCGCTCAGAGAGTCGGCCTGCTCAAACTCCCTCTAGACAAACCAAAAAGCGTCGTAACCGCCCCTCAGATAGAGGAGTGGCATCGACACGAAACTCAGAAGCAACCCCAGCGGATTATGTTGATTATCGTCCGATAGATAATCCAGATTATGATAATCCAGATTGGGATCGGGATCAGAATCAGGATCCGAATCAAGATCGGAACCGGGATCTGAATCGGAATGGAGATAATGCAGTGCGTTTCGACTACTGATCGGCGGTTATAAGAAAATTTCTTAATCCCTCTCGTGAAACTTAAATTTTGGTGAGGGGGTTTTGGAGACCAAACTCCTACAAGTTTCTGATTTTCTTGTTCGGCGTTCAGTCCAATCCCTGTTCCCCGTTCCCCGATCCGAAGTTCCCTCGCCGTCAGGCGCTGGCAATCACGAACAACAGAGCGACCGTGAGAAAATGGACTCCCAAACCTAACATTCAGCAGTGGTTTCGCTGGGGGATTGGGTTAAGCCTTGTTAGCTTACTTAGCGCCTGTGACTTAGCTAACCATGAACAAGGACTAGTGACTCTCAATACCCGTTACCATGATGAGCAACCGGCTTTGAGTGGAAATGGTCGGTGGCTCGCTTTTGTTTCTAACCGCAATGGGAGCAGCCAGATTGTCCTCTACGATTTACAACAGCGGCGATTTGCAGATCTGTCTGGCTTGAATCGGAAGGGGGCAATCGCCCAAAGTCCGAGTCTGAGTCGCACTGGTCGCTATATTGCGTATATTTCTAGTGCTCGGGGACGTCCGGAAATAGCTATTTATGACCGAGCAACTAAAAGCTCAGAAATTCTAACCCAAGGGTATGGCAGTTGGCTGCGAAATCCTCATATTAGTCCGGATGGGCGCTATATTGTCTTTGAAACCGCTCGTCGTGGTCAATGGGACATTGAAGTGCTAGATCGCGGAGCTAATATTGAGTTAGATATCTCAAATGGCAGTTCAGTTGTTAACCCTTGAATGGTGAAGCGTTGTCACAAACTCGCCGTTGCCTCCGACACCCTTAGGGGCCCGTCGGGGAAAATTCGATGTACACCCTAAATATTTGCAAATAATTTTCAGGGCAGACGGCTATGAATATCAAGTTTCTTAATGCGGATTCGCTACTGCTCAAGTTGTTTGCTGGTCGCGATTCCTCTCCCGTTAAATCGGAGATTCTAACGGGAGACCCCTCGCGACATTTTGTTGGATTAATCTCAGTTATTGCTCTTACCAGTTTATTGAGCAGTTGTACTGGCTCCCCTCGCCTGCTTAATTTTCCCTTTGATCCAGGGGGACAAAGTTTGAATAGTCAGGCATCGGAATTAAACCCTCAGGTAGCTTCACAGTACATCGTTTTTGTTTCCGATCGCAATGGTTCTCAGGATATTTATCTTTATGATGCCAAGAATCGATGGCTGATTGATTTGCCTCGAATTAATTCCCTCAACGAGATTGCTTCTCATCCTTCTATCTCGGAAGATGGTCGTTATATTGTTTTTGCTGCTAGCCGTCAGGGAAGATCGGGAATCTACCTCTACGACAGAGAAACTGAGCAAAAGCGGAATATAACCGAAAATATTCAAGCAGAAGTGCGAAATCCCACTATCAGTGCTGATGGTTCTGCGATCGCCTTTGAGGTTGGTAGTGATGGTCAGTGGGATATCTTAGTCTATGACCGTTCTGGGCAACCTCTATATTCACCTTGAGATACTCCTGAACGTATCCTCAATATCTCAAAAAGGGGAATTTATTATGACATAAAGCCTCGCGTCGCACTAACCCCACCTAAACCAAAGATTTTAGGTGGGGACTGCTTCGACATTTTGTTCAAATAATGAAAATCCTTTATCTACTTAATTTGTTCAGCAGAACGACCCAACATATTCTCCTGCACATGCTCGGTTTTCTGCCGTTCTTGAGTGATTAATTCCCTAGCTTGCTCTGCTGTATCATCTGTTGTCTGTTTCTCCACCTCTTCAGAGGCACGGTTCAACATATTCTCCTGCAAATGCTCGGTTTGCTGCCGTCCTTGAGTAATTAATTCCCTGGCTTGCTCTGCTGTATCACCTGTTGTCTGTGTCTCCACCTCTTCAGCCGCACGACTCAACATATTCTCCTCTAAGTGTTCGCTGTGCTGCCGTCCTTGAGTCATTAATTTCCGTGCCTGTTCTTGGGTACTCATGACTAATTCCTTTAATTATTACATTCCTAATCTAATCTTATCCTGACATAATTGTCGGGTAAATGTAGCACAAGCTACAGAAAAATTGGGCATGGTTCAATATGCCGAGTGGTAAGGTAACACATAGGGGTGTTAGTCTGGGGAACTTTTAGAACCTTGTCCCCGTCTCCGGAGTCTTCCCGTCGACCTTGTCTCTAATGTTACTGTGTTGTGAACCATGCCAAAAATTGGCTACCAGTTTAAAGCGGGATAGTACTTTGTCTAGTAAGCGCGAGTTCCCAGTCCCCAGTTCCCACAATTGTCAATGCGGGGCTACCAAGCTCCCGGGCTGGCTGTGGTGTTGTTAAAATTATTCTTTTTTTGGAGGAGATTGGATGGCTCGTCAACGTTGGGCTTCAAGAACAGTTTTTCTTCTGGCAGCTGTGGGTTCAGCTGTAGGTCTAGGAAATTTGTGGCGCTTTCCCTACCTAGCTGGAAAATACGGTGGGGGAGCCTTTCTGGTTCCTTACTTCATAGCTCTAGTCTTTGTTGGTGTTCCGATGTTAATGCTCGAATTTGCTGTAGGACAAAAAATGCAGCAGGGAGCTATAGGCTCATTTCAGAAGTTACACCCTAGTTTCGGAGGTCTCGGTCTCTTTGCCCTAATTTCTTCTTTTATGATCGTCTCCTATTATGCAGTGGTCATGGCCTGGTCCTTGATTTACTTCCTGGCATCTTTCGGAGTCAAATGGTCGAGTGATGCAAAAGGCTACTTTTTTCAGAATGTCCTGCAAGTTAGTGACGGGATCAACGTATTAGGCGGCATAAACTGGCCTATCCTCTTGTCCCTAATCGTCGTCTGGGCCTTGATTTATTTTTGTGTGTGGAAAGGCACTAAAAGCGTGGGAAAAGTCGTTCTGTACAGCGTTCCGCTCCCAGTCGTTTTACTGGGTTTACTGCTATTACGAGCTGTAACCTTGCCGGGTTTCCTCCAGGGCTGGAAAATGTATCTAAATCCGGTTTGGAGCGCATTACTGGACTCCGAAGTCTGGACGGCTGCGTTCTCGCAGATTTTCTTTACCTTATCACTTGCATTCGGTATTATGGTCGCTTATGCGAGCTACAAGAAAAGCCAGGATGATATTGCCAAGGATACTTGGATTACAGCCTTGTTAAACAGCGGGATAAGCTTATTTGCCGGCTTTGTAGTTTTCGGAGTCCTCGGATATATGGCTTGGGAGACAAATACCCCATTGGCAGATCTAGCTGCTTCTGGTCCTGGTTTGGCTTTTGTAGTCTTCCCTGAAGCTTTGAACTTGATGCCGCTGCCTTGGCTTTTCAGTGCTCTGTTTTTTCTCATGCTTCTTTCTCTGGGAATCGACAGCGCCTTTTCACTTGTCGAAGCTTTAAATGCAGCAATCCTAGACAAGCAGAAGCATCTTCAAGTTGCCAGACTCTCAATTTGGGTTTGTCTAGCTGCATGGATTGCCGGAATTATTTACACTACCAGAGCAGGTCTTCATTTCTTAGACTTAGTGGATCATTTTGTTACCAACTATAACTTGATCTTGGTGGGATTTTTCCAATCAATCCTTGTGGGATGGGTTTATGGAGCTGAGAAGCTTAGAAGATATATAGACCAAGTCAGCGACTGGAGAGTCGGGAAATGGTGGAATTTTGCAATAAAGTACATTATTCCAATGGTTTTGGTCGCTTTGCTGGTTACCCAGTTCTCGAAGGATATCAGGATTCCCTATGGAGGATATCCTGCCTGGGCTTTAGGCATCGGCTGGGCAATAGTGCTTGTACCATTACTCCTTTTCCTGTTCCTGGTTATGATAGACAAGAAAAGGATGAAAGCCCAATCCGATTGAAGAACTAGAGGGTATCTATAAAGAAAATACAAAACATATAGGAGTTTTAGATGACCCCAAATACCCGAAAAAAAACTGTCGGTCGAGGTCGAGTGTTTCCTGAGATTCAATGGTCGCCAGAAGAAAAAACCAGACGAAAGGCTGAAAGTGAAGCTTTTTATCAGCGTTGTCGGCTAATTTTTGAGCAAGTCCGTCCTGACTGGATTGAAAATCACTATGGCTGGTATATTGCAGTTGAACCAGATAGTGGAGACTATTTTGTTGATGCCGATAAAGAAAAAGCACGACAAAAGGCACATCAAAAATACCCTGATGCTATTACCTGTATGTTTTGCTTTAATGAAACAGGGGCTTGTGGCAGAATATGATTCAAGGGGAGTTTGGCAGTAAGGGTGAGCCTTTTTTTGAAATTGAATTGATAGGTGCAGATGGTTTTATTTGTCCGGTGGATGCTTTGTTTGATACAGGGTTTACAGGGTTTTTAGCAATTAATAAACAGGATATAGAGGGTCTTAATTGGACTTTGATAGACAAAGAAACTTTGAGAACTGCACAAGGAGAAACAGCTTTTGATATTTATTTGGGTAGGATTATATTGGATGGACAGGAATTTGAAATTCCTATTTTTGCGGGAGGTAATATTCAAGAAATATTGTTGGGTTCAGAATGGTTGAGGATATTTGATTTGATAGCGAAGTATAAAGAAGGTGTATTGAGCTTAGTGCGATCGCCCTTGTAAGGTGCGTTAGTGCGATCGCCTGATCTTGTAGGGTGCGCCCGAAGAGCAGCGTAACGCACAAAACCAACCGACAAAGGCTTCTGTAACTAAGTGGAGATAATTATGAATACAAAATTAGTGGAATCTCTAGCTCAAATTATTCAATCTCTAACGCCAGAAGAAAAGGAGCTTTTAGCTGAAAAAATAAAATTAACTTCAGACAGTCAAAAACGTCCTTTTTATGAAACAGCAACTCCACAAGAAAGAGCAAAAGATTATCGAGAATGGGCTGAAAGTTATCGTCATGATAGCCCTATTTTATCAAATGAAGCCATTAGTCGAGAGAGTATTTATGGAGAAAGGGGGTAAATGTCTTATTTAGTAGATACAAACATTGAAGGAGAGAGACTAGGGCGTGTCTGCAAAGTACAAAATATTATGTAGGGGGGAAGCATTTGTACCTAGATTTAGAGCTGCGAAGTTGGATTTTATTGACAAATGCTTCCCCCTTCGGTGGGGTTTGCAGACAGATCCTAGCTTTCTTGCTAACTCTTCACAATTGGGCCAAAATCTGCCAAAACACGGGCATGGTTGCGCAATAAGCCCAGCAGATTAAGGCGATTGCGCCTAACTTCCAAGTTTTCGTCCATCACTAACACACTTTCGGAACCATCAAAAAATTTGCTGACAATGGGAGAAATTTTTGCCAAAGAATCTACCAGCAGTTGATAATTACGTTCTGCTTGAGATGCCTGAGTTTGCGGTACTAACTGTACCAGCGCATCATAAAAAGCTTGCTCGCACGGTTTCTCGAATAGTTCTAGACGCACCACCGCTGAGGGATCTAATGGTTGAGTATCTAAATCCCCTTGAGCTGCTAGACGGGTGGAACGGTTGACAGTTTCGTAAATTGCATCTAACATGCCGTTATTGCGGATTGCTTGGAGGAATTGAGCGCGATCGCGCACATCCAGCAAATCCTTCAATGCCCGTTCTGTATATTCTGGATCATCTTCTCCCAGCACCGCATTCACCAAGTCATAATCAATCTCCAGTTCGTCTTGCAATAGAGTCCGGATGCGTTGGATAAAAAACTCTTGCAAAGATGCTACAGGTGACTCTTTTTCAGGATGAGCTGTGACAAAATCTGCTGAACTTTGCTCTATTATCTGATATAAATTTATCGGTAATTCGGCATTCCAGGTAATATTTACCACCGCATTCGCCGCACGACGCAGAGCAAAGGGATCGGCTGAACCAGTTGGTATCATGCCCAAACCGAAAATACTCACCAGCGTATCCAAACGATCCGCTAAACCAACCATTTGCCCTGTGAGGGATTCTGGCATAATATCATCTGCCCCCCTCGGCAAGTAATGCTCAAAAATTCCTTTCGCTACCACCTCCGATTCGCCACTCGCCAGGGCATATTTCTGCCCCATCACTCCCTGCAGTTCGGGAAATTCACAGACCATCTGAGTGACTAAGTCTGCTTTACAGAGCAAAGCTGTGTTTTCGATCTCGCTGAGTTCCTGTTGATTTAGCTCTAACTGATCCCCAATCTGCTGGGTAATTTCCAGCAAACGGTCTACTTTATCCCGCATTGACCCCAAATCTTGCTGGAAGGTGACAGTTTCCAGTTGGGGAAGGTAGCTTTCCAGAGGCTCGTCACAATCAACTTTGTAGAAAAACTGAGCATCAGCTAGCCTAGCACGAATCACCCGCTCGTTACCAGCAGTAATGATATCTGATTTAGCTGGATCGCCGTTGGAAATAGTAATAAAGTTAGGCAGGAGGGAGCTGTTGGCTTCCTGAGTTGCCTTAACCGGAAAATAGCGCTGGTGAGTTACCATTACTGTGGTAATTACTTCGGTGGGTAGGCTTAAGAATTCGGCGTCAAATTTGCCCACTATTGCTGTTGGCCATTCCACTAAGTTAGTTACTTCTGCCAATAAGTCGGGGGAGATATCTGCTATACCACCTAGTTGTTGCCCAACAGTTTGCACCTGCTGTTGGATTTTATTTCGACGCTCATCTGGATCGACTTCGATATAGGCAGAGCGCAAGCAATCAAGATAATCTGAGGCTTGGGAAATTTCTACAGCATCGGGATGTAAGACGCGGTTTCCCCGGGAGAAGCGATCGCTCTTTAAAGTTGTGGAACCATTAACCAGTTCAATGGGCAAGACATTCTCATCCAACAATGCTACCAGCCAGCGAATTGGTCTGGGAAACCGCAAGTCCCCATACCCCCAACGCATAAACCGCCTTCCTTCCAACTGTGCAATCCATTTGGGAGTTAGTTCCCTCAAAATCTCGGTTGCAGAGCGTCCGGGAATCTTTTTCTGGATAAAGACAAATTCTCCTTTCTTGGTGTCCCGAATTTCCAGCGCCTCTAATTCTACTCCCTGCTTGCGGGCAAATCCTTCTGCTGCTTTGGTGGCTTTACCCTCTTTAAAGGCTGCTTTGACAGGTGGTCCTTTAATTTCTTCTTCTCGATCCGGTTGTTGCGCCGGGAGTCCTTTGATTAGCACGGCAAGGCGGCGGGGGGTGCCATAGACTTCAACTGCCTCTGGGGTCAAAAATTGCTCCTCCAGGCTTTTGGGAATGCGTGCTTTCCACTGCTCTATGGCACCATCAACAAAATCTGCAGGTAATTCTTCTGTGCCGACTTCTAATAAATAGTTAGGCATAGGGGATTGTTTAGATTAGGGGATTGGTGATTGGTAACTGGGATGACTTCTGACTACTGAATATAGTAAGTTACTTCCTAGACCAACAAACAGAGCCAGTAACCTCTGTATAGCGTTGATGCTGAATATAAGAACATTACCAGGTCTCCAAGAGCTATGGGCAAAAACCAAAGGTGACTCCCAAATTGTGGTGGCAGTCCTAGATGGGGTAGTGGATCAAACACATCCTTGTTTTCAGGGAGCTTCCTTAACCCGACTCTCTACTTTAGTTCAGGGGGAAGCTAACGCCGAAGGTAGCATGTCCCAACATGGCACCCATGTTGCCAGTGTCATCTTTGCTCAGCATGGCTCGTTGGTGGAAGGAATTGCCCCCCAATGTCAAGGTTTAATCATACCAGTCTTTGCCGATGGACGTCGCCGACTGTCTCAACTAGATTTGTCCCGTGCCATTGAGCAAGCAGTCAATGCTGGGGCACATATTATTAATATCAGTGGGGGACAATTGACCGATTATGGGGAAGTAGAAGACTGGTTAGAAAGAGCTGTGCAGTTGTGCAAAAATAATAATGTCTTAATTGTTGCTGCTGCTGGTAACGATGGTTGCGACTGCTTACATGTTCCTGCTGCTATCCCCACTGTCTTAGCAGTGGGAGCAACAGATGAGCAGGGACAGCCCTTGGAGATGAGTAACTGGGGACAAACCTATCAAAATCAAGGGATTCTTGCCCCAGGAGAAAATATTCTGGGAGCCAAGCTGGGAGGGGGGACGGTGCGGCTGAGTGGGACAAGTTTTGCCACTCCTATTGTCAGTGGGGTGGCGGCTTTATTACTCAGTGTGCAAAAGCAAAGAGGAGAAGAGATTGATCCCCAAAAAGTACGTACTGCTTTATTAAAAACTGCCTTGCCCTGCAATTTAAATTCTAGTGATGAAAGTCGCCGTTGTTTGGTGGGGAAGCTGAATATTTCTGGTGCTTTTAACTACTTAACAGGAGAAACCATGTCAGAAGAACAATCAACTGTGGAAGCTGGGGGCTGTGGTTGTCAGGGCACTCCCGAAATTAGTTCTCCAGTTGTCGCCAGGGTAGAACATGTCAATCAGACGGTGGGTGAAGCTGGGACAGTTGAAGTCAACGAAGTTTTGGTAACCGCTTCTGCACCATCATCATTAACTAGTCCATCTAATAACGAAATATCACCTATGTCAAACAATAATGTTAATGGCGTAACTGCCAGTCAACCGCCTCAAGCCAGTGGTGCAGATTTAATCTATGTCATCGGTGCTTTAGGCTATGACTTCGGCACGGAAGCACGGCGGGATTCGTTTAAGCAATTGATGCCTCCGGCAGAAATTGAAGGAACTCAGATTCCGGCGAATCCCTATGATGCCCGTCAAATGGTGGACTACCTAGAGGCAAATCTCTCGGAAGCCAAGTCTTTGATTTGGACGCTGAATATGGAGTTAACTCCTATTTATGCCCTGGAACCCTCTGGTTCCTTTGCCCGCGATGTTTATGCCGCTTTTCAGGAATTGCTGGCTGGAGAGGTGCAAGCAGAAGACTCGGAGGAATACATTGAGCGAGTTAGTATCCCTGGAAGGTTGACGGGACGCACGGTGAAGCTGTTCTCCGGGCAAATCGTACCGGTAGTAGAACCCCAGAGTCCCAGAGGTATCTATGGCTGGAAGGTTAATTCCTTGGTTGATGCCGCCTTAGAAGCGGTGCGCGCAGAACAAGCAGAAGCCGAAGATGAGCAGATGCGGAAAACTCTCCGTAGCTTCCTCAACCGTGTCTATTATGATTTACGTAACTTGGGACAGACTTCCCAAGACAGGGCACTCAATTTTGCGGCTACTAATGCTTTCCAAGCGGCTCAGTCTTTCTCGGAAGCCGTAGCAGCCGGGATGGAGTTGGATAGTATTGTGGTGCAGAAAAGTCCGTTCTGCCGGATGGATAGCGATTGTTGGGACGTGCAGTTGAAGTTCTTCGATCCAGAAAACAACCGCCGTGCCAAGAAGGTTTTCCGTTTTACCATTGATGTCAGCGATTTGATTCCAGTCACCTTGGGCGAGGTTCGTTCTTGGTCTTCTCCTTATTAAGAAGAGGGAGAGATGGGGTGACACCCAGTAACCGAACCTCAGTAGAGCGGAAAATTTCCAAGAAACTTTATGGGATGAGCTTTTTAGCCGATGACCTTGTTGACTGAAAATCCTTTTGTATCAGCGTTTAACGCGATTTAGTTCCAAAGTAGCGATCGCACTCTGATAGTTAAGAATTTGATCGCCTCGGCTGAAAAGCTTATTATTTCGTGACTTTTCTCTCTACTGAACCTAGCAGAAATTCCCCCACCGAGGATTCCTCGTAATAGTCGAGTCCCGTTATTTTGGCAAATAAGTCAGAATTTCCCGTACCCAAGGCACAGGGGGCTAAATTCATGGCTGTGGCGACCAAATAGAAGGTTTGATAGAGTACGATCGCTACCCCACGACTGCGCGCTCGCTACGCGAGTGCCTACGGCAGCGCCAACTCAACCGGCTTCGCCTGCTGTTTACATATATTCATAAAAATACTGTAGGGGCGAAGCATTCGGGGGATAAATCATCGAACTCGACCAAAAATTATATATCCGAATGCTTCGCCCTGCTCCCACCGATAACCTATATATATTTTGATTCATGTCCTACCGACAACCTAGGAAAGGGCGAAGCATTTGGATATCCAACTGTATGATACGTTTAACAATTGATCCCTCAAATGCTTCGCCCCTACAATAATGAAAACGATTTGCGATCACTTATCCAGGGTAAGCTCATCTAATTTGGTATAAAATGTACTTGACAAAAGTAACACTGTATGATCTTGCCAAAGATTAGGGGGTTCAGGGGTCTTTGCCTAATTGGCGATCGCGTGACGATCCAAAAATCCAGTCCTTATCTATGAACTCAAGTCAAACCTATAGCGATCGGATTTGATTCATGAACAAGAGTGCGGGCTCGCTACGCGAGTGCGGTAGGCAGCGCACTCCAAGAATGCGATCGCACTCTTGGCACGCTCAATAAGAGGCAATCAGACAGCGTAAGCCTAGAAATTTCAAGGTCTGAGGCGATTTCTGTAGGGTGCGTCCTTGCGCGTCTTTTCTGCTTCGGGACCTACCAGTTTTGGTGCTTGGGAGCCGCTTGGGCACCTCCTAGGGTGTTGATTCTGTATCCCATAATTAACTCTGTTTTTAGTAGGGAGCAGGGACTCCGGAGTAGGGAGAGTAATAATTTCAGATGTTATTTTTAACAGAAAAAGTGCATGAACTTCGAATGGTCGATGCCCCTGTTGCCAGGGGACACCTCCACTACAAAACCGTGCGTAAAACTTTCGCCTTACACGGCTCCTAGCATTACTTTGCACGCTCACGCGCTTTGCCCACGCTCGTATGTACC
>JBFRWF010000308.1:0-15956 GCA_051439465.1 Xenococcaceae cyanobacterium | reverse complement strand
CTAGAGCGCCGGTCCAGTAATCCAAATTTCTTGTAGGGGCGAAGCATTTGGGGAATAAGTTAAGTGCCCAAACCCTTATTTTTCTGTCCAAATGCTTCGCCCTGTAACACAGAGAGAGTATTTAATGAACCGGCGCTCTAGGATTTGGGTTTAAGGGTTGGATAAGTGTATGGGCGGATAGAACGCGGATGACGCGGATGACACGGATTATCACTGATTTTGCTCGCCAACACTTGGCGAGGATGTGATTACAGATCACCTCTTTTTTCTCAACCCTTATTTCTTGATTGATACTCTAGGACAATCCCAGGTGCGAATATCCAACGGCAACCGCGAGTAATGCTAAAATCGCCGTTGCTGATGTTGCTGCTCAAGTTGTTGTTGCCTCAGCTGCTGCTCAAGTTGCTGTTGCTGAAGTCGCTGCTGAAATTGCTGTCTTTGTTCCTGCTCCAATGGCTGTCGCCTCAGTTCCTGTTGAAGTCGCTGTTGTTGAAGTCGCTGCTGAAGTCGCTGTTGTTGAAGTCGCTGCCGAAATCCCAGCGGATTTTGCTGTCGTCGAAGTCGCTGTTGTTGAAGTTGCTGTTGAAGTCGTTGTCGTTGAAGTTGCTGCTGAAATCGCTGTTGTTTCAGTTGTTTCAGTTCCCACTTTTCATTAAGAGTATAAGCCGTGGTGCAGCTTTGTGACAGAGCTGGTCCTGCTTGCGCCAAGCTAGCAGTAACTATTAGACCTGTCGTGGCTCCGGTCATTAGTAATCTCTTTATACTCAACATATATTTAACTGCTCCTGTAAAACCTGATAAAATCTGACAGGTACGTGGGCGAACAGCATGTCTAGTTGACGACCTTACGGCGGTTTCGGATCCTCTCTCCCAAAAGTTTGTTCTAAAGTTTGTTCTACCCCACTCTGAGTTTAATCTCAATATTGGTGTAAACTTCTGCCGTCATACTTCCCCCATCTGACTCATCCACTTGGGTGATTAGAGGCTTGGACTGAAGTCGGGAAACAGACAAGTGATCGCTTCCTCTCCAGATTCACTCAGCATCCTGCCATCCTGAGATAGTCGAAAATTTCTCCGTTGCGATACAAAGGCGAATACGGACTAAAAATCGCTGGGGACTAGGATTTTGTCCGCATCCCAGCCCCCGGTGTACCGCTCATTTGCGCACGCCGTCACATTTAAGTCAAGGTTTTAGCTTGAATAGCGCTGTGTTTTGCCAATTAAACTACCGAGGCGCGTTGGAGCCTCAAGCTGGATATGAGCCAGCATCTCAGCGCGGACTTTTTTTCCTCAACAGTCGAGAGGGCGTTCAGCGGTGAATATTAAGCTTAGAGTAATAGCTTGATTTTGAAGGTGTACGGGACGCTGCCTCTTCCAGTTGGGCTAACCCGCCTGGTTATGATTAAGTGGCGGGGGCAGGATTTGAACCTGCACTTTCACGTCTGTACGGTTGAAGTTAAGGTTTTCTATTGAGCTTGTACTCTAAGTCTAATTGTAACTAAAACTTACGGATAAGACAAGGGAGCAAAGCGCTAAAACCTAATTAATCTCAGTGCCCACAATTGAGTTAGCTGAAAAGATATTGAAAAATTCGTTCACCAACTCTTTGTTCTTCTACCTCAGTATTATTAGCTTCTTCACGGGCAAATTTAACTGCTTGCTGTAAATTTTCTAACCGTGAGAGCAGTTCATTGACTCGCTGTGCTGGTAGCGCTCCAGAAAATTTCACGGTCCGCCAGTATCCTACCGTTACATCTTCATAATAAACTTCTACCTGAGCAGGATGATGTTCCGTTGCTTCAGCCTTAACGTGGCTGCGTGGCTGTTTGAAGGTTTTGAGCGTCTGTATTGGCTCTGTTGCCCAGCAGTCTGCCGATGGATCAAAGGTCCAGGTTTCTGAAGCATCTAGTATTGGCAGTTTCTTAATAAAGGTGTGTAAGTCTGTCAACTGCTTTTCCAGAAATAGCAGATAGGTGACGGGTACTTGAGTTAACAGGGTTTGATTATCCACGACTACATCTGCACGCGCATGACAGTTAGTCCAGTCTTTGGTGGCTGTCACATCAAAGAGTTTGGTCAAAATCGCAGTTGCCTTGCGGATAATATCCTCTGCTTTTACCTGAACCTTTTTCGATTCAGGTGGAAGTTGTTCACCATCCTCGTCCTTGGGTCGATAGGTTCTGGAAATGCCCGACAAAAGCGCTACCTTCCCCATCGCTTTTTTGGCTTCGGCTAGTTCTTGAACTGACCGACTTTTAATTCCTTTTTCAATTGCAATTACTTGGTTGAGACGTGCCACTTAAATTTAAAACTCCTCTTGTAATATAAGTCAAACAAAACTGTTATTCTGTTGAATTCACCATCTCAATCTACCACATCCACAACACAGGCGATCGCCCTCACCCGTTTTATTCACAAATTAAATCACATTAAAACGCTACTCAAAAGGGAACAGGGAACTTCGGATCAGGGAACAGCGGGCAATACTGCTCGGTTAAGAAAAGTTTTCGGTCCAGACAAGCAGAGGAGCAGGGGAGCTCTTGAGCAGAGGAGTAGGGGAGAGAGGGAATTAGAGCTTATCCGAGCAGTATTAGGAACAGGGGCTAAAGGTTCTGGTTTTATATATATATTTGGATTTGTCACGACTCATTTAGGACTGCTATAGCACCTGAGATCTGACATCTGGCACCTGACACATTTCCCGTTGTATCCTTGGGTTCCACTTATTTCTACTATTTTCTAATTCGGAGATAATTCAACTTACAAAATTAATTACAAATTTCCCTTGGCAGTGGGACTGACATGACCAAATAAGACTATTATTCTTAAATTAAAGGTCAAACTACTAGACCTTCTTGGAGAGTTTAACTGATTGTTTACTGGGATACTAACGACATGGATACTTTCATTATGCTATCAAAGGTTAAAAGAAATACCTTATTGATTCGCAACTATAGCATTGCCATGATTTCTGTGATTTTGATTAGTCTTGGTTTATCCGAAGTGTATTATCATCCTTATAGAGCTGGCCAGCAACAAAGATTAGACAGATACTCGCGCATGATCAAAACTGGCTTGGCCATCAAAGCTCAAAAGGCTCTTTACGATTAGGAAGATTTCTGTTGGCATTTGCAACTCCCCTAGCTATTTTTCGCATACCTCTAACTTTTTTTGTTCTTTAGGATGAGTGGCAAGATAATCTTGAAGCCATTTACAGCCCTTCGTCAACAGTTGCTCTAATCCTTCTAATCCCTCTTCAACCTGCCAAACTCTGACAGTGTCATCTCTTGAGACAGTAGCTATCCTTTGCCCATCCGCACTAAAACTGACTTTATAGATCGAATCCTGATGCCCCTTAAATTCCGCCCGCAGATTGCCCTGCAAATCCCACAGCCTAGACGTGCCGTCACTTGAGGCAGTAGCCACCCGTTGCCCATCGGGGCTAAAACTAACGCTATTGACTGGGAATGGATCTCTCTTAAACTCCACCAGCTCTTTTCCCTGCAAGTTCCACAGTCTGGCAGTGCCATCTCTTGAAGCGGTAGCTAGGAGCTGTCCATTCGGGCTAAAACTGACGCTATTGACCGAATCCTGATGCCCCTTGAACTGGGCCATCTCCTTCCCCTGCAAATCCCACAGTCTGGCAGTGCCATCTCTGGAGGCAGTAGCTAGTAGCTGTCCCTTCGGGCTAAAACTGACCCCATAGATCGAATCCTGATGCCCATTGAAATGGGCCATCTCCTTCCCCTTCAAATTCCACAGCCTGACAATGCCATCTCTGGAGGCGGTAGCTAGCAACTGCCCATCTGGACTAAAACTGACGCTATAGACTGAGACTCCATCCCCCTTAAACTTCGCCAGCTGGTTTCCCTGTAAGTCCCACAGCTTTGTGGTGCCATCTCTTGAGGCGGTAGCTAGGAGCTGCCCATCTGGACTAAAACTGAGACTATCGATCCAACCTGGATACCCCTCAAATTTGTTCCGCAGATTCCCCTGCAAGTCCCACAGATGCACCACACCATCTTTTGAGGTCGTGGCTAGGAGCTTCCCATCTGGACTAAAACTGACGCTCGTGAAACTATCAGAGATCTTGAACCCTGCCATGGGAAACTTTTTCAAGTTCCACAGCTTTACCGTACTGTCGTTTGAGGCGGTAGCCAGCTGTTGCCCATCCGGGCTAAAACTGACATCATAGACTGGCTCCCGATGCCCCTTGAACTGGTCTATCTCCTTCCCCTGCAAGTCCCACAGCCTAGCCGTGCCGTCGCTTGAGGCGGTGGCTAGGAGTTTCCCATCGGGGCTAAAACTGATGCTATTGACTAAATCCTGATGCCCCTTAAACTGCTCCAGCTCCTTCCCCTGTAAGTTCCACAGCCTAGCCGTGCCGTCGCTTGAGGCGGTGGCTAGGAGTTCCCCATCTGGGCTAAAACTGACGCTATTGACTAAATCCTGATGCCCCTTAAACTGCTCCAACTCCTTCCCCTGTAAGTTCCACAGCCTGGCGGTGCCATCTATTGAAGCAGTAGCTAGCAGCTGCTCATCCGGGCTAAAACTGACTCCATAGACAGCGCCTTTGTGCCCCTTAAACTGCACCAGCTCCTTCCCCTCCAAGTTCCACAGCCTGGCAGTGTCATCTATTGAGGCAGTGGCTAGTAGCTGCCCATCCGGGCTAAAACTGACCCCATAGACAGCGCCTTTGTGCCCCTTAAACTGCACCAGCTCTTTCCCCTGCAAGTTCCACAGCCTGGCAGTGCCATCTTTTGAGGCGGTAGCCACCCATTGCCCATCGGGACTAAAACTGACCCCATAGACAGCGCCTTTGTGCCCCTTAAACTGCACCAGCTCTTTCCCCTGCAAGTCCCACAACTTAGCAGTGCCGTCTCTTGAAGCGGTAGCCACATGTTGCCCATCCAAGCTAAAACTGACGCTATTGACCGAACCCTCATGCCCCTCCAACTGATTGGTTTCCCGGATGTTTTCGAGAATCTGCTGCAGGGCAATCAGCGGAGTGGTAGTGGGATAGTCTTGGAGCAGACGACCATCTTTGACTAGGGCTTTCAAGTCTTGTCCAGCCTGCATCGCTACCAGCAAAGCCTCTATTTGCCCGAATTTGAACTGTTCCCAAGCAATGTCTCCTTCCTGCTGCAGTTGTATCCCTGCCTGTGTTTCTCCTTGCTTCTCAAAGGCGTATTTTGCCAGTCCTCCAGCGATGGCTGCTCCTACCAAGGAGATTACCAAAATAGCGTAACCAATGCGAATCCTACCCTTAGCTTTCTGATGCGCCTCGGTCAAAATTTTATTGGCCTGCTTTTGCGCCTCTAAATTGATTTCAGTTTCTCGCTTATCCAGTTCTTGGCTAGCGGTCAAAAACTGATAATCTATACTGCTCAGGCTTTTACCTACTGCCCATTTCTGAGCATCACTTAATGCCTGTCCCCGCAACAGTCGAGATTCATCCTGATAATTGGAAGCTTCCCAGGCTATTATGACCTCAGAGTATGGCCGCAGCTTCTCTAATTCCTTTTCAACCCAATTCTGGTTAAAAACCGACCTATAAATGGGGTTGTAAGCTTTTAACTTTCCCTCCCGCTTTACCACTAACCCAGAGAGGCACAATTCGCTTTGTTCGGGACTGTTATCAGTGGCAATTTCTCCCTGTTGCAAAATTTGCTGATAGAGTTCCAGCAGCCGCCCTACATGTTGTTCATTGCTCAGAAGGCGATCGCGTATCGTCTTCAAATGCACTGGCTCATCCTGAGATTCCCAATTCAAAATCACTCGCGACTTCACTAAGTCCCCAATCACTTCTGCTTCTTTCCCAGGGGGAATTGCAGAACAAGAAGTGATAACCAGTTGGCAAAGCTTTTGGGTGAGAAATGGTTGACCACCAGTCCAGTCCAATACTCTGGTGAGAACCGCCTGAGGGTTATCGGTTTTTTCTTTCAATCCCTTCTCTAATGGCTGGACTTCCTCGGAATTGAAGCCAGTTAGTTCAATCGGCTGACCAATATTAAAGGATGTCTGAGTCTTGTCTTTAATCAAATCCGAAGGCGTTGCCACACCAAACAGCGCCCATGTGAGACGCTCGTATTCTGGATTTTCCGCCCGCTGGTTATAGCAAAACCGAATCAGGGAAAAAAAATCGTCAAGGGAGAAATTGAGGCTCAGAACCTTATCAATTTCATCGATAAAGATGAATATTTTTTCTCCCGGACAGTTTACCAGCAGCACATCTTCAATAAACCGACTCAATTTCTGGACTGAAGATAGCTTCTCTCGTTCCCGCAACCAGGCTTTTAAATTCACCTTACCTATGAGATTAAACCCCAGAAATAACTGATTTATGATTCCGCTATACCACTGTTGTTGGCTGACATCGCTGCCGATACTGGTAATGTCGATTGAGGCACAGCTCATCCCCTCTGCTTGCAGCTGATGCATGGTTTGTACCCGCAAGCTAGACTTGCCCATCTGCCGACAGTTGAACACATAGCAAAACTTACCGGCTTTTAGAGCTTCCAAGAGTTCTTTGTCAGCCTGCCTCTGTATATAGGTGGGGTGATTGAATCCTAGACTACCGCCGACTTTATATTTATATTCCTTTGGTACTGTGTTCATAAGAAGAAATAACTAGAAATTTAATTCTACTACTTTCCACTTCTGGGGTAATTAAAATTCCAAAATCAATTCCTAATTTCCCTTTAGAGTGGGACTGACATGCCGAAGTAAGACTATTATTGTTAAAAAGTGAGGTGACTGCATCACCTCAGTGAGACTGAATACTGCTTTGTTAAAAAAAATTTTAGGTTGGGTTGAGCGACAGCGAAATCCAACCATTTTCTTTTCAGCCTTGGGTAACGGGATACTAAGAACATGTTTGAAAAGTCGATGGTAGGGTGGGTTAGGCGCGGCAGAGCTGGAGTTGAGAACAAGTAACTGGTAGATTCCAAGCGCCGTAACCCACCACTTTTGATCCTCCGCTTCTTACATACAGACTTTTCAAAGACTTTCAGCTATTCCCTATTTCCTGTTGCCTGTTGCGCCCAGCCGACAGCGTCGACGCTGGGCGCACTGTTGCCTGTTGCCTGTTGCCTGTTGCCTATTCCCTGTTGCCTATTCCCTGTTGCCTGTTGCCTGTTGCCTGTTGCCTGTTGCCTATTCCCTGTTGCCTATTCCCTATTCCCTGTTGCCTGTTGCCTATTCCCTGTTGCCTATTCCCTGTTCCCTGTTCCCCACAAAAACTTGTAGAACACACCCCTACAGGCGATCGCGGAAATACCGAAGATACAACTTGCAACTGGGCTTCACTTCATTTCCTACCAGCGTCACCAATCCCATGCTCTCTAACTTATATGCCTCCGTCGGCTCTAACTGCACACTCTTGTCTGTCATCACTACTTTTTTCATCGCTGCCGCCAGTGCTGGTTGCTTTTGCAGATTGTTCCAGTGATGCCGCAGATGAGAGCCATAAATACCCCCTTGAGTAGGAGCCTCTTGCAACAGCTGTTCTAAACTAATATTCTCATGGCAAAGAGAATCGAGAGCCAGTCGCATCAAGTAAGGATGTCCCCCCACCATCGCAATCAGTAAAGAAGCGGAATTTCGTGTTTCTATATCAGATGTCCAATCTAGCCTGTAACCCTTAGCTAAATTCTGCACCTGTTCCAAGTTAAACCCCGGCAACTTTACTTGCAGCCCGACATTAAAAGGCGATTGATTGGCATCTAACTTAATATAAACTTCGGTGGAATTGGCAATAACCAGCCGCAGTTGTTGCCAGACATCGAGATTATTGGCTTCCTCATGCCAGTACCGCAGCATAGGTAAAAAGTCTTTAGCGATATCGGGATACTCGAAAACTCGATCGACATTATCCAAACCCAAAGCCAGAGGACTGTCTATTTGTTCCAACAGATACCCCTGGAAATAGGTTTTGCAGCTAACCATGCTGCCAAAAAGCTCCTCATCCCAATAATCATCGAGCATTGGCTTGAAGCCCAACTCCCGACTGACATTGGCACAAAACCAGCGCAAAAATTTATCCAAGCTAGCAAAAACCGGCCCCTCTGCTTCTCGAAGGTTCAAATACACCTTTCGATAGCCATAAGCCTCTGCATAAGCAAGAATCCTGCTCAGCAGAGAAGTTTTACCCATCTTCTCTGGCGCTTTAATCCTAATCAGGGAACCGGGATTCAAAATCTCCTGGCAACAGTCGGATTCGATGGGGGGACGTTCTATATACAAAGAAGAATCCCATCTAACTGACATTCGGGAGTCTAAGAAGTTGATGCCACTAAAAGCTGGTGTTGTTGGAGTTTTTAGCCAATCAGGATACTTTATATCCTTGAGCCATTCTCGCAATATTTGAAATTTACCCGGCCCTTTACTGTGGGGTTCAAGTTCAGGACAACCATTAGGTCTGTCTTTAGAGAAATAAGAATAGATCTCGGTCATCTGCTTCTTGTAAGTCTCATGGCTGGCTGCCTCTGCAAGCTCCCATACTTCCTTATCCGGCTTGCGCCAATTCTCGTAAGCGAATCGAGCTAAGAATACTTCTTTAAGTCTACCACGCAATTCATACTCATCAGCTATCTGTTCGAGGAATTTATCCCAGCTTTTCGGTTTCATAAGCCCTCGCTACGTGAACTACCCACACTAACCCTGTCGTGTATAGTGTGGGCTTCTCTCGCTTTGTTCCGGCGGCTACTCCCTTTCTTCTTTCTGGATAAACTTTGCTGCTTGCGCTTTAAGTTCCTGACATACTTTTGCAAGTTGTCACACTTCTCATATCTACACCTTAGTAGATAATTTCAATAATTGTCAAGATGTGATTGGAACGCGATAGTCTAACGACGCTGCTACGCAGTAGACTAGGCTTCGCCCCTGCTGTCGCAGCGCGTCGCTGCTGATGCAGTAGACTAGGCTTCGCCCCTGCTGTCGCAGCGCGTCGCTGCTACGCAGTTCATCCCACGCTGCCCTGATGGGGATGACGTGGGACTTCTCGCGAATCAAGCTAAGGGAGAGGAATTCTATCTTACACTTAATTTCTACTATTTTCCACTTATTTCTACTATTTTCCGCTTATTTCTACTATTTTCTACTTCAGGGATGATTTCAATCCCAAAGTTAATTACAAATTTACCTTAGGAGTGGGACTGACATGCCAAAGTAAAAGTATTACTCTTAAATTAAGAGTTGGTGTGACAAGGAGGCAAATTATGAAACGCAGAATGCCCATCAAAATTGCTATCGCTCTAATATTTGCAGCTGGAGTGGGAGCTATTGCTATTACATCTGCAGCTCAGATACAAAATTCAATCACTCCCAATGACGAAATCCAACAGTCAAGGCGAGATTGCAGATACCCACCCTGCGATTAAAAGCCTGACTGACAATAAGAGCTTTACTACTCACAGTTCGCTCATTTTTTCGAGGTTAGGGAAATAGCCTCTGGGGTAGAGGCAAATACTGCTCGGTTAAACAGAAGAGGGAGATGGTGAGGGGGGAGTGTCTTACTTTTCACGGCATCTTTTGTTGAACAACTTCGATGGGGGAACTGGGAGACTGGGAGACTTGGAGGCTTGGAGACTGAGAGATTGAGAGACTGGGGGATTGGTTGATATTACTTCTCCCATCACCCCGTCGCCCCGTCAACAACTGCATCTAGGTTTCGAGACTTGCCGTGAAAAGTAGGGGGGGAGTGTGCTTTCAAGGGTATGTTTTTTACATTTGATGGTTGAGGTTGATGGGGAGATAGGGAGATGGGGGGATGGGGAGAAATTTTTCAACGAAACAATAGGCTTTCCCCCCCCCTGCTTCGGAGGCTTCCTCTGCCTCCTCTGCCTTACTAAACCGAAAATCTTAAAAACATACCCTTAAGAGGGGGGAGTGTGGAGAGTGTGGAGAGTCTGGAGAGTGTGGGGAGAAGTGGGAGTGTGGCGAGAAGCGGGAGTGTGGCGAGAAGCGGGAGTCTGGAGAGTGTGGCGAGAAGCGGGAGAAGTGGGAGAAGCGGGAGAAGCGGGAGTGTGGCGAGAAGCGGGAGTGTGGCGAGAAGCGGGAGAAGCAGGAGAAAAGACTTCCCTATCTTGCCCGTCTTCCCCATCTCTTTCTCCGTACTAGACTTGAGCGCATTCCCCACCTAAATCAAAGATTGTAAATGGGGAATGCGCTCAAGCATTCTGTTCAAATGGCGTCACCTTCCCCTTGTGAAACCCCATTCACCCCCTCTAATAAATTTTGTAACGTTTTCCGTTGTGAGAGGCTGACTGAACAAATAACCCTGCATCTCCTCACATTCAAGACTTCGCAATAATTCGAGTTGCTGCTGCGTTTCCACACCTTCTGCAATCACTCTCAAATTGAAGCCACGCCCCAAGGCGATCGCAGCTGAGATAATCGCTAGATCCTGTGGCTCATCTTTGAGATTGCCCACAAAGGACTGATCGATTTTGAGGGTATGGAAGGGAAATTTTTTCAAATAACCAACAGAAGAAGAGCCAGTGCCAAAATCATCCAGAGAGAGGCGAACCCCCATCTGTTGTAAATGTCACTCTATATAACAACCACCTGTAGTTCGTAGCAATCTTCTCTGGCTTGTAGCGATCGCCTCTGGCTTGTAGTGATCGCCTCTGGCTTGTTATGTTGAAATTTCACCTAATAGGCTTCAGCAAAGGTGTCAATTTCTTCATGCAACTTGGCTACCCATGCCTAAGTCAACACTACAAACATAATCTGTTTCCTCTCTTTTAACTGGTTTTATCTTAATCGGCATTGATAACTGACATTTCTTTTTATTCACCACTAAAGAGGGTGACATCAATTTATTGCCATTAACTAAGTGCCGATTATTGCCATGAGTTGTGACTCCAATATTATTCAGCCAAATCCAATCAAATTCATCCCAAACTTTTAAAGCAATTGACTGATAATTCTCACCAGATAAAACTTGTTGACCTTTATACAAAGCCGGATAAGTTTTACATAAGGCTGTTAGTCTTGGGGGTTTGGCTGTACGTTTTTTTCTCTCCCCAGACTGCCAATCTCGATAACGAGTTTGAAAACTAGAAACAATGCCCATAGCATCCGCTATGGCTGCCCTTCTAAAATAGCTTGGTAACTTACGGTGAGATGGATATTTACTGACAATTTTTTGATAATAACTATTAGTTAGTTAAAGAGGATGTGTCTAGGATGCAAGCTTTCCCAACTGGTTAATAATATTAAAACACTTACATCTCGTCGTTTACGCTCTGAATATCAAGAGCATTTATCTAAGTTTTATTGGGGATCTAAACCTCAATTTTGGTCGAGTAGTTACGCTATCATCAGTGTTGGGGCACAAGCTCCTCTCGATAGATTGATTGAATATGTCCAAAATCAAGAAAAACAAAAAGAATAAGGAGCTTCGCGTTTTTTTTCTGGTCTCGCTAACCCCACCTAAATCGAAGATTTTAGGTGGGGACTGCGCGAGACATTTTGTTCAAAAGCTTGACAGATTCCCCATTACCTATTCCCTATTCCCTGTTCCCCGATCCGAAGTTCCCTGATCCGAAGTTCCAAGTGTCCCGCCTCAAGTTGTTAGCCTGAATATGCAAGTTAAATGCACAATAGCTTATAATTTCAGTACACATAACTTAATTTGGAGCCAAGCTAGAGGTCGCCGACTTAGATAGAGCTTACTATGACGAGAACACCCTTTTTGCTTCTGGATTTGACCCCCAGCCAGGACAGGTATGCCGACACAGGGCCAAATCCGGGTCTAATCAGAGAATTTATAATTCATGCCTTAACCACTCTCACAGCTTAAAGCTTGAATCTCAAAAACGGAACAAGAATGAAAAATCAAGAAGAACAACGGTTTGACTACGTCAAAATTGGTTTAGCTTCTCCAGATCGCATTCGTCAATGGGGAGAAAGAACTCTGCCCAATGGAGTGGTAGTGGGTGAAGTTACCAAACCCGAAACGATTAACTATCGCACCCTCAAACCCGAAATGGACGGGCTTTTCTGTGAGCGCATCTTTGGACCTTCAAAGGATTGGGAATGTTGGTGCGGTAAGTACAAGCGGGTGCGCCATCGGGGAATTGTCTGCGAGCGCTGCGGTGTGGAGGTCACCGAGTCCCGAGTGCGCCGTCACCGCATGGGCTACATCAAACTGGCAGCTCCTGTTACCCATGTCTGGTATCTCAAGGGCATTCCCAGCCATCTCAGCATTCTGCTGGATATGCCCCTAAGGGATGTGGAGCAGATTGTTTACTTCAATGCCTATGTAGTGCTAGACCCAGGTAATGCTCAAAACCTGAGCTACAAACAACTACTCACAGAAGACCAATGGCTGGAAATCGAAGAGCAACTTTATAGTGAAGATTCAGACCTACTTGGCATTGAAGTAGGCATTGGGGCTGAAGCAGTACAGCGACTTCTCCAGGAAATCGATTTAGAGCAAGAAGCCGAAAAACTGCGAGAAGAAATCATCGATAGCAAAGGTCAGAAACGGGCGAAGCTGATTAAGCGGCTGCGGGGGATTGACAACTTTATCGCCACTGGCTCCCAGCCTGAGTGGATGGTGGTGACGGTGATTCCGGTGATTCCCCCGGACTTGCGTCCCATGGTGCAACTGGATGGCGGGCGCTTTGCTACCTCCGACCTAAACGATCTCTATCGGCGGGTGATCAATCGCAACAATCGGTTGTCACGCTTGCAAGAGATTCTCGCCCCAGAAATTATTGTCCGCAACGAAAAGCGGATGCTTCAGGAAGCGGTAGATGCTTTAATAGACAACGGGCGGCGAGGTCGCACAGTGGTTGGTGCTAACAATCGCCCCCTCAAGTCTTTGTCTGACATCATCGAAGGAAAACAGGGTCGCTTCCGACAAAACCTCCTGGGGAAACGGGTTGACTACTCTGGTCGCTCAGTCATTGTAGTTGGTCCCAAACTGAGAATATATCAGTGCGGCTTGCCCCGGGAGATGGCGATTGAGTTGTTCCAGCCATTTGTGATTCATCGCCTGATCCGCCTTGGCTTGGTGAATAACATCAAGGCGGCGAAAAAGTTGATTCAGCGGGATGACCCCAGTGTGTGGAATGTTCTGCGGGAGGTGATTACAGGGCATCCAGTGATGCTTAACCGGGCACCGACGCTGCACCGACTGGGGATTCAGGCTTTTGAACCGATTCTGGTAGACGGTCGAGCGATTCAATTGCATCCTTTGGTTTGTCCAGCTTTCAACGCTGACTTCGATGGCGACCAAATGGCGGTTCACGTGCCTCTATCTTTGGAAGCCCAGGCGGAGGCGCGGCTGTTGATGCTGTCTTGCCACAATATTCTCTCTCCGGCAACGGGGCGTCCCATTGTCACACCTTCTCAGGATATGGTGTTGGGCTGCTATTACCTGACTGCGGAGAATCCAGCTGCCCAAAAGGGGGCGGGGCGCTATTTTGCTAGTCTTGAGGATGCTTTAAAAGCTCACGCTCAAGAGCTGATTGACTTGCACGCCTATGTTTGGGTACGTTACGACGGGGATGTGGAGACAGACGAACCAGACAGGGAGGTAGTACGAACAGAAACCCTCGATGACGGTAGTGTTCTCAAATACTACAAGGAACGCAAGGTGAGGGAAACAGCAGACGGGGAGCTAATCTCTCAGTACATCCGTACTACCGCTGGTCGGATTATCTATAACAAGACTGTTCAAGACGCACTGGCAAGTTAGGGATTGGGAACTGGGAAAGGATGAAGTGTGAAAATTGGGCGAAGCAGTTATGCAACTGACCTTTAAGTTCTTTGAGCCTTCATCCTTCTTTCCCAATTGCTAATCCCTGGTTTTGGTGAGCTGCGGCGGATAGTTAGTTGGCAATTAACAGGTTTATTGATAACGAGCTGAAAGGGCGATCGCTGTGTTGATAGTAAGTTTTTTACGATGGACGTCGCTCAGCAAAAAAATGGCGAATGGCTGGCTCTAGAAAAGCCTCAGCAATAGTTCTGTCTTCATGCCATTGACCAAAAGGTGACATCCAGGCAACAAATCCCTTGCGATGTTTGTGCTGCGATCGCATTTAGCTAAGCAAAGGGACGTTGGCTTTGGCGCGATCGCCTATTTGAAAATACGATTTGGTTAAGTATTGTTACCAAAAGAGACAAAAAAAATAGAAGTGACTTACCCTCGTCAGTAGAGCTGATGGCATCGTCGACCCCAATGGCAATCTTTTATCTGTGGTCGACCCGCTGGGTAACGAAACTCAGAACCGTTACGATGCCCGCGATCGCTAAATTCTGTGTAAAATTTGACCTGGCTAGGCATATTGAATTTATGTAAAATTTAGCCTAACTAATTAAGACCTTTGTATAATAAATTACAAGGTTGGCTGAAAAGAAACAAGTACTTGAGATGGAAGTCGTTCAAAGATGATCCCTACTGTAGAGCAAATGCTCGCTTGTGTGCGAGTCAGCCAAACATTGTCTAACTTCTACACCGACATCCATCTATTCCGTTATGACGAAAAACGGGAAGAAATCTATATTTTAGCAGGCGATACAATAGGCATCACCATCTTTAGAAACGGACGTTGGGAGTTTGATGATGACACAGAAACTTGACTTTCAGCAGATGAGTCGAAAAGAACTCAGAACCTATGTACTTAACAACCGCGAGGACGAGGAAGCATTACGGATCTACATGGAGCGACTGCACAACGAGCCAGGCGTAATCCGACAAACCGGTGGACTCAATGAAGAGGATCTCAACCAACTAGAGCAATTGCTCGAAAAACGAGTGAAAGATTGCTAATCTAGTATTGCGAGCGGTTTGAGTGATGCGATCGCAGTGAGTTGAAATAAGCGATCGCCCATCGTTATAAGTTGAGTTGGCGTCCCTAAACCACCCTAAGATAATATTATGCTTATCATAAACACCATCAGTGCAATCGCGGAGCTTGTAGTGCGATCGCTCTTGTAGCGATTGTCTTGAATATTCTGACCCTGTTGACGAATTATTTCTTAACATTGGAAACATAAAGTTATATATTTCGCCACTATATCTCAAATTGCTTGGCTTATCTAGTTTTTGAGACTTTTCTAATTTCTGCGATCGCATTGTTTAGTTAGCGATCGCCAACTTGTACACACAAAAAGATAAAACCTTGTTTCCTTGTTTGGTTTAGGGACGCAAAGTTCCAAATACTAAATAACACCAAGGGGTTGGGAGCTTTATGAAGATTTATCAACAAAGACTTGATAAATGTGATTTTTTCTGACAAAATACTATACCTAACTGAGAATCTCAGGCCAAGCCTAAGTTAGCGCTAAGCGAGCTCGGTGCTAACTTGGAGCAAGCATGATGCACTTGAGATTTTGTGCTCTAAGAGGGTGTTTGAAAAGTTGATCGTAGGGTGGGTTAGGCGCGGCTCCTCTGGAGTTGAAAACAAGTAAATGGTAGATTCCAAGCGCCGTAACCCACCACTTTTGATGCTCTGCTCCTTACATACCTGAAGTTCCCCCCAAGCGAATTAACGCGAAGCCTCAGCTAGAGCGACTTTCAGTATTTTTTAGAGTCGCCGTTACTGGGTACATCTTCTGAAGGGGTTTCTGATGCGGATTTTGAGGCGATCGCCCTTTTTTTTCAGCTTACCGCGATCACAGATATAAATCAAGAACCTACATGGGTACATATCCAGGTCGGTAAATCGCTCTATTTATTATGGTATAAGGCTTTCAAATGCATTTTAGTACATCTGTACGGGGGAACTTCAGACATACAGACTTTTCAAACACCTTCTAAGCTTGCTCAACACACAAAAAGAGCGAAAAACTATACCCTTTCACAAGAGTAATTTAATAGACATCTCCAGGAATTGCGAAGCAATTCCATCACTAGGTTTGAGATGCTTGCAATAATTCACAAATGCGATCGCTTTAAACGAAATAATAAGGCTTTGGCATATTTGTCAACACTAAATTAG
>JBFRWF010000307.1:0-4441 GCA_051439465.1 Xenococcaceae cyanobacterium | reverse complement strand
GGCAATGGGACGACCAATAGAAGGTGCGACTTGCCCTTGTGGTGGGGGCACCACTAAGCCACTAGTCGTAACCACTGTATTTTCTGTGGGTCCATAATTATTAATTATCGGCCAAGGTAGTGACTCGCAAATATGTAGATGTAGTTGGTCTCCACCAGTTAGTAACAATCTCAAAACATGATTAGATGGCCATTCCCAAGCAGACAAGCTTTCTAACATAGGTGTTGGCACAAAAGCCAGGGTAATTTTTTGCTCAACTAACCAATCCCTTAATTTTTCTGGGGACAGACGAGCTTCTGAGTTAATTAAATGTAAACTCGCACCAGCACTTAAACAAGGCCAGATTTCCCATCCCAAGGCATCGAAGGCTACACCAGCTAGGCTCGATATTCGTTCTGATGAGGTGAGTTCAAAAGTTTGTAGATGCCAGAAAACTAAATTTAACAATCCTTGATGGTCAATCAAAACTCCCTTGGGTTTACCTGTAGAGCCAGAAGTATAAATTACATAAGCTAAATTCTCTGCTCTCACCCCACTAACAGAATTCTCTTGACTCTG
The DNA here is from genome assembly GCA_051439465.1 of Xenococcaceae cyanobacterium. Lineage (GTDB taxonomy): Bacteria > Cyanobacteriota > Cyanobacteriia > Cyanobacteriales > JBFRWF01 > JBFRWF01. The sequence continues at coordinate 3,883 of JBFRWF010000307.1, read as the reverse complement.
TTGGGCAATAAGGTGCCAATCCCTATCCAAACATACTATCTCAGAAGAATGCTCTGGCAAAGACTCTAAAAGGGATTCAGTTGTGAGCAATACGGGCACTGTCGCATCCTCTAACATATAAGCCAATCGCTCAGCGGGATAAGTAGGATCTAAAGGTACATAAGCTCCCCCCGCCTTAAGAATGCCCAACAATCCTATGACCATTTCTAATGAGCGTTCTACACAAATTCCCACCAAAACTTCTGGTTTTACTCCTTTCTCTAGCAAGTAATAAGCTACCCGATTGGCTTTCTCATTCAACTGGCCATAGGTTAATTGCTTTCCTGAAAATACTACCGCCACTGCATCGGGAGTTTTTTCTACCTGATCCTCAAATAACTGATGGATACATTTATCTGACGGATAATCAGTTTGAGTATTATTCCATGCCACCAACAACTGATGACGTTCTGCTACAGTTAACAATGGCAATTGAGCTATCTTTTGCTCGGGATTAGCGACAATGCCCTCTAACAATGTCTGGAAATGTCGGGCCATGCACGCGATCGCTGTTCCCTCAAATCGCTTGGCATTGTATTGAAAGATCCCTTGTATCCCTCCCGCTGCTGTCTCTTTTAAGGACAAGGTTAGATCGAAGGTAGCTCCAGCAATCTGTTGTGCAAAATTCAGCGGCTCTGCTTCCAGTTCGGGTAATGCCAGGGTCTCCTGCGCCGCGTTTTGCAATAGGAACATGACCTGAAATAGGGGGGTATGACTGAGGTGACGTTCAATTTGAAGGCTCTCAACGAGTCGATCGAACGGAACATCCCCATGGGCATAAGCATCCAGGGCTGTTTGGCGGACTTCATCGAGCAAGTCTTTGAAAGTCGGATTGCCCCCGAGCCGAATTCGCAATGGTAAGGTACTGACAAAAAAACCTATCAGTTGCTCTGTCACCAAGGGTTTGCGGTTAGCCATGGCAGTTCCCACTATTACATCTTCCTGGTTGCTATAGCGGGAGAGCAAGGTGGCAAATGCGGTTAATAGGGTGATAAACAGGGTGGTTCCCGATCGCTGGCTCAGAGCTTTGAGGCGTTGGCTTACCCCCCGATCCAGCTCTATAGGGACAACACCTGCTTGAAAGCCTTGCTCTGACGTGCGCGGAAAATCCGTCGGCAAGTCCAAAAGCCCTGGCGCGTCTGCAAGTTGCTGTCGCCAGTAGTTTAGTTGGTTGTCCAAAACCTCCTCGGCTAACCATTGACGCTGCCAATGGGCGTAATCGGCATATTGGATTGGAAGGGGGGGCAAAGGTGAAGGATGACCTTGTCGAAATGCCCTGTAGAGAACCGATAACTCTTTCAGGAAAACCTGCATCGACCAATCATCGCTAATGATGTGATGCATCGTCACTAGAAAGCAATGCTCCCGAGTATCCAGATGAATCAGCACCGCCTTTAACAAAGGAGACTGAGTTAGATCGAAGGTCCAGCCTCGTACTTCAGCAATTATCTGTTCGACTTTGGACGCACGTTCCGCTGCGGGCAAGTCCCGCAAGTTCGCCACCGATAGGGCGAACGGTAGGTCTTCCGCGATCGCCTGCACTGGGGAACCATCAATCACCTGGAACGTTGTTCGTAGAATTTCGTGCCGTGAGATAATGGTTTGAATCGCCCTTTCCAGGCACCCTACATCAATTTCCCCAGTCAACCGAAACCCCCGAAAGAGATTGTAAACTGCTTTATTAGCTTCTAGTCGATCGAGAAACCAGAGACGCTGTTGCGTGAGGGATAGTGGAATTTCAGCTCCCCTTTGAGTCGGTGTTGGGGGCTGAGGGGGTGAAGAAGCGCTAGCCTGCACAGATTCTAGATATTCTGAGAGCTCCCGGATGGTCGTTGCTTCAAAAATCAGTTTCAATGGGAGTTCAATACAGAACCTCTCAGAAATACGAGCCAAAACTTGGCTCGCATGAAGGGAATTTCCGCCTAATTCAAAGAAATTATTCTCAATGCCAATGGGCTTAAATTTGAGTACCTCAGACCAAATTTTGACTAATGTTTCTTCTGTAGCAGTACGGGGAGGGACAACATCTAGTTCTGAAGTCCATAAGACTGATTCGGGTTTGGGTAAACCCCGTCGGTCAACTTTGCCAGTTGCGGTCAAGGGTAATGACTCTAGCCAAATGAAGCAAGCCGGAACCATGTAACCGGGTAATTTAGCCTCCAAGGCAACTTTCAGTTCCTTGGCTGTCGGCATATTTTGGGAATTCACTGGGGTGAGATAGGCCACGAGCCGCAGATCCCCCACCGCTCCCCCTTCCGGAGCCCGGGCAACCACAACAGCCTCTCCAACAGATTCTAAGTTCAACAAAGCGGCTTCCACTTCACTGGTTTCAACCCGATAGCCTCGGATCTTGACCTGAAAATCTTTACGACCCAAGTGCAGCAAACAACCATCGGGTAATAACCGACCCAAATCGCCTGTTTTGAAATAGCGGCGATCGCCATCCCTGACAAACACTTGCTCGGTTAGCTCGGGTTGACGCCAGTAACCCAAAGCGACTTGGCGACTTTGAACCACAATTTCACCAACTTCTCCAGGGGGAACCTCCTGCCCTCCCTCATCCCAAAGCAAAACTTCTGTTCCTTCAACACCGTATCCTGCAGGCACGGTACTCCCAGAGAGAACCGCGTGTTTTTTAACCGGAAATTGTCGCACCGGACTAATCTCTGTGCCCCCCAGGTTCACCATCAAGGTGCATTGCTCGGAAAAGTTTTGCCCGAATAGTTCTGCATCCTGTCGGTAAACGGTTTCGCTCCCAATTTGGAGCAGTCGCAACTTGGGAAAATGCCCTTGCCCATTCAAGGTTGCAGCGAAGTGACGAAACAATGTGGCAACCGTGAACATCACGGTAATCTCATTGTCTTGCAACCAGCCACCCAACTGGTGTAAACCAATTTGCTTCACATCTAGGGGCAGTAAGGCTGCGCCATTCAACAAAGCACAGTAAATATCTCGCACTGCACCACCGAAGGCGGCTGAGTACAACAGGGAAAAGCGATCCTCTTCGGTCATCGCTCCGCTGTTGGTATAGTTCCGGTATAGATTTAGGACATACCGATGATTTTGCATTACCCCCTTGGGTCGTCCTGAGGAACCGGAGGTGTAAAGAATATAGGCCAGGTCATCAGGATAGGATTGAATTTCCAGGTTTTCATCTGAAATCCCTCCATCGAGAGTATCAATCCACAAAACATCTCGGCCCGAAACCACCTGCTCAAAATCTGCAGCATCCAAATCCGAAGCATGAAGCTGGCGGCGATCGCTTAAAATTAGTTTAGCTTGTGAATCTTCCAAGATCGAATTGAGGCGAGACCCCGGCCAAGAGACATCTAATGGAACGTAAAACTTCCCGGTCTTGAGTACCCCCAACATAGCCGCAATCATTTCTGGCCCAGTTTCAAATAGGAGGGCGATCGGCTCTGGTTCTGCAGGACAACGGTGGAGAATCCCTCTGGCGATCTGATTCGACCAACGATTCAACTCATTGTAGGTGAGGGAGCGCCCCTGAAAGACAATAGCAGGGCGATCGCCATGGCGCAAAACCTGGGTCTGAAATCGTTCTGGGATAGATTGCTCCAGGATTTGCGCACCCACACTCTGAGTGATGTTTGCCCTCGATACCATCTATAAGCCTCCTTTCTATATCTGAGATTGTCTCTAAGAGTCTTGCTGAAAGCTAATCGCGCCAGCAAGTGGTTCCATTCCCCCCAATAGAATGACTATCCTTTACCCACAACGACTGAAATTGTTTCCTAGAAAGGCTTCTAGCCTCCTAATTTTAGGTCTATTTTCGGCGCTCCCCCTCTCTTTTTAGCGATCGCCCCGAATTTATTCGACCAAACTC
>JBFRWF010000306.1:0-4900 GCA_051439465.1 Xenococcaceae cyanobacterium | reverse complement strand
GGCTAAAGCCTGACGCTATTTGAAGCAAGTCCGCCTGCGCGGACTCTCACTTACTTTTGACTTTTGAATGCGTGACTTTTGACTTCTTACCCTGACGAGGTTTTGGCTCTTAACCGAGCAGTATTGAGGCTAGGACTTGTCTGCAAAGTACAAAATCTAGGTAGGGGCGAAGCATTCGGGCGATAATTTATCTGTGAAACCAAAGGTTTTATGTCCTCTTGCTTTGCCCTTCTAGAGCGCCAGTTCATTAAATACTCTCTCTGTGTTACAGGGCGAAGCATTTGGACAGAAAAATAAGGGTTTGGGCACTTAACTTATCTCCCAAATGCTTCGCCCCTACAAGAAATTTGGATTAGTGGACTGGCGCTCTAGTACTCCGTCAAGATTGAAATGATGGATAGAACAATCAGTTTTTCAATTCTCTCCCTGCTCCCTGCTCCCTGCTCCCCTGCAGCCCTATCCCTCAACTTAAAATTGTCAGAGTACTAGGGGTTGGCAGACGGACCCTAGTAGATTGGTTTTTTCCCTCAACCCAACTATTCCGAGACGCTTTACGATACAGACAGTGTTGTTATAGATGAAAAAACCAATGGTTGAGACTACTACAGCCGTTTTTGACGGCAAAGTGTTCCATCCAGATGAACCAATTGCCCTGAAACCCAACACCCGCGTGCGGATTACCATTGAAACTATGCCATCTGAGGAAGATAAAGCCTCATCCTTTCTGGAAACAGCGCGATCGCTCAACTTAGAAGATCCTTCTGATTGGTCTGCTAACATTGACAAATATTTGTATGGTGGAGAAACTCTCCCATGCAAGACCGGGGAATAGTAGAAGCATTAACTGCCGATAAACATTTTCAACAGGCGGACTTTCGAACATTAGTGCGAGAAGATTTCCTTCAGTAAACAGGAGTCAAAAGATGTCCGAATCATTCTCTCCCTACGAAGCCAATATTCTCAATTTTGATTATATTGCCAAGAAACAGCCGGAACTATTCACTGCTGAAGATCGAGCGGATCTGGGCAAGTTACTGGGAACCTTACCAGACGACGTAGAGAAAATCTCAGATGCGATTGTCTTTTTTTATAAGTGATTATCCGAACTTGATATGACAAATATTTTAGCGATCGCCTGTCGTCTTTCCGTTAAATGGATAAAGTCGAGCTAAATAAAAGACACTATTAATTTTAATGACAAGAGAAGAAAAGTAATACCTCCCTCTGGAATTTTGGGTTAATTTTTTAGTCAACCCAGCGAGGAGTAGTCGCTAAAAGCGACTACTATATAAAGAATGATTATCATTTTTTTCGTCTTGCTAGGGCGTGTCTGCAAAGTCCAAAGTCTTATGTAGGGGCGAAGCATTTGGGGGATAAATTATGCCTCAATTCCAGGTTTTTCTGTCCAAATGCTTCGCCCTCCCCAGGGTTTGCAGACAGCCCCTAGCGTTAGCGCACGGGGGATTTTAATTTTGGCATAAACCATCTAGATTTGAATATGCCGTGCCCCTACAGCCAGGAGATTCATTCAGACGCGGTTGTTGGTCATATTGTCGAGAGCAGCGATCGCCTCTACACTTTTTCGTATTATATTATAATAAAAATATATGACAAAGGAAAGCAAAATCCAGTAATGAACCCAGCTATTACAGTTACGCAAAAACAGCTATCTGAATTCCTGCTTAATGTAGCTGTAGTACGCCCCGTGTTTATTTGGGGAGCGCCAGGAATAGGCAAATCATCCCTGGTAGAGCAATTTGCTAAAGAGGTGGGATTACCCTGCGTTTCTCTGCTGGGTAGTCAATTGGCACCAGAAGACCTAATCGGCGTACCCCAGATTATAGATGGAACCAGTCGCTTCTGTCCCCCCAGAATAATTGCGCGGAAAGTACCCTATTGCCTCTTTCTAGATGAACTTAACGCCTGTTCCCATGAAGTCCAGAAAGCATTCTATAGCCTCATCCACGAGCGGCGCATAGGCGAATATTATCTTACTGAAGGCTCCATTGTCATTGGTGCAGGAAACCGCGCTCAGGATAGCGCTATTGTCAAACCCATGTCTTCAGCATTGCTCAATCGCATGGTTCACGTTCATCTGAAAGTATCTCATCGAGACTGGCTAGAGTGGGCAAACAATAATGGCATTCATCCCTGGGTAATTGAGTATATTCAAACAAGACCAGATCACCTATGGAGTCAGCCTCCCAAGCATGAAGAACCCTTCTCTACTCCGCGCTCTTGGCATATGCTCAGTGATGCAGTGCATGAATATAGCGATCGCCTTACTGATCAATGGCTAGAAATCCTTGCTTACGGGTGTCTTTCTCCCCATCATGCCGGACAATTCAAAGCCTTCATCAAGAATATCAAAAGTAAGTATCAACTCACCGCCATTCTTAAAGGCGAAATAGGATGGCCGCGCCAGCCAGAAGACCGAGATGTCCTCTACTTTCTAGCTCAGTCCTTCCGAAGTCAGCTTATCAAAGAACTGCCTCAAGAACGCAAAGCATTAACAGGAACTCAGAAAGACTTTGCCCATCGTGCCAAAGGTTTACTTAAGGAATTAGCATCGATTAGCCTGGAAATAGCCCAGATGGTTGTCTCCAAACAGGAAGAAGGGGAAGCTCTACCAAGCTGGCTGATGGTGGAGATTGTAAGAGATTTACCGCGACTGGTGGAGAGAAAGAATGGGACGTAAAAGAAAGAAAAAAACAAATATACGAAATATTGCGGCGGAGAATTTTTTGGATGGATACAAACGCATCGAAAATCATCCCATGTTCTCACCACTGCTATATCGCGCCTCTATTATTCGTAACCAAGACAATAAGTGTCCGCCACAAGGCTGGGCTGTAGTAACCAGCAATGGTGTAATACATATCCATCCTACCCGACGTGCCTCGCCAGAAGAGTGGGTTTACGTGCTGGCTCACTGTCTATTACATTTGGGTTTTGGTCACTTCCAGAAAAGGGAAAAACCAAGGGAATGGAATGCTGCTTGTAATTGTTTCAATGCCAAGTTTCTCGCAGATTTGAAGCTGGGAAAAGCTCCTTATGACTACCTCTTTCCAGTGGATTTATTGGCACAAGATGAAGAGCGACTATATCAAAAATTCTGTCAGCGGAGCATTCCTTTTCCTTTTATTAGTGACCTAATTATTGAACCTGAAAAACTTAACCCCTTTAACCGTCGTCAGTCAATGGACTGGCACGGATGTTTTGCTCAGGGATTAGTTATGGCTGTCACTAGCGCAGTAAATGTTGCCGGGGGACGCGAAGCGTTTCTGGGAGCAGATAAACACCAGAATACCCCTGCTCAGAGAGGGAAGTCTTGGTTTATCAATAGCTATCCTCTTCTAGGAGCTTTAGCAGCCACCTTTGAGATTATTGAAGATCCCTTCATTTGTCAGCGTCTAGATATTTCCGTAGCTGCTGTTGATGTAGAAAGCAAAGAGATTTTTATTAATCCAGCAGCAGGGCTAGATGAGTGGGAATGTCGCTTTGTCATGGCGCACGAACTGCTCCATGTGGGACTTAGACATGATGTTCGTCGCCAAGGAAGAGACCCCTATCTGTGGAATGTGGCTGCCGATTATGTAATCAACAGCTGGTTGATAGAAATGGGAGTCGGGGAACTACCAAAAATGGGGGTATTGTATGACCCGGATTTAAAAGGTTTATCCGCCGAGGCAATCTATGACCAAATGGTAACGGATATGCGCCGCTACCGCAAATTAGCAACACTGAAGGGAATCGGGCAATGTGATATCCTCGAACGCAGTACGCCTGATTGGTGGAGACTAGGTGATGGGGTAACCCTGGATGAGTTTTATCGCCGTTGTCTAAGTCAAGGACTTATCTATCACTCTGAGCAGAATAGAGGATTTCTTCCAGCGGGATTAATTGAAGAAATTCGGGCCTTGAGTCAGCCACCGATTCCCTGGGATGTGGAACTGGCTAAGTGGTTTGATAACTACTTCTCTCCTCTATATAAAGTCCGATCCTATGCTCGTCCTTCTCGTCGTCAGTCTGCGACTCCAGATATTCCCCGTCCTCGCTATGTGCCAGATGAAGGAGCTGAGGAGGGTCGAACATTTGGGGTAGTGCTGGATACTTCTGGTTCCATGGATCGGAAGCTTTTGGCTAAGGCTTTGGGGGCGATCGCTAGTTACAGCATTTCCCGTGATGTTCCCTTGGTGCGGGTGGTGTTCTGCGATGCAGTGGCTTACGATCAAGGATATATGCCTCCAGAAGCGATCGCCGACCTTGTCAAGGTGAAAGGGCGAGGGGGTACGATTTTACAACCAGGAATTAACCTCCTAGAAAGGGCAGAGGATTTTCCTAAGAATGGTCCAGTGTTAATCATCACCGATGGCTATTGCGATCGCTTGCAGATTCGCCACCAACACGCCTTCTTAATCCCGGAAAGTCATCACTTACCTTTTGTTCCTAAAGGTAAAGTATTCAGAATCAGTAGCTGATCTGCTGCTAATCTAGAACACCGATTCAGTAATATTATGTCAGCAGTTTTCGACCTGGTTGGGCGAAGCATTTGGACATAAATACTAGGGTTTGGGCAATAAATGATCGCCCAAATGCTTCGCCCCTACAGATAATTATGATTACTGAACCGATGCTCTAGAACACCGATTCAGTAATCTGAGTATCTATCAAGAAAATATTAAACCCTTGCGTAGGGTGGGTTAGGCGGCGATAACTTATCCAACTAACCTGTTAACTAACTATCCGCCGTAACCCACCAAAACCAAGCAATCTAGAACACCGATTCAGTAATCTGAGGGTGTTGGGGCACGGCGACATAAATATCTCGATCAGGTGCAGAATGTTAATGATGCCGTGCCCCTACTCTTCCGAATCTTTATTACTGAATCGACGCTCT
>JBFRWF010000305.1:0-6737 GCA_051439465.1 Xenococcaceae cyanobacterium | reverse complement strand
CTGGAGTTTAGACTATGACAAAACGCCTCAGCACTGAAAAATTAGCTGAGACTCCCGTAAATTAAGTCAAAATTTTGTCTAATCTTGAGGTAGCGATACTCGCTTCGCTGCGTCCGCTTCGCTAACGCAGTCTTGAGGTAGGGATAAGCGTCTAAACTCCAGTTAACGACTAATCAACAAAATAAGGGAGGGAGTAGCATAGCTACTCCCTCCCTATAGAATGATTATCATTATTAAAAAAAAGGCACCCCCGCAGGCTATACCGCCTATGGGGTCATTCTCAATAAGCCTGTGAAATAGCTTGATTTTTTCCTCAACCAAATAGAGCTTAACCCAAGGCTAGTCTTGGTTTGAACGGGGTTGTCACCCCGTCAAAGCGATCGCTACTGACAACAAGCGATCGCCACTAACAACAAGCGATCACCACTGACAACAAGCGATCGCTACTGACAACAAGCGATCACCACTGACAACAAGTGATCGCTACTGACAACAAGCGATCGCCAGAGCCATCGAAACTAATTTTTCGCCGAAATTTTACCATTTGTGTGTATTGAAGAACATCGGGCAATCCCATCACTGGTGGCGTTAGCAATAATCTTCATATGTGTGACAACTCATAGTAGAATTAAAGTTAATCTAATATCAAGTGAAAGCAGGTTAAATGCAGCTAACTGACTCACTGAAAAACTTGTTGATTGAAACAGCCGAGCAATTAAAAGGAGTAGCTCGTCGTCGATTCATGGCACAAACGGTCTTAGAGTTGGGCAGAGTCGGGCAATCAAATGCTGAACGAGAACTCGGATGGAATCGACGCACTATCCGTAAAGGGATGAGCGAGCTAAAAAGTGGTATTACTTGTGTTGATAACTACCGTGCTAGAGGGCGGAAAAGCATAGAAAATAGATTACCTAGGCTGTTAGAGGAGCTAAAAACTCTAGTTGATGGTCAAAGCCAAACTGACCCCAGTTTTAAAAGTAATCGACTTTATCCTCGACTTTCAGCTCAACAAGTTAGAGAGCAATTGACAATTCAATTTGGTTATACAGACGAAGAATTACCCAGTAGTGAAACTATTCGTGTCAAACTGAATCAGTTAGGTTATCGTCTCAAGAGAGTGGCTAAAACAAAACCTCAAAAAAAATTCCTGAGTAAATATAATCCAATTGAGCGCACTTGGGCAGTTCGAGAAAATCATTGTCATGGTAGTATTTTATCTGAAATTGAAACTGTTCTGCGCTCAGCCTCAACAATGACTTGTCAGGGCCGCAATCCTGTTGTCAAGCTAGTTACTAAAACCTATGAAACTGGAGTTAAGCTCACCAAAAAAGAGATGAACAAAATTGAAAACCTAATTCAACGTCTCACCAATTTAGAAAACTCCAATTTCTCTGACTTGGGTAAGTGGTTTGTTGATATTGATGGTCGGACAATCTAATATTGTACTTCAATATTGGAATCAGCTACAAAAGTCACAATTTTTTCATTCCTATCAAGGATAAATTATTTGCTGTGCGTAGCACAGCTAGTCAAGTATTTGTGATAATTCTTAATATTTTAGCTGTATAGCAATTGAGCCCAAATGTGAAAACAAGGTTTGGTGTGAGGTGTCAGCGCACTGGCTGCCTGACACATCTTGGTCAAACCCTTGATATTACATGAAAGACGGCTTGTGATAACACGGCTGGATAAGGGTTTCAGCCGATGAATATCCCCTAAAATCGGGTCAAATGGTCACTCGCCAGAATGACTGCAGTATAAGGCTTTGGGGTACTTGTGTCAGGCAGTCAGGTCAGCGCAGTAGGTGAGCTTGTTATCAGTAGCGCTCGCCTGTTGTCAGTGGTACTCGCTTGATGTCAGTGGCCCTCGCTTGATGTCAGCGGCGATCGCTTGATGTCAGCGGCGATCGCTTGTTGTTAGTGGCGATCGCTTGATGTCAGCGGCGATCGCCTTCGGTGCGCTTTCCTGGCGACTCTCTGGATCATTTATTTCTTGGAAGTCCCTAAAGCCCCAACGTTTCTTTCAGAATCAGCATCAGGTCAGGCAGAGACTTGCTATTGGGCAGGGTGAGAGCTTTGACATCCGTAAGCTTTTCCACCAGCTCCACACCCGCTGTCGTGCTAGTCGCCGCCCCACTAATCAAATCCGGTGTCAAGCCAAAACTCTGAGTCACTCCCACCACTGCATAGGGATCTGACGCACACAGCACCGTGCAGCGAATCTGCTCCCTCATCTCTTCCAAAACAATAGAGCCATTGTAAGGCTCAAAAGGCGAAGCTCCCGCCTCTGCAATCACCACATCTGGCTCCTCAGCGGCGATCATCGCCAACAAACGCCGTAGACAGACGCGAAACTCCTCCGGAGGACAAACAGAGGAAGGCAAACCAACATCAACAAAATCAAAAATCTTATCTGCACCTGCATCGCTCATAGCGAGAATATCACGGTAACGTCCAGCTCCAGTTAACTTCGCTCCAATCACCTTAAGACCCATATGCTGAAGTTGATGGATGATCACCCTTGCCGATGTTGTCTTTCCCGACGACATAGATGTGCCGATAATTAGCACCGTGGGGCAGTTATAAGACTTCTCTGGCATGGGAGGAACAAAGTCTCCCATACACACTTTTTTATCTTTCCTGATTACATGACCTCGGTAGGCAAGAGACATCAGAGGGGGAAGCAGAAATGAGATGGAAGACATGCGCCCTAAGAGTCCTGCAGCGGTCAAAGCCTCCATGCAACCGTCCGCCCCGATATCTTGCCAGTCTCCCACTGCTGCCAAAGTAGCCCTACGACAGCCAAAAGCCCCGACAACCAAATCTCCCTCCATCAGTTCCACCATGCGCCCACTAGTCAGTTCCACCTTGGACAGCTTCCCCGGTGTAGCAAGCACTTCGCCAACGACATAATCCCCGGTTGCCCATTGCCTCCGAGGAAGAGGGCGAACAGCGAAGGAGCAGGATTCAAAGTCAGAAATTCGGGTCAGAGAGCTGAAAAAGTACTTGTTTGACATGGTTTTTCCTAGGTTCACCTGCAACTCGCAGCAAAGGGAAACTGTTGTCATAAAGGAACAACATCTTGTCTCAACGAGGGTCTAAAAGCAGCCGCGAAAGCAACGCCGATCGCTCGACCATCTGGTCTAGATAGACAAACTCTCCCGGAGCATGGGCTCCGTCACCCACCGCGCCCAGACCATCCAAAGTGGGTGCATAGAGGCTGGTTGTGTTGCCATCAGAGCCGCCACCAGCCGTCCCCTCTTCAATCTCGATTCCCAGTTCAGATGCCGCCTGCTGAGCCAGCTGCCAGAGGGTCTGGTTGCCAGAAGTTTTCTCCATCGGCGGACGCCGGATGCGACCTTCCACAATCAGCTGGGTGCCAGGGGTGGTCGGCTGCAATCCGAGAATTGTTTCCTCGATCTGCCGCGCGTCCTCCTGGCGCAACACCCGCACGTCAACCACCGCTTGACTTTCGGGCGCAACGACATTGGGTCGAATGCCGCCGTCGATGGTGCCGACGTTGACGGTAATGCCTCGCTGAGGATCGTTGAGTTCAAAAAGTTTCTGAACCACGAAGGACAGCTCAAGGATGGCGCTGGCTCCTTTCTCCGGCTCCAAACCCGCGTGAGCAGCTTTGCCAATCACCCGTATCACGAACCGACCCACACCCTTGCGCCCCGTTTTCAGTTTTCCCCCAGGCCCCAGGGACGGTTCCATCACGAAAACGCGGTCGGCTGCCCTTGCCAGTCGTCGGATGTGTGCTGTTGATTCCTGGCTGCCGATTTCTTCGTCTGAATTGATAAAGATGACTGGTGCAACTTCCGGCTCGATCTCTTGCACCCGGAGCGCCTCTAAAGCGAAGATGATCATTACCAGTCCGGCTTTCATGTCGTATGTGCCCGGCCCGTACATCTTTCCCAGTCGCAGGGATAGGGGCATTTTTTCCAGCGTTCCCAGGGGCCACACGGTGTCGCAATGTCCGAGCAAGAGCTGGAGCGGCTGATTCCTTTGGCGATCGCCTGGGACTGCTAGCAGGTGTCCTCCCGTCTGACGACCGGGAATGCGCCGGATGCGGTAGCCCCTCTGCTCCAGAGCATCCTGAAGAAGCGCCAACACCTCTCTCTGAGCCCCAGGCACCACAGATGGGGATTCCGCCATGACCAGTTGTTCTAACAAGCCAGTCATCTCCCCTTGACGACGGTGGAGGTAATCCAGAAGCCGCTGAGCCGTTTTTGCAGCCATAGTTTTAGTTCCCATCACTTCTTGAACCCTGAATGGAAAGGAAATGAGAAGCTGCGATCGATCTTCGCGTAGCGTCCTGGAGGGATATATGCCAGTAGGGGTGCTTTTGCCAGCAAATCCTGATCGTCGCGATCCGAGACCCGCAGTGCTTGTTGCTGAACATGAGCCGCGACAATTCTGCCAGCAATTAGACTATTCTGACCGAAACCATCCAAGATGCGATCTAACTCGCACTCCAAAAACAGATAAGCATCTTTGAGAAAGACACCATCAATGACAGAGGCGGGGAAAGTCGGTAGTGCAGCAAGAGAAGGCTTGGAATGGTCATCGCAGCGCGGCGCGGCAGACAGGCTAGTCAGCACCACCTGATCGGGTCGCGGAAAGCTGACGGTGAATGCTTGCTCGCGGCGTACATTTTGATAGGTACGATGCCGTGGCGTACAGACGAAACCGAAGTAATTCTCCCAGCCTAGGGGCATTGCCATGTGCTTCGGTGCCAGATCGTAGCCGTCTTCCTCCTCTCGCGTACCAATGATAACGAGGGGAGCAACCGAGAAGAATCGATCCCAGACTGGTATAGTCAGGTCGAGGCTTACGATTTGGTCATTGGAAGACTTAGACATTGCATTCATCCCTCCGCCAGGGCTAGTTTAGCCGAAACCCATTAAAGTCATCGACTTTCTGTATTCTATGATACATCAGACACATTTACATCTACTAAACGGGGTAGGCACGGGGGCTCTCCCCCTACATCTATCCCTTACCCATAAGTATTGAAACCCTTGTGTAGACTGGGAGAGAGGGTGATGTAGAGTAAAGTTCCCCAAAGATAGGGGTTCGGTGAAATAAATTCGGGGCGATCGCTAAAAAGAGAGGGCGATCGCCGAAAGTAGACCAGAAGTACGGAGGCTAGAAGCCTCTCAAGGAAACATTTTCAGTCGTTGTGGGTAAAGGATAGTCCCCCTACATAGCTCCTAAAAGCTAATAGTAGTGATAGCAATGCCGTCATTGCTGACAACAAAGGTGGTGTCTAGCAAAGCCCGGAGCAAAATAATTCAGTCTTCTTCCCACTCTTCACGACCCAATAGGTCAATAATGTGATCTCTCAGCAAAAAGTCATTTCTCTCTAACTCACACTCAACCCAGGGCCATTCACGGGGAGGAATGTATTGACAGAGGGTATAAATTGGCTGCTGACGACCAACAGCTCCCTTCTTGACTAGTTGACGTGCTTCATCTTTGATAACGTCTATAGAGTATTGGATAGAGGATTGAACGGATTGAAGCATAGCTCACCCCCTCACTTTTCATCGTAGAATTAACCGTCAAAGCAATGAATGGTTTGGTTCCATCTCGAAGTTAGGCAAAAAATTGAGTAACTTCTGAGGAAGTAGAAATTTTCTTCCTATTCAATTATCATGCAGATTCTGCTATTCGAGCAGGTATGTTGAACATTTTTAACAAAAAAGCTGGTTTTGAACTCAAATAAAACTCATGTACCCTCTATGATTTTAGCGGTACAGGTGGTGCAAGCACCAGCACAGCAAGAATAAGGCAGATCGATACCTTGTTGTTTAGCAACATCAAGGATGTATTCGTTTTTGGGAACTTGGATAGTTTTGTAGAGTCCTTTCTCTTTGTTAACTAATGTAACAGAAAATACTTCCTTAGTCCCTCTTTTTCTCTTCTCTTGTGAGCGGAGAGAGTAGCCTCGTTGATCTATGTATGATCTTACCATTTTACTCTTGATTTAAACTGCACATTATAGTGTACATCGTTGATAGTATATGAGTAATTTTACATTTTGTTAATATTTGCTAAAATAAATTTATAAAAGTGTAATAAAGTAACAGTAGGAGGAATCAAAATCGACAGGAGACTTAGCTTGAAGTGCTGAGCTTTTACTTTTCTTTGTCCGAGTTTGAGGGCTACCAACGTCTTAAGAAAACACTTGTGTTTTCTTCCATCCATAACGTGGAGATCGCTACGTTGGGGGCTTAAGGCGGGACAAGAGAAATGAGGGAGAAGGGCTATCCACTTAAGCCGGGACAGTGGATAACCGTTTTACTTATCTTAAACCCGCCAGAAGATCCCCGCCATACCGAAGGTTGGCGACGGGATGAATGGCGGAGCAGTCCTGAGAACTAAGCAACAAAAATTAACTGACCGAGCCCCTCAGATGCAGTAAAATAAAGAGCAAGCGGCGAGCTGAAAAGTTCGAGCTGTCCAACATACCAGTAAGCTTTGTACACCCTTCGCCTGGGTTTTCTTAGCGCTGACCATCTAATACTTCCATTCCTTCTTTTGTCTCCTTAAAATTTAATCTTTTCTTCATTTTTCTTCGGAGAATATACTCAGCTAGAGTAATCTAAAAATAGATGATTGGTCTAATCAAGAGCCATGATTATCACTCGGTGCTACAAACTAAAACCGAATAAACAACAAGCTGAGTTGATGGGAGAATGGCTAAATATGCTCCGAGCCCATTACAACTAT
>JBFRWF010000304.1:0-29513 GCA_051439465.1 Xenococcaceae cyanobacterium | reverse complement strand
CTCATCGGTTCCTTTTCCTGGTAAGGTGGCTCCTTTTAGTGGCATTCCTATTGGGTCTAAGGTAGCTAACATTTGACGATATTGGACTAAATCGGGGCGACGGTCTTTACTATAGCCAAAACTGAGTAAGTTTTCTTCTGATGTTTCTTGGTTGGGCTGATGATACACCGAAAAGCTAGTAGTATCACTGCGGGCTTTTTCTGTGGGCAATTCATAGGCTCGTATTGTCTGTTGTCCTAATCTGATGGCGATGTTCTCTAGTCCTTGATGTTTGGATGACCCCATCACACTCAATAAGTCAGCTAGTCGGTCATCGGTCGCGTCTTTTGTTCCAATTGTCCATCCTGTTGCTATTTCTAAGATTCTGCGATGTTTGTTTACCCAAGGAAATACTGCACACAATCGGTGGTCGGCTTGGGTAATCATGTAGCTCAAAAGTAAGACTGATAGTTGACCATAATTTAATCCTTTTCGATTGCCATGAGGCGGTGGTAACTCTTGGTCAATCAATTTTTCAATCTGCATTTGTTTGAGCCAGTGGATGACAAGGGGGAGATCATCAACTCTTTCTGATTGAGTTACTCTCAATACTATCTGAACCTCTCTAATCGCTCAACTACTTACCCAGACTACACTTGAGGCGTTTTATTTTGCTAGGGGCATCTTCTTTTGAGCGAACGGTGAGACAAGAGGTAGCAAATCCACTGCAATTCCATCCCCCTCTGCTTTAACCATCACCGGTCCACAAGGTTGCCAATGAATGGTGAGGGAGAGTTTGGTGCTGCTGTTGCGATTAGATTTAATCAAGTCCGACCAATCTACCTGCTTCCCATTACTTAACAGGGTTGCTAGCATTCCCTCGCGGTCAAACAGTTGCTCCTCTCGCACTTTCATGCCGTATAACTTAACCCTGCCCAAGCCCCTGGTTTTGGCTGCACCCAGATAAATTTCTCCATCTTCCAATGCCGCCAGGAGTTGAGCAAATTGAGCTTGATAACTCTCCCACTCCTCATCTGTTAAACTGGCATCTCTTTCCAAAGTCAGGTGGAGCTTAAATTTCACCCCTTTAGGGAGGAGGGCGCGGTCGTATTTCATCCGTTCCGCTGCCACTCCCCAGTGGCGATCGATGCCCACTCCATCCCGGATTTCAACCATAGCAGAGGAATTGATTACCGCATCTTCAACGATGACAAAACTGGCATGACCGCTATCTTCTTTTTTTTGCTCTTGAAAGCCCCAGAGATACTTAGTAACTTCAGGGGCAAATCTTTCCATCCAAGCCCGTAAAGCCCCTGCTAGACTGGTACCGGGAATGTAGTATTGCCCTCGACCATTTACCGCCAGCGCTAAATCCGTATCCACATTGCCGCCTAAACCGCCCACGTGGACGGGACTTTGAGCAATTAAAGTGCCGCTAATTTTATAACGTGAATGAATCTGACGCGCCATTTTATTCTCCTATTTATAATATATTTTCAGTCTTCTCCCAGGCTCTTTTGTGAGCAATAATGCAAGCACTCACTAGAGTTCTGACTGCTTCTGCCCAAAGTTCGGATTTTAATGTTTGTTCACCCCCACTGGTAATCGTTAAATCATTACCAATCTGCAATTCGCGCCAAACTTGTTGAGGATTAGTAATTAGCCTCTCAATTGTCTCTAGACTGCCACTTGCCCATTTTTCCTTACGATTCTTGACTTGCTTTAAATTTTCAATCCATCCCGTAACTTTCTCCTTGTCTTTAGCATCTTGCAGCCGCCGCAAGACAGATCTTAATGCCCCCAGTTGACTCATGGGTGGGATGCTCTTGCTTTCCCCAGCTTCGCTCTCGATCTCAATTCCCAAAATTCTTTTTCTTACTTGAGGATCGGCAGCTAAAATCTTCGCCTTGCGTTCCATCGCATCTCGCCAAACTTCTTTCTCAATTATCCGGGCATAATCAAAAGCAATATCATTAGTTTTTAAGGGTTGCAATTGAGGATAATCTGATTTATCTTCAGGGTCTGATTCTGAATTATGGCTTTGTTCTGCTTTTTCAGGGTAAATTTCGGATAATTTGGCAGTCAATAAAGGAGCGTTAAAGCAAAGTTGTCCGTAACCTTCACTACGCCTTTCCCCTATCCCTTCAATTTGGACTCGGGACAATTTACTAACATCTAAATTTCCTTTAACTACCTTATATACGAGACAGCTACCCCCTTGCAAACCAACTAGAGAAGGGCGCGGTATTCCCCAGCGAACTTGCCAAGAATCCGTGCGCCTCTGCCTGGCGACCGCGGAAATTTTATCTTTCTCTTTCCTCTCTTCCAAACTAACTTCTAAAGCCAGTTCTAATTCTTTTTTAAAAGTATCCAGATCGGCAGTCACCTGAAGGCGATCGCCCCTCAATAAAACATCCGACAGCAGCCACACAGTTAGAGTCTCGGCGTTCTCATGCCGGCTATTTATGTTAGATAATTCTTGGGGATGAGAAACTGCCCGGACTGAGATGACCCCATAGTCATCCTTCTTCGACTGTCCAATCAAATAAGTATCCTTGAGTAATTCCCACCAGTTACTTTTGCCTCGATTCAGTTGGTCAACTAGTCCTTTCTTCAAGCGCAATTCAGCCACAAACTCAGTCTTAGCTGAGATAGCTTGATAACTGTAAACTCCACCCACTTCGCTGCTGGGGCGTTGATACCTATCTTCGATAGTGTTGTGAGTATAAATCAGACATTCAACTTTTTGATACGGGGGCCACTTTTTTCCATCGAAAGTGCCGATATATCCTTTCCTAATTCCTTTAAGCTGAATTCCTTCTGGTTCTGCTTCTTCTAGTCGATTGTAAACACCCTTGCCTTTATCCAACCCCCCACCAAGTTTTTCCGCAAATAAAGCGAATGGAACTGGACGGCTGGGATTTCCAGCGATTTTTATTGTCGCATTAGTGACGATGATATCTCCCTCTCTAATTCCTCGATTGACATCAATCCAACCTCCCAGTTTTTTATGCAACAAGCGCAACCAATAGCGACCGGGAATATAATCCAAAGTTTCCACCACGTTACCCACCGTCTTTGCCGGAATGATAACTGGCGATTCCGTCCTAATTTCCAGGGTAATGCTGTACCAGCTTGCATCAGAAAGCGAGGCATATACTCCTGAAATTGAAACTCCTGCTTCAGCAAAAATAGGTGGTATTGGAGGTTCTTTTTGCGTTTTTATTAAGGACAAGTAAGAATGTGAATCAGCCTTAATTTTAGACTGAATTTTAATTTCACATTTGCCTGCCCCCCTGCGCCTCTTACCTCCCAACCTTTCCAACATTTTCGCCCCCGCAAGCAAAAGAGCATAAGCAATTTTTTCTGCCTCTTTACTAGCATCAGGAGGCAAAGTTAAAGTACAGTTTTTGGCTTCCAGAATAGCCCCCTGGCGTACTGTCTCCTCCAAGCGCAAGTAATCAGTTTCCGCACAACCAGTAACAGGGTTTATAGCAATTCCTGGTTTAATAAAGACAAGTGCTTCCTTTAACCTTGGTCTGGCGTTCAATGATTGGCGCAATGTTTTCGGTAGGTGTGCCGCACGAATCGCTAAAGCGGCAGGACGGGGACTGGTTTCGATGGCTGTTTCTGCTAAAGCTGGCTGTTCCCCAAACAGGCAATTGACCCACTTGTGCCACAGGCCACTTGCTGAACCATCATCCAATCCAAAAGCAACTAATTCACAGGCATCTCGCAAGATTCCCGTCAGAGTTTTAGCCGGAATGTAAGGCAGATTTTCTCCATCTCTTTGCACGAGACTATCTAAATCTCCTCGACCTTGACCAGTGCCAATCTGCCAATCACTGGTCATTTTAATCTGAATGGTAAATTCCTTCATTTATTGCTCCTCTTTTATCTTGATAAATTCAACTGCATACAAAGCATCAATAAATCCCGTGACGTAACTTCCAGAATCATCGGGAACCTGACTGAACAGGGAATCGGAACTCTCTTCTATTTCTAATTTCTGAATGTCTTGAGATTCCGGTTATTGACTGTATTGATAGCGCTGCTTAATCAGTTTGTATTCAGCATCGGCTTCGGCTTTACCTAGAAAACAAGCTGACCGCAATTGATTCCCTTGACTGGGAGGAAATTTGTAATTACCCGCCTCATCTTTTTGGCGCAGAAACTCAACCTTTTTCTCAAACTCGTGCCAGTGATAGAATTCAGCCCATTGGATAAATTCAGCTCCTTGAAGCTGTTCGAGTTCGGTAATAACTAAGGGGCGTTTGTATAGATCGAATTCCTCTGCTTTACTCCGCAAGCGCTGGCGAATACTATCTAACTCTACCCCACTAGAGTCATAGACAATGTGAAAATCCAAAGCAGAACAGGGTAGGGGGTTGCTTGTATCTTTATGAGTTACCTTCTTTTTCACTTTCTTGGCAGATTTTAATAAATCTTCTGCCAATTCATAGGCAACATGAAAAGGAAAATGTGGTTTAATAATTGCTATTCCCCCACAAGAGGATAGGCGATTTGAGGCGAGAGCTTTTGTGGCAATCTGGGGAATAATTCCCTCTAAATGTTCTGTTTTCGCCGTCTCCTTTTCAAATTCCTGGAGAAACTTCCGCGTGAATTCCATTGCATATTCCCCATCACAGACGACCGTCAAATCATCTCCCCCTAAAACTAAGGGGACAACGGGGAGAATATCCTGTTGCAGCGGAAAAACATTCAAAGCGGCTTTAAAAGCTTTCTCAGTACACAAATCTAAAGCCAGAGAAAAGCGCCTCAACCGTTCGACATAATCTCGATTATCCTCAGCATAATCGCCGAAATTCAAAAAAATCTGTCCCAGTCCATTACCATCAGCATGAACCACAGCTAGCCACTTGAGTGATTCTTCAAATATCTTTTCTAACTTATCAATATTCTTGGCAAATTTGTACTGAATATCCCTAACCATCAATTGCATCCTTTCTAAGGATTCTGCTGCTGCTTTTCTCTTGACATTGCTCATAGCTGAGATAGCAACTTTTTCGTTATTAAGATTACTCAACTGAGAAGCTGGCAAGGCACTGGTGGCGCAGGCTTCAACCACCGGAAGGCGCAAGAACCGCAAGTGAGGCGATCGCAGGCTGCTGTGTACTATTTGAAACTCTTGATAAATCTTCTGGATAGCGGCATCCAATGATTTAGGTTCGTTCCACTCAAATTCTACCCACACCCCACAAATATCTATTCCTGGAGCTTCTTGCAGAGCTTTTCGAGTAACTTCCCTAATAATTTTCTGAGCAGTATCTTTCTTCTTAGCTAACAATAACGCCTTTCCTGATGCAGCAATAATTATTTCCACTGTGCTGTCAGAATTTTCAATTGGCGGATTTAACTTAGAATCTATCAGCAAGTTTCTCAGGCGATCGCTATCTGGCCAAACCCTTAACCGCTCATTTTGAGTAATTTTACCTACAGCATTTAGAACCCACTGTGTCCCAGCTCGATAGGTTAACTCCGAGGCTCCAATATTTTCTCTTAATTTGTTTGTGGCAAAGATAAAGTTCTGATTACCTGAAGTTTCCAAGAGAACCAAAAACATCAAAATTACTCTTGTTAATGACTGAGTCATTCTAACTAATACCAGGAAAGTTCTTCTCCCTTCAACCTTATCCACAGGGATTGGTGATTTTAGCTTGAGTTTTCCCTTTACTGCCATTGCGTTTCGCCGTCACTAGTCAGGTAACGAACAATGACGTTGGTATCAAGTCCAATCACTCGCCCCCGGAAGCGATCGCTGTTTCTATTTCTGCTAAGGTGGCTGCTTTCATTCCCAATCGCTGCAACATCCCAGATAAGGCTTCAACTGGAATATTGAGGGGAATATGAAGAGAAATTTGAGGTTCTATGAGTAAATTGTTTCCGTCCCCTTACGGGGTGAAGGTGGTCTCAGACGTGTAAGAGGCGTCGGATTATACTTCTTTCCTATTGCCTGTTTCCGTCCCCTTACGGGGTGAAGGTGGTCTCAGACAAAAACTGTCCGGTTTCCTGGGGCAGCTTGGGCTGTTCACGTTTCCGTCCCCTTACGGGGTGAAGGTGGTCTCAGACCCTTTCTCGCCCCCCCCCAGGGGGGCATTTCCTTCTCGTTTCCGTCCCCTTACGGGGTGAAGGTGGTCTCAGACTAGAATAATCTTCACGTACGGAGGGTAGAATTCCTACCGTTTCCGTCCCCTTACGGGGTGAAGGTGGTCTCAGACATGGAGTGGGTTCTGCCGAGCATAATAAATATGTTGAGGTTTCCGTCCCCTTACGGGGTGAAGGTGGTCTCAGACAATAACAGTGATTGTCACTGTTGGCATTACCATTGTTGCGAGGTTTCCGTCCCCTTACGGGGTGAAGGTGGTCTCAGACTATTTACTGGAAAACTTTCAATATGGTTCAAGCTTTTTCGTTTCCGTCCCCTTACGGGGTGAAGGTGGTCTCAGACGTGGGCTGATCTTTCGCCCCGGACACGTGAGGCAATCATGTTTCCGTCCCCTTACGGGTTGTTTACATATATTTATAAATTGGTAGAGGACGACCCAGATGTCTAAAATCTTGTAAGGTGGGCAGGTTCGGTGGGAATACTTAAGCTAAACAGTAAAGTCTTTGCTCCTGCCCACCCTACGTTTACTACGTTTACAGATCGATGTAACCGGACATGATATAACTGGATGAGCTTATTGAGAATGGGGTGCGATCGCTCTTTTAGTGATTTAAGAGGGTGAAAACTTGTGAGTTCCAGAAGAAAGGAATGAGGTGGCGTCTTGGGTAGAGATAGGCCGACTGAACAAGTAACCCTGCATCTGTGAGCATTGGAGACTGCGCAATAATTCGAGTTGCTCTTGTGTTTCCACACCTTCTGCCACCACTCTCAGATTGAAGCTGCGCCCCAAGGCGATCGCAGCTGAGATAATCGCTGTATCCTGCGGATTATCTTTGAGAGCGCTCACAAAGGACCGATCAATTTTGAGGGTATGGAAGGGAAATTGTTTGAGATCCCCAAGGGAAGAATAGCCAGTGCCAAAATCATCGATAGAGATGTTAACCCCCATCTGGTGCAAATCGCCCAGAGTCTTACGGGCAAAGTCCACATTCTCCATGATGGTAGTTTCTGTAATTTCCAACTCCAGCAAATGAGGTTCCAGTCTGCTCTCATCCAAAACCCTCGCCACCATTGACACCAGGTTGGGTTGTTGGAACTGTCGGGGGGAGAGGTTGACTGACACCCGTAGCGGCGGCAAAGAAGCCGACTGCCAGGCTTTATTTTGAGCACAGGCAGTTCGCAGTACCCACTCTCCGATGGGGATAATCAGGTCGGTTTTCTCAGCCAAGGGGATAAATTTTCCCTGGGATACTCGCCCTAGTTGTTGATGCTCCCAGCGCAAGAGAGCCTCCATGCTAATGATCTCCCCAGTGTTGATATTCACCTGAGGCTGGTAGTACAGCAAAAACTCTTCCTGCTTTAAGGCATTGTGCAGAAGATTCTCCAGCTTCAATAACATAGAAGTCTTAGAATTCATCGTCGAGTTGTAAAACCGATAGTTATTCGGACCCTTTTCCTTAGTGTGGTATAAGGCAGCAGCCGCTTTTTTCAAGATGTTTTCGGGATCTTCACCATCCTGAGGATAGACTGCAATGCCAATGCTGCTACCGACCTGAAGTTGCTGCTCTTCCAGCTCAAAAGGCTTCTTAAGGGCATATAGAATTCTTTGGCTAATCTTGGCGGTATCCTCGATACTACTAATTTGAGGTAGAAGCACCACGAACTTATCTTCTCCCCAGCGGGCAAGGATATCACCCGACCGCAAACAGGCTCTCAATCGTTCTACTATGCCTTGTAACAATTGATCGCCAATAGCATTACCCAGAGTATCGTTGATGTTCTTAAAGCGCCCTAGAGCTAGAAACATGACAGCCATCTGGTTCTCATGCCTTCTAGCATTAGCTAGGGCAATCCCTAGCTGCTCCTTGAGGAGTTTTCGATTGGGCAGGTTGGTCAGAAGATCGTGAAAAGCTTGATACTGGAGCGTTTCCTCTAATTGCAGGCGGGAAGTGGTGTCGCGAACAACAAAACAGAAAATCTCTTTTTCCTGGTAACAGATCAGGCTAACACTCACCTCAAAATTTATCAAGGAACCATCTTTACTGCGATGGTTGTGGAGAGGGGATTGAGAGGAGACCACGAAATCAACTTTTTCTGTCAAGAGTTGTTGAAGATCGCTCTCAACCTTTTCACGATCTCCGGCGACAACATCGTAAAGTGTCAGTCCCAGAATTTCCTCCTCGGTATAACCAAGCAAATTGCAATAAGCAGCATTTGCCTCTAGAAGGCGTTTGGTAGCAGCATCAACCAGAAAAATCCCTTCCGCAATTTGCCTGACTACAGCGCGATAGCGTTCTTCACTCTCCCGTAGCTCTGCTTCTATCTGCTTGCGCTTAGTAAAATCAAAAACGTAACTTCTGATCAGCTTACTTTCAGAAAGGTAGTGAACATATTGCTCAAATATTTTCTTCCCAATTTGTACTTCACGGACAAATAAGTTGCCCTGTTTATTTTTTGATTCTGTGAGTAACCCCGCTAGGAGGGGATGCTCTAGCTTAGTTTTCTGAATGTCTTGAAATTTTAGGGTAGCTGCTGGATTGAGATAGGTGATATTACCTTCCCCATCAATTTCAATTATCGGATTTGGACTTAATTCCGGGAAGGAAGCCAATCTAACTATATCTTCTTGACTTAATTGCTGCTCAAACTCTGGATTTGATGTGAGGGTTTTTTTAGATTCCTCTAAAGATTTTGCCCGTTCGATTTTATCTACTGGCTCGCCAGCTTTAAGTAAATCTATATCTGAGGGATTAGAGATAATATGATAGCTCGCCTTTGCCTGACCTCCAAATCCGATCAAATCTCCGTGTTTTAGTTCATGGGACAAGCAAACTCTTCCATTAATTACTAAACCATTAGAACTTCTATTGCCTTGTAAATCGCCATCAATTATCCGATAGGAATAATTATTAGTTTTATAATCTGTTACCCGTAATAAGGTAGCATGATGACGAGAGACTAGACGGTCGTAAATAACAATAGATCTCTTTGAATCACGACCAATTGAATAGGTGGTATCTTCAAGAGAAACTATACGTCTAGCTTTTTTATCTTCGATGACCAATATATGGCGAAATTCCTGTGGATTATTCATCAATGTTGACCTTATCTCTTTTTTACTGACAAATCTTAGGGGCTATATTTATATATTTCCCTAAAATCTTAACAAAGTAACAGCCTCAGGTTCAAAATCGAAATTTTCTATAAAGCTTACTAGGATTTATCAAATAAATCTTAACACAGCTAGAGTGCTTGGTTTTGGTGGGTTACGGCGGATAGTTAGTTAGCAGGTTAGTTGGAGAAGTTATCGCCGCCTAACCCACCCTACCCAAGGGTTTAATATTTTCGGCTATCCACTTAAGCCGGGACAGTAATCAAAAG
Organism: Xenococcaceae cyanobacterium; assembly: GCA_051439465.1. Taxonomy (GTDB): domain Bacteria; phylum Cyanobacteriota; class Cyanobacteriia; order Cyanobacteriales; family JBFRWF01; genus JBFRWF01. The sequence continues at coordinate 20,026 of JBFRWF010000304.1, read as the reverse complement.
GCAACAGGCAACAGGCAACAGGCAACAGGGGACAGGGGGTAAGGGTTCAGTTTCCAGTCCCCAGTCCCCAAAACCTTTGACTCGTCCACCAACCTTTGTATGCGCCTGGTTTAGGCTAGATCCAAATCCGTCACCGCTCCCACACTGCTAGAAGAAACCAACTTGGCATATTTCGCCAACACTCCCTTAGTATAAAGGGGTTTAGGCGCTTGCCAATTACCACGGCGCTGGGCCAATTCTTCCTCGGATACATTCAGTTGCAATAACCTCCCATCCGCATCAATGGTAATGCTATCCCCCTCTTGTACCAGCGCGATCGCACCTCCTACCGCTGCTTCCGGTGCCACATGACCCACAACCATACCATAAGTACCGCCGGAAAAGCGTCCATCGGTAATCAAACCCACCGAATCCCCTAAACCAGCACCAATAATAGCGGAAGTAGGAGCTAACATTTCCCGCATTCCGGGACCACCCTTGGGACCTTCATAGCGCACAACCACCACATCCCCCGCTTTAATTTTACCCGCGAGAATGGCATCTAAACAAGCTTCCTCCGATTCAAACACCCGTGCCGGACCAGTAATTTTGGGATTTTTCACCCCGCTAATCTTGGCTACAGCCCCTTCTGTTGCCAAATTGCCTTTTAAGATCGCCAGGTGTCCTTGGGGGTACAGAGGCTTATCCCAGGGGTGAATCACGTCCTGATTTTCCTCTGGTGCATCCGGTACATCTGCTAAGACTTGCCCAATAGTTTGACCGCTAATTGTCAAGGCATCGCCGTGCAATAAATCATGCACCAATAGCATCTTCATCACCTGGGGAATGCCGCCAGCTTGATGTAAGTTAGTAGTGACATATTTACCAGAAGGTTTGAGATCGCATAATACAGGAACTCGGTGGCGAATAGTTTCAAAGTCATCCAGGGAGAGTTCAACCCCAATGGTATGGGCGATCGCCAATAAGTGCAGCACCGCATTGGTTGAACCCCCAACTGCCATAATTACTGAGATGGCATTCTCAAACGCCTTGCGGGTTAAAATCTGGCGGGGCAGAATTTGCTTGTGAATCGCGTCCACTAGGACAAAAGCAGATTTTTCGGTACTGTCGGCTTTTTCTGCATCCTCCGCTGCCATAGTAGAAGAATAGGGCAAGCTCATTCCCATAGCTTCAAATGCAGAGGACATGGTATTTGCGGTAAACATCCCGCCACAGGAACCAACACCGGGACAGGCGTTGCGCTCAATTGCCATTAATTGGGCTTCGTCAATTTTACCAGCGCTGTATTGCCCTACGGCTTCAAAGGCACTGACAACAGTTAAGTCTTGTCCTTTGTAATGTCCCGGTTTAATGGTGCCGCCGTAGACAAAGATAGCGGGGATATTCATGCGGGCGATCGCTATCATTGCTCCGGGCATATTTTTATCGCAACCGCCAATTGCCAGCACCCCATCCATGCTTTGCCCAGTACAGGCAGTTTCAATGGAATCAGCAATCACCTCTCGCGACACCAGGGAATATTTCATCCCCTCTGTACCCATAGAGATACCATCACTAATAGTAATGGTGCCAAACATCTGAGGCATCGCCCCAGCCTTTTTGAGTCCTGCTTCAGCTCGTTTGGCTAATTCATTAATCCCCATATTACAAGGGGTGATGGTGCTATAGCCATTGGCAAGACCGACAATGGGCTTAGTAAAATCGCCATCGCCAAAACCAACTGCCCGCAGCATAGCACGATTGGGCGATCGCTGGGTTCCTTGGGTTATGACTTGGCTTTTTAAGTTGTCTGGCATTAATTTGTTCTCCTTCTCAAAACTATGTTAAGATTGTCTGCAACTATCATAATAATTAGCAAGCAGCCACCCAGAAGAAAGCCCCAATCAGATAAAATAGCCAGCTTGTGGTGGACCTGAGTAGTATAACTATAATAGTATTAGGTTTCAGATATTGTAAAAATTTATTAAACATAGACTGTTTTATTTTATTTTAGGGCAATTCATATGAAACTAAGGACAAAGTTTATTTCAGGTTTCCTAGGCGTTGCCTCTCTGGCCACATTCTTAGGGGCGATAAATCTTAGATTTGACCACATTGCCCATCAGAAATTTAATCATATTACCGATATAACCGCGCCCAGTATCTTGGAGTTAGATAGAATCAAAGAATATGCTTTGAGACTTAAATCTTCTAGTCAGGTATCAATTATAGCCCGCTCAAACCCGAATGATTCTCAAATTAATTTAATTGCAGGGGAAATTGAAAAGCAACAGCAAAATCTAGAGAGAGCTTTATCTGAGTACAAATCTCTGGCTGAAGCAGACGAGCAAGAGTTTGTCCGAGGAATGGAACAGAGTAAAGCAGCTTTAGATGAAATTGTTCTGGAACTGAGAGATGGTTTAGGGCAAAATGATAACGTTCAAGAAAAATTGGCAGCCACAATAGAACAATTGCTTGTCCAAATAGAGCGAGCCCTCGCAGAGGAAGTAGAAGAGCTTCAGGAGGGAGATGAAACAGTTGAGTGGAGTGCTATCAATCTAATCATTAATCTCTTCTGTTTCACATTCTTGGTGCTCTTAGCCACCAGCTTGGGTTTTTTCTACTCAAGAATCATAGCAAACCCCATTATCAAACTCAAGGAGGCATCAGCTAAAATTGGGAGAGGAGAATTTGGAGCAAAAGTAGAGCTAAACTCTCAGGATGAAATTGGCATTTTAGCCGATCAATTTAATCAAATAGTTGAAAAATTGGAAGAAGCAAACTTCTCCAGAACATATCTCGATAACATTATTAGTTCTCTGGGTGATGGGATAATTGTTCTGGATAAAGAGATCGTAATTCAAAGCTTCAATAATGCCACATTATTTCTCACAGGATATGAAGAAGATGAGCTGCGTTTCCAGCCATTAAAGGTATTTTTAAACCAAGAAGAGTTAGATTTTTTAGAACAAGGTTGGACTAATGAATCAAGACAAAATAGTTTTATGGGAAGGAAAGAAACAACCTTATTAACCAAAGATGGCAGACAAATTCCAGTATCTGTTGCGGCTTCCGTTATGGAGAATACAGAGGGAGAAATTGATGGAATAGTTTGTTTGGTGCAAGACATATCGGCACGCAAAATAGCGGAAGAGGCGCTGTGCAGACAAGCACTGATGTTTGAGACAATTTCTGACGGCATCATCATCACAGACTTCGAAGGCCGCATCATTGACTGGAACCCAGCCGCCGAGAGGATGTTCGGTTATGACAGAGCCGAGGCGTTGGACAAAACTCCCGGAATGTTATATCGGCCAGAAGAGACAGATCTGCTGACACAGCAGATGCTTGACGGCTTGAGGTGCGAGGGGCTCTGGGCTGGCGAGATTAACTTCATCCATAAAGATGGCAGCGAAGGGTTCTGCGAAACAGTTATCGTGCCGCTGTTAAATGAAAATAACCAGCTAACAGCCACCATCGGGGTTAACCGTGACATTACCGAGCGCAAGCAGTACGAAAATGAATTAGTCGCAGCAAGGGAAGCTGCCTTAGAAGCAGCACGGCTCAAATCCGAATTTATCGCCAACATGAGCCATGAAATCCGCACTCCTATGAATGGTGTGCTAGGCATGAGCGAATTACTGTTAACCACCACTAAGCTCAATCCCCAACAACTCGAGTTTGTGCAAACCCTCAAAGCAAGTGGCGACCATTTGATGACGGTGATCAACGATATTCTCGACTTCTCCAAACTGGAAGCCGGGGCAATGGAGCTGAATAGGGAAGAGTTGGACTTAAACGGCTGCCTGGAAAAAGTGTTGGATTTATCCACTCCCCAAGCCACTATCAAGGGTTTGGCACTGGGTCTTTTGGTAGACAGTGAGGTGCCACGACAACTAATGGGAGATGGGGGTCGTCTGCGGCAGATTCTCGCCAATCTGGTGGGAAATGCGATCAAATTCACCGAGGTAGGGGAAGTCGCGGTTCATGTATCTGTTAGCTCCCAGAATGACAAGAAACAAAAGACAAAATTACGATTTGCCGTCAAAGATACTGGTATTGGCATTGCAAAAGAAGACCAGAAAAGGCTATTTCAATCCTTCTCACAAGTAGATGGTTCCACTACCCGCAAGTATGGCGGCACAGGCTTAGGTTTAGCTATCTGCAAGCAACTAGTGGAACTGATGGGAGGTAAAATTGGCGTAGACAGTCAGCCTGGGGTTGGCTCTACTTTCTGGTTCACGGCTATCTTTGACAAAATAGCCCCTGCAACTACAAAAATAGCAATCCCTCAGGTTTCTACCCACGTCGGTAATTCCTATGAAGCCCTCAGAGGGAAGAAGCTGTTGGTGGTAGACGATCATTCAATCAATCGTCAAGTTGTGCAGCATCAGCTCACTGGCTGGGAGATGGAAGTGGATGAAGCTGCCAATGGCGCTGTTGCTCTCACTGCTATGCAAACCGCCGCAGCCGCAGGAAAACCCTACGATGTAGCTCTGCTGGATATGGAAATGCCTAAAATCGATGGGGCAACCCTAGGTAAGCTAATTCTCGCTGAACCGGCTTGGGCGCATACTAAGTTAATTCTGATGACCTCCCTGTACGAAGGCGAGCAAGCTGAAAAACTTCTGAGCAGCGGGTTTTCTGATTATTTAGTCAAGCCGGTGAAAGAATCTCGGCTGCTGAGATCACTCCTAAAGGTGTTGGCTGCCCAAAGCCTGTCTTCAGAAGATTCGTTGCCTGGGAAAGCACCATTGATCCCTGACAAAGGACAAGGAACAAACCTGAAAATTCTGTTAGTGGAAGATACCCCCATGAACCGACAATTAGCACTGCATCAGTTGCAACAGCTAGGCTACCAGGCGGATGGAGTGGAGAATGGTCAAGCAGCTCTTGATAAATTAGCAGAGTGCAACTACGACATCGTGCTGATGGATTGTCAGATGCCAGTGATGGATGGCTACCAGGCAACAGAAATTTTACGGCAACGGGAAAGGGTAGACCAATATACAGTGGTGATTGGGATGACAGCTTATGCCATGGAGGGGGATAGGGAGAAGTGCCTAGCTGCTGGCATGGATGACTATCTGAGTAAGCCAGTGGCGCTGAAAGACTTGGAAGCAGCGATACAGCGATGGTTACCCTTAGTCCAGGGAGACTGGGAAGGAGAAAGTAGCCAATTCCAAAGGGAAATAAGCATTTATCTTGCCCCAGATTTGATAGATTGGCCTTACCTGGAGAACATCTCTGGGGGAGATATATCTTTTCAAATGAAACTGCTGCAAACCTTTGTCAAAGATGGGGAAGTCTACCTGCTCCAGGCGAAGCAAGCCCTGGAAGCTAACGATTGTGTCGCCCTAGCCCACAAAGCTCACCAAATTCAAGGTGGAAGTGCTTCGGTGGCAGTGCAATCTATGTCAGAGATAGCACGTCAACTATGCGATCGGGCAAAAGCCAACAATCTGGAGGGTGCTTCTGAGTTAATTGCCTCCTTAGAGCAAATTCTGGGGCGGCTGAAAGGGCTTGTGTAGCCCTCTGATACCAAATCCGGGTTAACTTTTTTGAAGGAAGCAGGGAATAGGGAACGGGGAGGGGGGAGCAGGGGGAGCAGGGACTCGCTAGACTTCGTCGCTGCTCCGCAGAGCGCTCAAAGGCAAAAGGCAAAAGGCTTGCATGCAAAAGTAGGGAGCAGGGGAAGCAGGGGAGCAGGGGGAGCAGGGGAAGCGAGAATAGGGCAAATCCCTCGCAGTATTGGAGCAGGGGAAGAAAAAGACAACAAATTGATAAAGGGGGGTTTAGACCCGGATTCAGTATAAGCTTGAAAAACACGCTCATACAATCTACAGAATACTATGAAGGTCGCCAGTCTCCCCCTTGACAGCGGCAACTTGTCTATTTTCCACTTTCCCTCTCTCCTTTGGTAGCAAATAGCTAAATGAATCGGTTTGGAAACAGGCGATCGCATCTCGACAATTCCTATGAGATAATGGCATTGTTATAAGGAATTGCTCAAATGAGTCGGTTTGAAGACAGGCGATCGCATCTCGGCAATTTCTGTGAGATAATGCCGCATCAGTTCTGAAAGCCTTTTTTATAAAAGCTGCAAGATGGGACATCAAACTCTAAATATGGAACACAGATAACACTAAAATCTACGGTAATAACCTAAGAAGATCAGTCTACAAAAATAAGCCGCAATTTGATAACCTATGAGCACATCTTCAAACAAAACATCTACCACCGCAGAAGTCACTAATATCGGCAGTGCCAACCCAAAGAAGAGTCCTCACACTGATTACCGGAAGCTGGATCCAGAAAAGCTCTCCCCCATGTATCGGCACTATGTTGAGGTAAAAGAACAGTATCCCAATGCTTTGCTGCTGTATCGGGTGGGGGATTTTTTTGAGTGCTTTTTCCAGGATGCGGTGACTATCTCTAGGGAACTGGAATTGGTTCTCACCAGTAAGGATGGAGGCAAGGAAACCGGAAGGGTGGCGATGACGGGGGTGCCGCACCATGCCTTGGAGCGCTACAGCAGGCTACTGGTGGAAAAAGGATATGCAGTCGCTATCTGCGATCAGGTAGAAGATGCTGCCCAAGCTGCCGCTGAAAAGCGCATAGTAAAAAGGGAGGTACAAAAATTACTCACCCCTGGTACCTTAACCGATGATGAGATGCTCCATGCCCGTCGCAACAACTTTCTCGCCGCAGTGGTAATTGCTCGGAATCATTGGGGTTTGGCTTATGCGGATATTTCCACCGGGGAATTTTTCACCACCCAATCCAGTGATTTGGCCTCCCTGACTTTAGAATTATTGCGCCTAAAACCTTCAGAGGTGCTAATTCCTACCAATGCCCCAGATATCAATAGTATACTGCGACCGGGGGAGCAATCAGAGTATCTAGCAGATTGCTTGCCAGACTGCTTTTGTTATTCCCTGCGATCGCAAACTCCCTTCACCATCACAGAAGCCAAACAGCGACTCTTAACCCAATTCAAAGTCCGTTCCCTGGAAGGGATGGGATGCGAACACCTTCCCCTCGGCGTGCGTGCTGCTGGGGGATTATTAGAATATATCGAAGACACCCAAAAAGCCAATCAAGTCCCCTTCCAACCCTTACGCACCTATAGCCTTGCAGATTACTTAATTCTTGACCCTCAAACCCTTCGCAACCTAGAAATTAACCAAACTGTGCGGGATGGTACTTTTCATGGTTCCCTACTTTGGGCATTAGACCGCACCACTACTGCAATGGGAGGTCGAGCCTTACACCGCTGGCTATTGCAACCATTATTAGATATTAAAGGCATTCGCGCCCGACAGCAGACAATTCAGGAACTATCGGAAAACGGCTCCCTGCGCCAAGACTTGCGGCAAATGCTCAGGCGCATCTATGATTTAGAAAGGCTCGGAGGTCGTGTTGGTTCTGGAAGTGCCAGTGCACGGGATTTGTTGGCTTTGGCAGATTCTTTGGTCAAGTTAACAGAACTGGCGGAATTAGCTGCACAGGCTTCTTCTCCTTATCTAAGAGCGTTACAGAGAATTCCCCCTGAATTAGAACAATTAGGCAAGCACGTTATTGCTCATTTGGTCGAATCTCCTCCCCAGCATTTCAAGGAAGGGGGAGTAATTCGAGATGGGATTAGTCCTGAACTAGATGAAATGCGCCGGAAGCTATCTGAAGATCAGCAGTGGATTGCCAATTTGGAGGTGACAGAAAGACAGCGCACGGGTATTTCTAATCTCAAGGTTGGTTATAATAAGACTTTTGGTTATTACATTAGTTTGCCTCGCAGTAAGGCAGATCAAGCTCCGGATAATTATAACCGCAAGCAAACCCTAACTAATGAGGAGCGGTATATTACCTCGGAACTGAAGGAAAGGGAAACTAGGATTCTGACGGCAAAGGATGACTTAAACCGCTTAGAATACGAGATTTTTGCCGCTTTGCGGGCTGAGGTAGGAGAGAAAGCCCAAGAGATTCGCCATGTTGCCAAAGCGGTTGCTGCTATTGATGTTTTATCTGGTTTAGCAGAGATAGCTATCTATCAGGGTTACTGTTGCCCGCAAATATTAGAAGGACGGCAAATTGAGATTGTTGATGGGCGACATCCAGTTGTTGAACAATCTCTTGGGGCTAATTTCTTTGTGCCAAATTCAACCAAAATGGGTCATTCTTCATTTGAAACAGACCGACAAGAAATAACAAACAACAAACAACAACCAACAAATAACTATCCCGACCTAATTATTCTGACCGGACCAAATGCAAGTGGGAAAAGTTGTTATTTAAGGCAGGTAGGGTTGATTCAATTAATGGCACAGATAGGGAGTTTTGTGCCTGCTAAAGCGGCAACATTGGGGATATGCGATCGCATCTTTACCCGCGTGGGGGCTGTGGATGACATAGCTACGGGTCAATCTACCTTTATGGTGGAGATGAATGAGACAGCAAATATCCTCAATCATGCTACAAGTAAATCCCTTGTACTCCTGGATGAAATTGGTCGCGGCACTGCTACTTTTGATGGTCTTTCTATAGCCTGGGCAGTAGCAGAATATCTGGGAACAGAGATTCAGTCCAGAACTATTTTTGCCACCCATTACCACGAAATGAATGAACTGGCATCTATTCTTTCTAATGTTGCTAATTATCAGGTAACAGTAAAGGAAATGCCCGACGAAATCATTTTCTTACATCAGGTTCGTCCAGGAGGTGCAGACCGTTCCTATGGTATAGAAGCAGGGCGTTTGGCGGGTTTACCTGATTCGGTGATTAAGCGGGCAAAGCAGGTAATGGGACACATAGAGAAGCACAGTAAAATTGCTCTGGGATTGCGCAAAGGGATTGAGAAAAGGCAACCAGTACAAAGTAAAAAGGGGAATGAACCGTTTGTGGAGCAGTTAGATATTTTTGAACATTGAACTACGGAATGTAATATTTAAGGATTACGACAATTGACACGTAGTAGACAAAGAACTCAAAACTTTGGTGCAACAGTTGTCAGCACCTGCCAAGCTCGAAGAGGGAGAGCGAAAAACGTAAGGAAAGCGATCGCCTACTCAATCTAATGGGAGGATTGTTTAACATAGGAATAACCATCTCGCTAAAACTTATCCTTATGAATTCACCAACATCCTCCCAAATCAAGAGAGACAATGCTCTCAGGATTAAAGTACATGAATTAGTCCCAGAATCAGGGTTTCTGGCAGAGCATCATGGTCAGAAGGTTTACGAATTGATTGAGCCGGCGTTTAAGGAAGGAAAAATGGTGATTCTTTCCTTCGAGAACATGGAAAGACTCACTTGGTCTTTTATTACCAAAGCGATCGCTCAGTTTTACGAATTCTTTCCTGAAGAGCAGATCCAAGCTCAACTCAGCCTGGTGGATATTCAGCCTAAGCACCAGGCGTTTATCGAGAAAGTGATTAAAACCAAAAAGGAGTATTTACGAGATCCAGAGCAATTGAAGAAGCCGCTGAGCGATGAAGAACGAGAGCTTCTCCGACAACAAAACCCCAACAATCCCTGGCTGGAGATGGCTGGTATATTCAAAGACGATCCGCAATTCGATCAGATGCTCGAATACATAGCAGAATATCGCCGTAAACTCGATGCAGAGATGGAAGCTTATTATGCTCAACTCGACGCAGAGGAAGAGGCGAAGTGAGTCTGATTATACTCGATACGGATCATGTCTCCCTACTTCAAAGGGATAAATCACTGGTTGTGCAACGTTTTAATGAAGTTAATCCTGATGAGGTTGCTATAACAGTCATTACCGTAGAAGAACAAATGCGCGGACGACTCAATCTCATCAGGCGTGCTTCCTCAGCTAATGAACAGATATCAGCTTACACAAAGCTTCGGAAGACTATAGAAGCATTAAGAAAATTCAACTTGATTGATTTCAACCAGGCTGCTTACGAGCATTTTGCTGAGTTACGTCGTCAAAAAATACGCATTGGTACGCAAGATTTACGAATTGCGGCGATTGTGCTTTCAGTCAATGGTATCCTAGTTACGCGCAACCTGCGGGATTTTGGACTGGTTCCTAATTTGATGATTGAAGATTGGACAATAACCTAATTACAATTATCATTACTTAAGATTTGTATGCTAAAAATGAAACATAAGTTTGCATCGTCCTAGGAGATAATCAATGGCAGCTGAGTTTAAGCACATCATGCTGATGGTTAAGGATATTCCTGCCACAGTGAAATTCTACAGTGAAGGATTGGGACTTAAGGTGAAAATGTCTAGTCTTGGATGGGCTGAGTTAGATGCTAATGGTACTACCATTGCTCTGCATGGCGCTTCTGAGAATGGTCAGTCGGGAAGTTCGCCCATCTTGAGCTTTCATGTCGATGATGTCTATGCAACGATTGCTACTCTCGAAGAAATGGGTGCAAAATTAGAAGGAAGCGTCCGGGAGCCTTCTTTCGGAAAAGTAGCAGCGATGCGCACCCCCGACGGAAGTATTGTCAGTCTGCTACAACCTGCTGCTGTTGAGGCTACATCTCATTAAAGCACAGCCAAGATTTTTGAAGGCAGTCGGTGACACCATAACCTAGAGATTCTCTAGGTTTTCTTTTTACAAAATCTCACTTAAATCCAAGACAAATCCAGACAAGATCTCTTCCCCTGATAGAGTTACAGGAGATTGCAAAATTTCCACATCTTGACCTTGACGGTATATTTCCACTCTCTGATTTTTCCGGTCAATTAACCAGCCTAAACGAGCTTTGTTGTCCATATACTCCTGCATTTTTGCCTGTATTTTTTTCAGGGAATCACTGGGAGAGCGTAACTCCACTACAAAATCAGGACATAGGGGAACAAATTTCTCTTTTTCTTCAGGGGTTAGAGCCTCCCAACGCTCTCGTTTTACCCAAGACGCTGACGGGGAAAGATCTTCACCATTGGGGAGTTTGAAGCCACCAGAAGAGTCGAAGGCAATTCCTAGATTATTCTGACGACTCCAGGCTTGGAGTTGAAAAGTTAAATCAGCATTACGATTGCTAGTTTCTCCTCCTGTGGGGGGCATAATTATTAATTTTCCTGATGCTGTGCGCTCAAATCTATAATCCCGGTGATTCTGACAAAGCTGAAAGAATTGGTCATCTGTCAACTCGATGATGGAATTCAAGTCTAAGGTGATAGTTTCCATAGAAGTTTCCTAATCCCGTCCCTTGTAGAATTATTTCTAGCCTAGCTCTGATTTGCCAGTCGCTAAGGCAGTTGCCCCAAAATATCAATTGATTGCGATCGCCGAGGAAGCTATGGTTCCAAAAACCATAACTAAGTGGCATTGAAATGCTCAATCTAGACACTACGACTGGAGTTGCGTTTATTTCTGAAGGCTCGTCGGTACGCTATCAGTTGCGACAATATGTACAAGCACAACAAATGGTGATGACTCAGACAGCTTTCAACGAGTTCACGAATATTGTTCAACGGATTGGCGGAGCATCAGAACAGGCGAGAGCGAGTAGATTCTTGCAAAGAATGACTATCATCCCCGACAATCCCTCTACCAGAGCCTTAAACTTACAGACAACGAGAAGTTTGGGGGCAAACGATATAATAATTTTTGGAACAGGTGACCAGTTGGGCATTGTAACCATGACGGCAGATGCCAAAGCTGTCAGGGCGATAAGTGCTCAAGGCTTAGATTTGAGTGTATATATCCATTCCTCTTGTCCTTTAACAGGAAATTAACCATGCAGGCTACTATTGCGCCTTATCTATTGAGTACCTATAAGCTGATTCAGTGTGCCTTTCCCGATGGAGTAGAAGCGGAAGCTTATTTTCCGCTTTTAGCATTGCTATATGATGAGATGTCGAATCGGAACTTAGCAGAAGTTGTGGCTCACTACACCCGGAAGGATTATTACCTTATTCTCAATGATGTGTATCGGGTGAAGTCTACTGATGTTCCCTCGCCTCAAGCCATTGCTAAGGTGAGGAGGCGTTTGCTTGCTTGTGGTTATGAAGACTGGCTAGATGAAGTATGAAGTGGGAGAGGGTGTTAACCCCTATTCAGGCTAAAGATGAAACCAAGCAGTTATAGCCACAGCCAGAGCATCAGCAGCATCGTCTGGCTTAGGAAGAGAATCTAAATCCAACTCCCGCGCCACCGCTGACTGCACTTCGTATTTATCAGCATTGCCATATCCGGTTAATGCCTGTTTAATTTGAGCAGGCGTAAATTCAACATAGGGGATATTTTTCTGTGCTAAAACTAGCATCACAACCCCCCGTGCCTGAGCCACTGTAATGGTAGTACTCATGCGGTAGAAAAATAGCTTTTCAATCGCCACCAAATCAGGGCGCATCTCCTGGATCAGGGTGTGCAAATCGTCGTAAATAATACAGAGTCGCTCTCCAACAGCAGTTTTAGCTGGGGTCTGAATTACACCAAAATCGAGTAATCGCACAGGCTCAGGTGTCAGCTTCACCGATTGGCGCTGGGCACTACCTGCGGCGATCGCCACATTTTCTGCTGTCTCGCAGATAATTGTCCCAAATCCTAAAATTGCTATTCCTGGATCGAGTCCTAAAATTCGCTTTTCCATCTAGCTTTTTGCTGGCTTAATTATGGTTATGGCTTAGATGTTGTTTTGCTTACACTGTGGTTTGAACAGAATGCTTGAGCGCATTCGATATCTACAATCTTTGATTTAGGTGGGGTTAGCTCAAGCCAATGATAACGCGAAGCATCCTTAAAGACAAAAGGCTTTCAGGGAAAAGGCAAAAGCAAAAAACTGTTAGGAGTATTTCTTGTTACTTTTTACTTTTTACTTTATTTGTTTGGGTCTTGTTTAATAATTAACTTGACAAGAATCGGGGTCTGAGTTAGGATATGATTTTCAAGGGGTGAGGTGGGTCGATAACCGTGACTAAAACTAAGAAGAGAACGAAAAAAAGGTTCGTTAAGGCTGACACGCCGGGGGATATTCGTACCGATAAATGGATGCTTCACCCTAGTACTACTCAACTCTTGTGGCTAGAATACACGATTGCTGAGTACAGAAAGTTTGTCAGAGTGCTAATTACTATGACTTACACCCACTGGGTAGAGATATCAAAACTGTGCGCCAAAGATCAGGTTACTTTCGTAGAACGCCTGTTCAACTATGGCAACTTTAACAAGACAAAGTCAGTCAAATCGAGCAGAAGGCTTGAGTTATTTCCCCAAGTTCGGTTAAAGTCGGTCAAGCCTATTTCCTTGTCGGTCATCGGTTATGTTAATCTCTCCATTTAAACAAGCCTTGCGCAAGCTCAAGGCAGAGACGAGAAATTTTGCTCGGATGAATCGAGCTCCCCATAGAGTCAACCGATGGTTCAAGTGGTTGTCACCGGGATTATTTGTGAAGCGCTGGTTGCTGATTAGTGCCACTGGTGTTTTGCTCACCAGTTTGGGGTTGGCGATTTGGGTAAAGCTGACACCAATTTACCGCTTGATCGAGTTTATTTCTGAGATAATAGAGACACTTGCTCAGATTCTCCCTAGCCATGTATCCGGACCAATTGCGATCGCCTTGGGATTTTTCTTGATTTTCTGGGGGCAAACCCGCACCGTTGGCTCGATTACTGAAGCCCTGAAGCCGGAAAGCGATCGGGAACTGGTTGATGTGCTGCTGGCTCACCGTCGCTTAAATCGAGGCACAAAAATTGTAGCGATTGGCGGTGGTACAGGTCTTTCTACCTTGCTCAGAGGGCTTAAGCAATACAGTGGCAGAATTACTGCCATTGTCACGGTTGCGGATGATGGTGGCTCTTCTGGACGGCTGCGGCGGGAAATTGGCGTGCTGCCACCAGGGGATATTCGCAACTGTGTAGCGGCGCTGGCAGACGAGGAAAAGTTATTGACAGAATTGTTTCAATATCGCTTCCAAGCTGGTAATGGTTTGACAGGTCACAGTTTTGGCAATTTGTTTCTCACGGCAATGAGTGAGATTACGGGAGACTTGGAGAGAGCGATCGCTGCCAGTTCCAAAGTCTTGGCCGTGCGGGGACGGGTGTTGCCAGCAACCCTGAGTGATGTACGTCTTTGGGCAGAGTTAGCCGATGGACGGCGGATTGAGGGAGAGTCGAATATTACCAAAGCCGGGGGACGGATTCGCAAGATTGGCTGCCTTCCCGACTCTCCCCCCGCTTTGCCTGCTGCGATTAAGGCAATTGAGCAAGCCGAATACATTATCATTGGTCCGGGAAGTCTCTATACCAGTGTCATTCCCAATCTGTTAGTGCCAGAGATTCGGGAAGCGATCGCCAAGGCGACGGTTCCTCGCATCTATGTTTGCAATATTATGACCCAGCCTGGTGAAACCGAAGGTTACAGCGTCTCAGATCATATCCGAGCCATTGATGAAGTTTGCGGTCAACGGTTATTTGATGCTGTCCTAGTCCATCGCAGTTCCCCCTCCGCCCAGTCTCTGATTCGCTACGCTCAGGAAAAATCCCATCCAGTGTTTCTCGATCAGGAGGATGTCTCTAAACTGGGGCGTCGGGTTGTCTGGGCAAATGTCATGGATGAAGATGAGCAGACAGGTTATTTACACCACGATCCCCAAAAGCTAGCAAGGGTGTTGCTGCGATGGTACAGTGGCAAGTGGCAGCCACGAGTATAAGTTCTGAGACTAGGACATTTGGCTAGGTAAAGTGTATGGGTGGATAGAACGCGGATGACGCGGATGACGCGGATTATCACGGATTTTGCTCGCCAACACTTGGCGAGGATTTTATTGCAGATCACCTCTTTTTTGTCAACCCTTATTTCTTGACCGATACTCTAGAAATGGCTTTGCAGTCGGTGGCAATTTTTCTTCCTGATGCCCAGGCAACGCGGCAGTTGGGCAGGGTACTGGGGCAATCTCTCCCAGCAGGTAGTGTGGTTTTGTTAGAAGGGGATTTAGGGGCTGGGAAAACAACCTTAGTTCAGGGCATTGGTGAGGGTTTGGGGATTACAGAGCCCATTGTCAGTCCCACTTTTACCCTGATTAACGAGTATATTGAAGGACGCTTGCCTTTGTATCACCTGGATTTCTACCGCTTGCAAGCTGGGGAGATTGAGGCAATCTCCCCAGAAACTTACTGGGAAGGGGTAGAAGTGCCCCCAGGAATTACAGCGATTGAGTGGGCGCAGCGTTTGCCCTACAAGCCTCCTAATTATCTGGACATCCAGCTAACTCATGCACTTGAGCAAGGGCGTCAGGCAAATGTGCTGCTAGTGGGAGAATTTAATTTTGACCAGGAAATTCTGAATTTTGAATTCTGAATTCTGAATTCTGAAAGGGCTTGTCGGTTTGTTCGACGGATTCAAGATTTTCGCAACCCACCGACAATGCCTATCTAGATGGGATCTTAATCGATTCCAAGCTGATTGTCGCGTCTGAACTGCATATAGGCAGCGAAAAATAGCCCAGCTAGAGTGACAAAGATTAGACCCAGAACAATGCCCAAAAGCAGAGGTTCAATCACAGTATTTCTCCTTTGTGATATTTGTTTACCTTTTTCTTATCCTACTCGAAGACCGCCTTTTAGTTCTACTGTCGTCTTAATCCTCTAATCCTCTTTGATTCGGCTTGCTTACCCAGTTAATAAATTTTAAGTTATATTTACGAATCGAAATATTTCTGGCAAAACTGTTACATTAGTTTAACTGAGGTAGCATCCAGAGGGAGAAATATTGCAAAATGTTAACATACAGAGCGTTGAAATAACCAGTGGATAACCAGTTTGCCCAACCTAAAGTTCTGGCACAGCGGATTACCTTAATGGCTATGGTGGTCCTGCTGATAATTTTTGTCGGCACCCTGGGTATCCATTTACATCGGCTTTCAGATCCTTACATTCAAGAAGTACTGTCCCTCAAAGGTGATGTTCTTAAGGGTCATGCTATTTTCGAGATCAACTGTGCTGAATGTCACGGATTGCAAGCTGATGGTAACATTGGACCTAGTCTGCACGACATTCCCAAGCGCAAGTCTAAGGTGAGTCTGATTGACCAGGTAATTAGTGGCAAAACGCCGCCCATGCCGAAATTCCAGCCTAATACTCAGGAAATGGCTGATTTGCTCAGCTATTTAGAGCAACTTTAATCATTTTAATCGGTATTGACAAACTCAACTATTGTTTTGTTTTTTGGTAGACTCCAAATTCTTGACTACCCGTTCTAGTTCTGATAGAAGAAAACTAGAATCCCCTGCTTCTCGTGCCGCTTTAATAATCGACCGATAGAACCAGAGGGTTCCCTCCCGTCCGCCTTGGAAACGGTCCCAGATAGCTTTTCCAACTTTCCTGTAGTCCGCTTCTGTTGAGCGAGCATTGTGCAACTTATCAGCTAGGGATACTCGCCGCACTGCTGGCGTAGCATGGCGAAATTTAGCTATATATCGTTGTTTGCGCTCTCGCCAGGGGGGTTTAGGAATGACATCTGCATCGGTACACCCTTCAACAATCTCAGCCACCTCAGAGCCAAACTGATGGCGAATTTCTTGGCGGGTTCTCTCTCCTCCTTGATCTTCAATTGCGTCGTGGAGTAAAGCTGCGATCGCCTGGGTTTCATCACCCCCATTTTCCAAGACTAAGGCGGCGACGCTAAGTAGGTGACTGATGTAGGGAATCTTTGTTCCCTTTCTCAGTTGTCTGGCATGGAGATGAGTAGCATAAACTAAAGCTTTCTCAAAGCGAGATGTTAGCAGGGGGGTTTGTGTTTGATTCATTTGGATTTTGGATTTTGGATTGAGGATTTTGAGTTGGGAATTGGCGATCGCCTAATTTTAACAGATACTTTACATACAGCCTCTAAAAAGGTAGGTGGTAAAATTCCCAAGTCTTTTCCACATCTTCTCGCACCCGCTGTCGCAAGTCCAAAGGTAAGAGAACTTCAACCATCGGTCCCCAAGCACGCAGTCGCATCACCACGTTATTATCATTTTGACGGTAGCTGAGGACGTAGTAGGCGCTATTGAGAAACTCCTTAACATAAGCTGTCAACAAGTCTTTCAGCTCACCCCCTGACTGAGAGATGATGCTAATAACCTCCTCGATATCTTCAATCTTTTCAAAGGTTTGGTGGCGGAAAGAATTATCGATGTAGCGGCGGGCAAAATCGGGGTCGAACCGCAGCAGCATCACCTCCTTCTTCTGGTAGAAATCGAACCCGTAAGCTGACTCTAACTGTGACTGAATGTAGGCAGGACTGTAAATTTGTTCCTGGTCGAGAATTTGCTGAGACGAGAAGGGCAAATTGGGCTCATCCCAGGAAAGTTTGCTAATTTTACTAATGCGCTCTAGCCGATAATTATACCACTGAACCTGCTTTCTGTTTTGGTTAGGAGGAGCTTGACCAAAAGCACAGAGATAGTAAGCTCGTTGATAATAGTAGAGGCAGACTGGATAGACAAGATACTTTCCTTTCTTATTCAAACTAGCACTGTGGTAACTAATTTGGATGGGAGGAACGGGCTTTTCTTTCCAAATTTCTTTCAACCGATCTGCCAAATCTGCCGCTGGTTCCCGCAATTCCTCAGCCACAACATAATCATTGTGGATAAACAGGCGTTGCTGCTCATTAATCTTAACTAGTAACAGTTCCGCGATGGTTGACAGCTCACTGGTCAGAAAATCTAATAAGCTATAAGAATCATCTGAAATAATCAGGTACTGTTGCTCACTGGCTCTTTCATTGAGACCCAGGATTTCTAAAATACCGTCCAGTTTTTTCAAGCGATAGTTACCTTGACCGCGCTTATCTAATAAACTGTCTCTCAATTGCGATAAAGCGGTCAAGTTATTGCGAATTGTTCTTTCCTCTACTTGAAAGGGAAAGTAAGTCAAAAAATGGTCAATATCACCTTGGTTGAGATGATACCTCTTTTTCAAAGAGCTAAGAAACTGTTGCTTAGTGATGTTGGTATATTCAGCGAACAATAACTCATCAACTGTGAGTTTTATTCCTGGAAATAGTTGTTGAGAAAATTGTTCTTGCCATTGAGCCGCTTTGAACCATTCTTGCTCAAATTCGACCTGTAAATCACAATCTGAATCATAAAGAGAACGAACCATAACCCATCGCAGGGTTGCCGTTTTTAGGAGGATCAAGCAGTGTTTGCCACTCTTAACTTGTACCAGTTCGGGGACTAGCTTTTCTAGCCGTTGCAAAGTCGGAATAAAGACAGACATGGATAATTCAGGATTTCAGCAGTAACGATTAATTTTTCCATGATATTCCAACATTGGCAACACCCCTTTCCAGTGGCCTGAGCTATTAGCCAGCTAATCTTCAAGAGAATTACTATTTAGCTTTGAAGTTATCGCTGTTTCCAACTAATCCGATTTAACCCAATCGGTAGGGGTTAATAGAGGGTGTCACTTGAATCATATCTTGGCAGCTACTGCCGTTTTATGCTTCCACTTGGCTGGTGTCAAGTTATGCTTCTTTTCGTCAACTCGCTTTTTTTCGTGGACTCGACTTGGCTAGTCCGGCGGGATAAAGTTTTTTAAACTCTTGTCTAGAGAGCTTTTGAGAAACCATCAAGCGAAAATTTTACTTATTGCCACTTTATGCTTCTATTTTTGACTTAATGCCATTTTATGGGTTTTATCAGGCGATCGCACTCTTAAATTTCAGTACGAAAAGCAAGGCATTTCAGCTCTGTTTACTGCCATTTTATGGTTCCACCTCACTGCCAAATTATGGTTCAAGTGACACAAATTCCCGTTATGTATAGTGAGGATGTGTTTCCAACTAATCCGATTTAACCCAATCGGTAGGGGTAGATTCGTGATCCTGCCAAACCTGCAGGAGGTGATCCTGTTTCCAACTAATCCGATTTAACCCAATCGGTAGGGGGCGAGTTTTTAATACGAACGAGGGAAATTTCCCAAGGGTTTCCAACTAATCCGATTTAACCCAATCGGTAGGGTCTCTGGCATAAACTACGTCCCTAAACCCGCCCGTGTTTCCAACTAATCCGATTTAACCCAATCGGTAGGGTTGGTCTATTGGATTGCTTCAAAAACCGATCCAAAAAAGTTTCCAACTAATCCGATTTAACCCAATCGGTAGGGCGCAGTACCGGGCTGCTATCAACAAAGAGTCTAAAAGTTACCAACTAATCCGATTTAACCCAATCGGTAGGGTGGCCGTAATACTCTTGGCTTAGCGATTCCTGGCGATTGTTTCCAACTAATCCGATTTAACCCAATCGGTAGGGTTCCCCGAGGCAAATGTGGTATTCACGCAGGCGTTGTTTCCAACTAATCCGAGTTAACCCAATCGGTAGGGTCGACCGCTGCTATTTCCTCACAGAGGAGAAACATTGTTTCCAACTAATCCGATTTAACCCAATCGGTAGGGCATGCATGATCCACGGAGATACAAAATTAGACAATGGTTTCCAACTAATCCGATTTAACCCAATCGGTAGGGATCCTGGTTATACCAGGATAAAGAACAAGGGGGTCGGGTTTCCAACTAATCCGATTTAACCCAATCGGTAGGGACAATCAGAGCTTGTGTTTAAAAAAAAGCAAGTTATCGTTTCCAACTAATCCGATTTAACCCAATCGGTAGGGACTTGATATGTATGACTGTCGGGACTAGGGCTAGCGGTTTCCAACTAATCCGATTTAACCCAATCGGTAGGGGCCGCTGCTTTTCCGAGTACGAGCAGCGGTCTCTTATTAAAAGTTTCCAACTAATCCGATTTAACCCAATCGGTAGGGTATGGAAATACCTCTTTAAGGCTGAGGAAATAAAGGTTTCCAACTAATCCGATTTAACCCAATCGGTAGGGTATTTGAGGAAAAACTCGTGCATAACGTACGTAAGTTTCCAACTAATCCGATTTAACCCAATCGGTAGGGTACTTTTTTAAAAGATGTGCCTTATAATTACCAGCGCGTTTCCAACTAATCCGATTTAACCCAATCGGTAGGGAATCCTCAACTGGGTATTTGGATGACCGTCTTAATCGTTTCCAACTAATCCGATTTAACCCAATCGGTAGGGGAAGGCTCAAGGTATTTGGAT
>JBFRWF010000303.1:0-14628 GCA_051439465.1 Xenococcaceae cyanobacterium | reverse complement strand
AAAAATGAACAGAAAATCTTGAAAGCCCTACTGGGCAAGGGATTCACTTCAAGCATAGAGTTAAAAACTATATTCCTTGCCCAGTAGGGCTTTTGGCTGATTTAGCACACTAAGTACGGAAGAGCCAAAAATGCTGGCTTCACCGAAGGTCAAGGTCTTATTTATCATCGGAATATTTACGAAAAGGTAAGATACTACTTAAATCGCAAGCGTTATGGGTTGGATGTCTAGCTCTCTACAGGTAGTGATTAGAAAGGCAGTTAGGAAGGTACGGAGAGAATTAAAATTTCTGTTTCAAAGCCAACGCGATGCTTGGCATTCAACCTACGTCAACTCTTCCTCATCCTCCTCTGGTCAACTTCACAGTTATTTTCGCCCCGTGGAGATTGATTGGTGGCGATCGCCCGCCGACCATCTGGCAACAGTCACTTCTCATTACCTCGACCACCGCTTCGATCTCCTCGGTTCCGGCTGGGTGCAAGTAAGACACGGTATGTACTGCCGAGGACTAGAGAGTTATGTTTGCAAAATGGGCATCCCAGTTCATGCGGACAGTGAAGGCAGATGGTTGGAAGGGCGGATTAATCAAGCTAACCTAGCCGAATCTCAGCGGATCTGGCGCTTGGTGGATCGGTGTTACATCCCCATCGACTGGCATTTGGATTTCAAATCTGGATACCGTTGGTCTGAGGATATATGGTACAAGGATATTCCTTATGGTCATAAGCTAGGTGTAGACGTCAAAGTCCCTTGGGAACTAGCACGGATGCAGCATCTGCCTCAGCTAGCTTGGGCTTATGCTTTAGCAACAGAAAGGCAAAAGGGTTTTGGTCCACCTCAAGTTTATGCCCGTGAATTTCGCAGCCAAGTGCTGGATTTCATTGCCACCAATCCGCCGCGCTTTGGTGTCAACTGGAACTGCACAATGGATGTCGGTATCAGGGTGGCAAACTGGCTAGTAGCCTATGACTTGTTACGGGCATACGGTGCGGAGTTTGACACTGAATTTGAGAAAGAGTTCAGTCACAGTGTTTATCAGCACGGCTTGCATATTATCAATAATCTAGAATGGTTCCCAGAACACAGAGCCAACCACTATCTTGCCGATATCGCGGGGCTGTTGTTTGTAGCAGCTTACTTACCCCGCACGCCGACTACTGATGCTTGGTTAGCCTTCGCAGTTCAGGAGCTGATTGCAGAAGTAGATTATCAATTCTATCCCGATGGTGCCAACTTTGAGGCATCTACCAGCTACCATCGCCTTTCAGCGGAGATGGTAGTATATGCCACAGCTTTAGTGCTGGGTTTGCCGCCAGAAAAACAGTTAGCCTTGAAAGAGTACGACCATCACCTGCACAAAGCTCGTCCTAAACTCAAACCTGCTCCGCTGCCGCTCTACCCTTTGGCTGGGGACGGCGATCGCCTCACCCCCTTCCCCCCTTGGTACATTGAGCGGCTGGAAAAGATGGCTGAGTTTACGATGCACATCACCAAACCAAATGGACATATTCCCCAAATAGGGGATAATGACAGTGGTCGATTTCTCAAACTCCAGTCTGTATATCGCCAAATGACCGTAGCCGAAGCCAAATCATGCTATGCTAACTTAGACGGATATACAGACTTGCCCGATAACTCTGTATACTGGCATGAAGACTTTCTGGATCATCGGCATCTGGTAGCTGCGATTAACGGTCTGTTTAGGCGGGATGACTTTGCTGCCTTCACGGGGGAAGGCTGGCTGGAAACAAAGCTGGTGGGGAACTTGGCTCGAGGCGATCACCTCCCTTCTTACCAAAACCAAGGGCAAGCAACTGCTGCTGAACGGGTTCGTATAGGTAGGGAGGAAGATTGGGAGAGATTGAAGGCAGAATTAGATTTGTTACCTGAGAAGCACAGGCAAGTTATAGAAATACCAGCACCAGGGGGTGACTTGCTCGAAGGGCTGAGGATCTATGCCTATCCAGATTTTGGCTTGTATCTCTATCGCTCGAAACGACTTTACTTAGCTGTGAGATGCGGGGCGATCGGTCAAAATGGTAATGGGGGTCATGCTCATAACGACCAACTTGCCATAGAATTAAACGTCGATGGCAAGGATTGGATTGCCGATCCTGGAACATATCTGTATACACCACTGCCTACAAGACGAAATGAGTACCGTTCCGTGAAAGCACACTGGACAATACAACTAAAGGGGGAGGAACCAGGGCGTTTAGATTTAGGGTTATTCCGCTTAGAAGATTCTGCAAAAGCAAAATCTTTGTATTTTGGACTTGAGGAATTTGCTGGGGTGCATTTAGGTTATGGAAAACCAGTATATAGGATGGTAAAACTCCGAGAATATGGACTATTTATTTATGACTATATATGTGAACCCAATTCTCGTAAACTAATCAAATTAAACCATGTTAATAACTTGAATACCTGCTTTTTGTCTATCAGTTATGGGGTTCACCATGAATGACAAATTACCATACTATACCTTAGGTGCAACCTCCCCTAGAAGATTATATTTATGTTTGCTGTTAGAAATGAAGAATTCTATATAATCTTTGGAATTATCTTCGCTATACTTGTTCATGAAATTAGCAATGCACAAAGTAGAAGAGGCCCCGCAAGATTATGAAACTTCTCGTTATCACCTACTACTACAGTCCGATGCTAAACCCTCGTGCCTTTCGCTGGAAAAGCATTGCAGAATATTGGACTCGGCAAGGGCATCGTGTTGATGTCGTCTGCAGTTTAATGCCCGGACTACTTCGAGAGGAGATTTTGAATGGTGTTCATGTACATCGGGTGGGTAGTACTATTACAGAGAAATTGAAGAAGAGCTTGGGTAAAACAGATATGAATTCTTTTGACGGTAATAGGTGTAATAAATCGGCAAGGTTAATCAATGATAGATGGCTGACTAGGTTTGCCAAATGGATTTACGACCAAACCTGGAAAAAGCTATATTGGCCAGACCATGCTTGTTTGTGGTATTTCCCAGCATTGAAAAAAGTACAACAGTTAATGAAAGTTCAAGATTATGATGGCATTGTTACTATATCACATCCTTTTACGGGGCATTTAGTGGGTCTCCGCATCAAAAAACGTTGCCAGAAAATCAAATGGCTGGTAGATATAGGCGATCCTTTTTGTTTTCTAGAGAAAACTCCACTTAATAACCAGCAACTATACAAACCAATTAATTACTTGTTTGAACATAAAGTTTTCAGTCGTGCTGATGCTTTATCAGTAACGACGAAACCCACCTTAGAAAAGTATGCAGAATTATTCCCTGAAAATGCTCAAAAAATACAGGTTATTCCTCCTCTATTATCTTGGCCAGAAGACCAAACATCAGAAGGTTCACTATTTTCTGATGAACAGAAGTTGAGACTCGTGTATGTGGGGACTTTATATAAGAGGGTTCGCTCTCCTGATTATTGTCTCAAAATTTTTGATAAACTTTTACAAACTAAGCTTTCAGAAAAAATAGAATTACATTTTTTTGGGAGTATTCACGATTGTCAGGATTGTTTTGAAGACTATAAGGCAAAACTTGACAAAAAAATATTTATTCATGGTAAAGTGAGTCGTTCTCAAACGCTTCAGGCAATGAAAAAAGCTGATTGCTTGGTAAATATAGGTAATTATACACCCTACCAATTACCAAGTAAAGTGGTTGAGTACGTGAGTACAGGCAAGCCGATCCTGAATATAGTAAATATAGCTAATGATAGTTCTTTGGCTTTTTTTGAGAACTATACGGCATTATTTACAATGTTTAATAATCAAGAAGAAGCAGGTGAAAATAATTTTGATAAACTGCTCAATTTTCTGGAAAATTTACCTTCAGTAAGGAGCGACGAGAACAAAGTTTTCACTGCTAATTTTGAAGTCAAATCAATTGCCAAGCAGTACGAATTTTTGTTAAAAAAATGAGTAATTGTAATAAGCCAGTCCGGATCGCGATCAATGCGCTTTCTGCCCGAAGGGGAGGGGGACAAACATATTTGTGCAACCTGTTCCAGTTTCTACCGCAAGATAAACAACTGGAAATCTTCCTTTTAGCACCTAATTCTCTCTCCATTCCAGAATATCCAAATCTTAAAAGTATTCGAGTTGGACGAATCGCTGAGAATCCTTTTTTGCGGGCATTATGGGAAAAAGTGGAAATGCCTAAGCTCTTGAAGAAAATGCAGGTTGACTTACTGTTTTGTCCTGGAGGAGTGATTGGTGTAAAGCCTCCAAAAGGATGTAAAACGGTTACCATGTTGCAAAATATGCTTCCCTTTGTTCCCAGAGAACAAAAGCGCTATCCATTGGGATACATGCGTTTTCGACTGTGGCTGCTCAGGTTTTTACAATCCCAGTCATTTAAACAGGCAGATTTAGTTATTTTCGTTTCACAATATGCTAAGGACGTTATTGATGAGTTATTTCCTGCCAGACGAGGACAATCCATTGTCATTCAACACGGGATAAGTGACCATTTTAGGTATAACTCCAACCGACCGTTTCCGGAAAGTATGCCAAGAGAATATGTCCTCTATGTATCGATTTTAGATGTATACAAAGCTCAGCTAGAGGTGGTGCAATCATGGTACCTTTTGCGGCAACAACGCCAAACACCTGAGAAATTGGTATTTATCGGACCTGAATATCCTCCTTATGCGAAAAGAGTAAAACAACTTATCCATTCCCTGGGATTAGAAGATGAAGTGATTCTCTTGGGCAAAGTCCCCCATGAGCAATTACCTGCTTTTTACCAGCATGCCAAAGTTAACATTTTTGCATCGTCCTGTGAAAGTTTCGGAATGACCTTAATCGAAGCCATGGCAGCCAAATCTCCTGTACTGTGTTCTCATTATCAACCTATGACAGACAATGCTGAAGATGCGGTGGAGTATTTCGACCCCTATGAGCCCCAAACCCTGACAGAATTATTATTGAAATATTTAGATGATGCAAAGCTAAGAGAAACGATGGGGCAAAAAGCCTTGGTTCAATGCCAACGTTATTGCTGGAAGGATACAGCAAGTAAGACTTGGGAAATAATGGCCAAATTAGGGGCAAGATGTGCGCAATAGCCGGGGGCATGTTAATATTGCTAAGGGTTATTCATGGGAGCGATGTGCTAGAGCGCCGGTTCATTCAGCAATTCTCATTTTGAAACCTCAATGTAAGAAAATACAGAGTGAAAGATAAGAATTTCAGTATTAGATTTCTAATTGTCAGAGGGATTGAAAATTGAAAGCCTTAGTCGGTGGTGAATGGAGAAACAACTTTCTGGATTATTATCGCCATCCAGGAGAATACCTCATTCAGGCGATCGCATGGAAAAACCTGGAAAAGCTAGAAGGTCTTTATTTTATCCGTCCCAAAAGTCTGAGCCTTCTCCTCAATTATTTGCTTGAAATTGGTCCAATAGAGGTTTTCCGAAAAATTATATCCCGGACTCAGGAACGATACCGCAACGAAAAATACATTTCTTGCGGTCTCGGTCGTGTGGTCGAATCCCCAGAGGAGGCACTGTTTCCTTTCGGGCAAATTGTTGCCTTTCTTGCACCGAGTCATCCACCATGCTTAGAGCGAATAGTCCTGCCCTCAGAGTTGATGATTAGAGTAGAACAACCCGATCTCCTACATTTACCAGCAGGAGCAATCTCCTATCAATCTATCTCCGAGGAGGGTACAGTAGCAGATTGCTGGTGGAAAGACGTGCGTGGTTGGAGCAGTTATTCGGGCAGCACCTTATCGGGCAATACTGTGATGCCAAAAGTTCTGGAATCAATCTGTCAAACAAATTGGCAGAATGCTAGGCAGCTATCTGTAGATGACTGCAATGGAGTAACAGAGATTAGAAAGCGAACATTACCTAAGGGTTCTCTATCTCAAAAAAAAGTTGTGCTGTTTGGCTACGGTAATTACGCAAAGACAATCATTCTGCCCAATGTCAGACCCTATCTCTCGATTGATTGTATTCACGAGATCGATCCAACCCAGATCCCGATTAACAGAGACTTTGTCAGCAAGTGGGACACATCTCCAACTCCTCGACACGACGAGGATTATGATGTATTCTTGATTGCCGGATTCCACCATACCCATGCCCCGTTGGCAATTCACGCTTTGCAGCGCAATGCCTGTGCTGTAGTAGAAAAGCCGATCGTTGTGAGCGAAACTCAGAGGGCTGAACTACTGGCAGCGATGAAGAATTCAGCGGGGCAGCTATTTTCTTGTTTTCACAAGCGTTATCTCCCTTTTAACCAACTGGCTATTCAAGATTTAGGAGTCGAAAGAGGTGAGCCGATATCTTACCACTGTATTGTTTATGAAGTGCCATTACCAGAACTGCACTGGTATCGGTGGCCAAATTCAAAGAATCGTTTAGTGTCCAATGGCTGCCATTGGATTGACCATTTTCTTTATCTGAATAATTTTTGCGAGGTACGCTCATTCAGTTTGGATGTTGCCAAAGATGGGACAATCTATTGTTCTGTAGATTTGGAAAACGGTGCTTTTTTCACGATGGTTCTAACCGATAAAGGGAGCGAGCGCATTGGTGTCCAAGACTACATTGAACTCAGGACAAACGGCGTGACTGTTAAGATGATTAACGGTTCGGATTATTTAGCAGAAGGCAAGGACAGAATTATCCGACGAAAAAAGATTAATAAAATGCAAAGCTATAAATTAATGTATAGACAAATTGGACAAAAGATAGTCGAGGGTGCGCCAGGAGATTCTTTAGAGTCAGTTAAGATATCGGCTGGTCTGATTATGGCACTTGAGAATCAACTTAATAGAAATACTGCATTCTAGTCTCTGCTGGCACAGAAAGGATGCCAGTCTAATTTGGCAAAGCCAACCTCCAAGTTATCAAAAAAGGCTACCAACTTAAGGCGGGACACTAGGGAACTTCGGATCAGGGAACAGGGAACTTCGGATCTGGGAAAAGGGAATAGGGAATAGGTAATGGGGAATATAAGAGTAGTCCTAAATGAGTCGTGGCCAATCAAAACATATATAAACTGTCCCGGCTTAAGTGGATAGCCTCAAAAAACTGCCCAAACGTAAAAAAAAGATAAAAAAGTCCAAGTATCAGGCTGCGTCGGAAAATCAAGATTTAGGAGTAGTTAAAGCATTGCGAAAACCAATCCAGAAGTTAGATTCATCACCTTTGCCTAATTACCACTTGACATCGGCCCTAACAATGACCTAGAATTTGCCAAGTATTTCTTGAAAGCGTCTCACGAGGCGCATTTGCGTCTATTATGGATGAAAAGAAACATCTGAATATTTTTAACTCCTCTAGAAGTTTAAATTAAAGGCTGAGATAAAATTTATGATTGTCTTAATAAACCCAAACTTAGTGGTTCTGCGTAGCGACCCGCTCACCACTGGGATAGTTTATATGCCTATCAGCTTAGCCTATGTAGCTGCTTCCCTACAGAGAGAAGAAATTCCAGTCAAGGTAATTGATGCCTATGCAGAAAAACCACATCAGGTCAGGCGCGAAGAGCAGTTTTTGGTATTTGGTCTCAACTATGCTGAACTGATAGAGCAAATATCTGTTGATGCTAGTGCTGTTTTTGTTTATGCTATCAACTTGACTAATCACCTCTCGACAGTCGGAATTGTCTTGGCAATTAAACAAGCACGACCTAACTTGCCTGTAGTAGTAATAGAAAACACCCAAGCTGTGACTGCTTATGCGTTAAGTTTTGTAGCAGATGAATTTTACCAAGCTGGTGCAGACTATATCCTGACTGGCGAGGGAGATCAACGCTCTGTCCGTCTGGTTCGAGCATTACTTAACGGTGGAAGAAAGGATGATTTATCTGAAATTGATGGCTTGGGGACTCCCGAATTCTACAACCCCCCCATCAACACTATCAAAGATTTAGACAATATTCCCTTTCCTGCTTGGGATTTGTTACCCTTAGAAAATTACTGGAATCTCCGCTTTGCACATGGTCCCCAAACTACAGAACGCTATTTACCCCTGCTTACCTCTCGCGGTTGTCCCTACCCATGCAAGTTTTGTGTAGTTCCAGCTACCAACAATCAGAAATGGCGACCCCGTTCAGCCCAAAATGTGGTAGATGAAATCAAACATTTTGTCAACAAATACCAAGTGCGTGAGTTCCACATTGAGGATTTAGATCCAACTATTTCAGATCGGCGCATCCGCGATATCTGCCATGAAATCATTGAGCGAGGATTAAACATAACCTGGAAGATTGTAGCTGGGACAAAAGTTGAGACAATGCGTAATGAAGAAACAATTGACCTGATGGCCAAGGCAGGATGCCGCTATATTTCGATTTCGCCAGAAACTGGTTCGCCGCATATCCTGAAGTTAATGCGGAAGCCTTTTAATGTCGGTCATGCAGTGCGTCTTGTTAAACAAATGAATAAGGTAGGAATTCGCTCCCAGGCATGTTTTGTGCTGGGATATCCTGGAGAAACAGAAGAAGATTTACAAATGACTTGGAACTTGGTGCGAGATTTGACACGCCAAGGGGTTGATGAAGTTGCTTTATTTATCATTACACCTGTACCTGGTTCAGCTATTTATGAAGAGTTACAGGGATACAAATCTCTATCTGAACTGAACTTTTCCCCCACTTGGCGATCTGATTATGAGAAATTGAGCAGTTTACGACTGCGTTTGTATGCAAGCTTTCTGTGGTGGAAGCTACGATATCACCCTTGGAAAATTCTACGGCAGCCATTTAATTTTCTTCGGCGTAAGTTTGAAACAAAAATGGAAATGGTTCCATATAGAGCTATGGTATTAAAATGGCTAAGTAAAAGAGCATAGGGTTTAAAAATCATGCTAGGCAATCTGCTCTGAGAGTGGAGGAATATCACTCTTCCAGGCTGAATTGAATCAATGGTGTATTCTGACTAAGACCAATAAAAATCTAGAGTATATAGATATATGAGTAATCTAGATAACTCGAACAAAAGCATTACTATAGCAGTGGCAATACCCTGTTATAACGAAGAGATAACGATCGCTAAAGTAGTTCGCGACTTTCAAGCTGCTTTGCCGAAGTCGTCTATCCATGTTTTTGACAACAACTCAACAGATGGTAGTGCTAAGCTAGCAAAAGCAGCGGGAGCCACCGTACATCATGTAAGAAAGCGGGGGAAAGGATGGGTCATGCAAGCTATCTTCAACAAGCTCAAAGCAGATGCGTTGATTGTTGTCGATGGCGATGATACCTATTACGCTAAAGAAGCTTCAAGATTGCTAGAACCAATCTTACGAGGCGAAGCTGACATGGTAGTAGGGAATCGGCGGCAAAAGATCACAAGCAAGTCCATGCGGAAGCTTCATCAAATGGGGAATTACTTGATTGTGAAGGCTATTAACCTGATGTTTGATTCGGCTTATCAAGATATTCTCTCCGGGTATCGTGCTTTCAGTCGTAATTTTGTAGAGTCTGTTCCCATATTGACACCAGGCTTTGAAACTGAGACGGAACTGACACTACGGGCACTGGTAGAAGAAATGGATGTGGTTGAGGTTCCAATTTCTTACCAAAGCCGACCTGCTGGCAGCTATTCTAAACTCCAGTCTTTCCAAGATGGATACCGTATAATGCTCACATCAGCAATTCTGTTGCGGGATTTATACCCATTGAGATTATTTGGCATGACCAGTTTTATCTGTCTGTCGATCGTATTGATGGCTGGGACTTTGAGATTCCTGATTTTCATAGGAATCCCGACGTTATCAACATCTTTACTAACTGGTCTGATCTTGCTATTTGCGCCGTTGAGTTTGTTAACCTTTGGAATTGGTATAATTCTGAACGCAATCAATACTCGATTTCGCGAGATGAATCAGTTACTGAGGAGAACACAAAGAACCAATGTCTAATCAAGTTAGTGAATACAAGGCTCTCCTCGAAACAGTACCTTGTAACCTATGTGGTGCTGATGATTATGAGGTAGTTTACCCACCAAGGTACGACGAGGCCAAGCCCGATGACATCATCAATACGTTCCGAGCGTCAGGTGACGAAATTTTGATAGACCAATTGGTGCGGTGTCGTAATTGTGGTTTTCAGTACCTGAACCCGCGTCTGCGGCAGGATTTAGTCTTGGAAAGCTACAGTCAGGGAACGGACAAAACCTTTGTTTCACAAGTTGCTGCCCGGGAGGGTACTTTTGCCAAATGCTTAGACACAATAGAGCGCATCGTGCCTCAGCGGGGTCGAATTTTGGATGTGGGAACAGCAGGGGGTTCATTTCTTGGGGTTGCCAAGCAGCGCGGCTGGCAGGTAGCTGGGTGTGAACTGAACCACTGGCTGTCAGACTGGGGCAGTAAACACTATGGCATCTCAATTTATGGTGGCACTCTCTTTGATATGAAGTTAGAGGATGCTTCATTTGATGTCGTTACTTTGTGGGACGTGCTGGAGCATACATCAGATGCCAAGGCAGTGCTAAAAGAATGTAATCGTATACTAAAGCCAGGGGGAATACTAGTCATTAACTATCCTGACATCAACTCACTGGTAGGACAACTGATGGGTCGCAAGTGGGTTTTCTTATTGTCGGTTCACCTGTATTATTTTACTCTGGAAACCATTCAGAAGATGCTGGAGATGACCGGATTCCAGGTAGTCAAGCACCAAAGGCACTGGCAAAGCCTGGAATTGGGCTATATTTTCTTACGCATGAAACCATACATACCCTGGGCATCTAACCTGGGAACAAAGGTAACGAAGGCCTTGCATTTGGGGCAAGCCCAAGTTCCCTACTGGATGGGACAAATGCTAGTGCTGGCGCGTCGTGCAGATTAAACCTGGCAGGAGATTGAAATTGAGAGACAAGAAAAAAGTAGTTGTACTTGGTGCTGGTGTCGGCGGTTTGTCGGCTGGATATTTCCTAGCGCGGACAGGTAAGTACGAAGTGATCGTCCTTGAGCAAGCCCCTGTAATTGGGGGTCTATGTGCCAGTTTTGAGCATGAAGGGTTTGTGCTAGACCACGGAGCACATAAACTCTATTCGGTCATTCCAGGGATTTTAGATGAGATTCGCAGCTTGATGGGCGATCGCCTTATTGAACTGCCAAAGAAAAATCGCATTTTCTTGCGGGGGCGTTTACTGGATTATCCGCTGCGGCTTATTAACTTAGCACAAGTGCTAGGACCGACGGTCTTCTTCCAACTCGGATTGGGGTTTACCGCCACCTTGGCACGAGGATTCTTCAATCGGCGTCCTCCTAGTTCCTACGAAGACTACATGGTAAAACACTTTGGTCGCCCAGCCTACGAATTAGTCTTTGAACCATTAGCAGAAAAGGTTTGGGGAAATCCCTCTGAATTACATCCGGAGATGGCACGTACCCGTGTGCCAGCATCAGGGGGACTAGAGGTGATTCTCAAGTTGCTTGGTATCAAGAAAGAAACGGCCCAGACCAATGCTGATTTTTTTTACTACCCTCGTCGGGGATTTGGTGACTGGCCTCAAGCTTTGAAGGAAAAAATTGAGGTAATGGGTAGTCAAGTTGTTATCAATGCCAAGGTCAGTGGTTTAGAACAAGCAAACAACCAAGTCACTGCGGTCACAGCTACGGTTGCAGACCAGCCAGTGTCTTTTCCTTGTGATTACTTGGTATCGTCTATTCCCCTGCCAGTGATGGGTAAGATGATTTTCACAGACACAGACCCGGAATTCAATCGTGCCCTTGAAGGATTACAGTTTCGACATCTGATCTTAGTTTACATTTTCGTTAAACGCCCTTTTGTCCTGGAAGACCAGTGGATCTTCTTCCCGGAGCACCAATACATCTTCAGCCGCCTTTTTGAACAGAAGCAGATGAACCCTGAACTGGGATCGAGTGACCAGACAGTAATCTGTTGTGATTTCACGGGTGAAGAGGACAGTTGGCAGTGGCAAGCATCTGACGAGGAACTAGCTGAGAAGTGTGTGGAAGGTTTGGTAGCAGGTGGCTTTATTCAAGCCGATGAGGTGACTGGTTTTCTGGTTAAGCGATCGCGTAACTTTTATCCCCGCTACGACTTGCAGTATGTTGAGAAAATGCAGACAGTCAGCTGCAAACTACAACAGGTGGAGAATCTTTTGTTAACGGGGCGGCTTGGTATGTATAACTACAACAATTCGGATCACTGTGCTGATATGGGACGCTTCATTGCTGAGAACTTAGCTAGTGGAAAAGAGCCTAGAGAGGTATGGGATGCACTTGAAAAACGGGTGCAAACTTATAAAATTGTGGACTAAAAAGCTACCAGTTTAAAGCGGGACAGTTTAGGAAAATTAATAAGAATCAATGTGGATTAAGAATAATGTCCAAAACTTGATAATCATGTTTTTGGTGACTTGGGTTTTAGTAGTGGCAATTGCTTATAGTCTCCAGTTTTCTTCTTTTCTAGAATCAATCATCATAAGTTTAGGAAGTTTATGGAATCAATAATAAACCTTCTCTTTTTACTGCTAATTGTTGTAGCAACAGCAGGAGCAGGATTTCAAATTCTGACTTGGATGAAGATAACATCTCTGAGAATAGCTGAGCGAATGGTACTCAGCATCTCACTAGCGCTAGTACTGACGATGTATATCATACTAGCTTTAAGTGCTATAGGTATTTTATATACCTGGACTGCCTATCTGTGGTTAGGAATACTCCTGGCTATAGGTTGGAAGCAAATTCAGTTTGCTATGGTAAATATATTCCAATTTTCAGCTTGGCTATGGGGATTTTGGAAAAGTCAAGATTATCTGACTAGAGCTAGTTTTATATTCAGTACTATCTTCTTTGGTGTTTACTTGATAGGAGCCTTAGCACCCCCTAGTGAAATTGATGCTTTGATTTACCATTTAACACTTCCTAAACTATGGATAAAAAACCATGGATTAGCTATAGATCCAAGTAATTTTTCCAGCTATTTACCCCATGCAGTGCATCAATTATTCACTTGGGCAATGCTCCTGCATGGAGATATACTAGCAACACTCCTGAGTGTGTTAGCGGCTATCCTAAGTGCGGGGATAATCTATTGTTTCACTCGCAGGTATATAGGCAATCGCGCTGCGGCTCTTTCTCTCTTGGTATTTGTATCCATCCCACATATTTATCACTCAGCTCACACACCTCTATCAGATAGCGGACTTTTCCTTTATACATTGCTGACCTTTTATATGGTTGGCCAATATCTCAAGACCAAGAAAGTAGTTTATTTAACCCTGGCTGCAGTCTTTGCAGGAGTTACATCTGGAATCAAGTTTAATGGACTAATAGTAATCTTAGTAGCTACCATCCTAATTGGAGTTGTTCTGTGGCAACAACGCTTTGACAGGCAGGGAGTCCATGCCTTTAAGCCTGTCTTGATGTTCGCATTTATAGCAGGATTATGTGCCCTACCCTGGTATATGAGGACATGGGTAGCAACAGGGAATCCAGTCTTTCCAGTAGCCTACGAGCTCCTGGGTGGTCCTCCGGAATGGAATGAGAGCTTGAATGCAGCCTTAGAGGAAATAGACGCTAACAATCACCACCAGCTCGGTCACAACCTGATGGACTTGATTGTTTCCCCCTGGAAGTTAACGATGGAATGGCTGAGAGTCGGAGCAGCACTTCCATTTGGTCCAGCTTTCCTAATGTTTATGCCTTTCCTGATTGTCACCCCAAAAACTAGGCAAAATACCATTATTTGGTATTTGCTAAGTGTTGCCAGTCTGTTCTACCTGTTTCTTTTCTCAGTAATGCAATGGGCTCGCTGGTTTTTACCAGCATTCGCTTTATTAGCTATTCCAGTTGGTGCTATTCTGGCTGAGCTACTAGAAGATAGACGAAGAATACTGCGCTGGATAGCTGTTTTAGGAATCGCATTTCACGTTTTATCAGGACTAGGCATTGACATTTTGCATGTACGAAAGTACGTGCCCGTTGCGCTCGGTCAGGAATCCAAAGATGTATTTCTATCCCAAAATACCTGGTACTATGATGCTTTTCAGGATATTAATCGCAATTTCCCCAACAGTAAGATATTTCTGATGGCTTGGTACTCAGCATACTATCTAGACCAACCTTATGTAGTAGGTCTAGCTGATAGACAAGGAGTAGTTTCCTACTCTGAGATGGAAACAGGAGAAGATCTTATTAAGCGTTTACATGAGCTAAATATTACTCATGTCCTATTAGAGTCTGATTTGTCCTTCAGTGATAATCCAAAAGCATCAATGGTTGGTTCTCTGAAACATCAGGCTGGGATGCTGTTTACACAAATTGCAGACTGTTGCCTTAAACCTGTAAAATCTTATTCAGAAACAAGATATCGATATCGAACAACGAAGACCAATCCTTATGTCGCAAAGATTGAGCTGTATGAAGTAGTATATCCAAATTAAGTAGTCGGACAAAAGTAAAGTTAACTGTGGAGACAAGGGAACAGGGAACGGGGAACAGGGAACAGGGAACAGCAAGGGATTGAAGCTTTTTACACTTCTTAACATACTGTTGTTTATTTATCAGATGAGGGGGTTTGGGGGAGCTATAATACCCCAGCTACAATCTTCGATTTAGCTGGGGATACATGGACGACCCCAAAGTTTGTTTTGAATGTATTTTAACATTTAAAGGGCTTGCGTTTT
>JBFRWF010000302.1:0-8694 GCA_051439465.1 Xenococcaceae cyanobacterium | reverse complement strand
CCCACTATCAAGGATCGAGTAGTACAAATGTTGCTAAAAATGCTGTTAGAACCAATCTACGAAAGCGACTTCTTGAACTGCTCCAATGGGTTTCGACCCCAACGCAGAACACAGAATTGTATCGCTCTACTAGATAGCTACATCAACCGACGCAACAAATACTATTGGGTCATTGAAGGGGATATTAAAGCTGCTTTTGACAGTATCCATCATGAGATACTGCTCACAATTCTGAGCAAAAGGATAGCAGATAATCGTCTCCTACAACTGATAAAACGCTTTCTGCTTGCGGGAGTCATGGAAGGTTGTCTGTTTAAACAGACCGAAATTGGTACACCCCAAGGTGGGATATGTTCGCCAATTTTGGCCAATATCTACCTCCACCAACTAGACCTCTACTGGTGGAACAAATATGGCAACCTTCACCGCAAAGAGAAAGAGCGTCGTCGTCAAAGACATCAGGGAAACTGTGCCCTCATTCGCTATGCCGATGACTGGTTACTACTAACCAACGGCGGCAAAGCAGAAGCCATCAGACTAAAAGATGAATTCCGGGACTTCCTCTGGGAAGAACTGAAACTGGAATTGTCGGAGTCAAAAACGCACATTACCCATGTCAACGACGGGTTTGACTTTTTGGGATTTCACGTTCAGCGCTACGGAGGGCGCCCATGACCGACCAAAAGTGTTGGTCAAAAGTGCACCGGAAAACCTCAAGAAGTTAAAGCTCAAAATCAAGGAGATGACCAGAAGAAAACGATTTCAAGATGAGCCCTTACTGAAAATCTCTGCACTAAACGCGGTCTTACGAGGGTGGATAAATTACTATCGCCACTGTAACGTCAAGAAAATAGCTAAAGACTTAGATTTCTGGGTCAATCAACGGCTATTTCTCTGGTTACAAAAACGGCACAAATTATCGCCCCGACGCATTGTCGAGAAGTACAAGCTCCGCGAAAATGGCAAGAGATATAATTTTGGCACCCGCAATGGGGACAAATACCAGTTTCTCTATCGCATGAGTGACTTGTCCCTAAGCAAATATCGTTCTCGCTCTCCTGAGAATCCCTATCTGGCTGGAGAATGGATTACAACGGTATCTAAACCGGAATTTCCCATGCTCCAACAAACTTGGAATGGCAATGCGGACAACACCCAATGGCGCTCACTTAAAGAGGAAATTAAGGCTGAACGAGGTTCTAAATGTGAACTATGCGCAAGCAAAGAAAATTTAGACCTACATCACATCATTCGAAGAAAGAAAAAGGGCAATGATCTTAAAGAAAACCTTCAACTCCTCTGTCGAAGCTGTCATGCTCAAACGCCTTCATTTGGTCGCCCTAGGCAACAATGATGGAAAGCCGGATGATGCGAAAGTGTCACGTCCGGTTTGGGGAGAGGGATGAA
This sequence comes from Xenococcaceae cyanobacterium, assembly GCA_051439465.1. Lineage (GTDB taxonomy): Bacteria > Cyanobacteriota > Cyanobacteriia > Cyanobacteriales > JBFRWF01 > JBFRWF01. Next base: position 7,287 of record JBFRWF010000302.1, on the reverse strand, counting down.
GAAACACGCAAATCGAGAGATTTGAAGGTGCGCTTTGTTCCTACTCCATTTAGCCCCCTCCTGGCAAATATCGGGTTACACGGTCTAGAACAATTCTTAAGCCAATTTAAGAAAGTTAAAGGCAGATACAAATCCGATAAATATGGTTTCGTCAGATATGCAGACGACTTCATTGTAACCGCCACCTGTCAAGAAGACATAGAAGAAATCCAACCAAAAATCGAACAATGGTTATCACAAAGGGGATTACAACTAAATAGAGATAAAACCCGGATCGTTCATATTAGCGAAGGATTTAACTTCCTTGGGTTCAATCTCAGACAATACAATGGCAAACTTTTGATTAAACCGCAAAAAGAAAAGGTCTTGAACTTTCTCAAGGAAATTAGAGACTGGCTCAAACAAAACAAAACGGTAGAACAAAGAATTGTCATTGAACAACTCAACCCCAAACTTCGAGGCTTTGGAAACTACTATCGCCACGCCGTCAGCAAGGAAGTGTTTAACTACATCAGTTCTGAGACGTGGATAGCACTCTGGCGATGGGCAAAACGAAGACACCCAAACAAGGGTAAGCGGTGGATTGCTAACCGATACTTTAAAATAAGAGGCAAAGGATGGGAATTCGCCTGTGATGTCAAAGACAGAAGAGGTAGAACCAAAGAAACTGGCTTATTTAACATAGCCAAGACACCCATCGAACGCCATATCAAAGTAAAAGGAACGGCATCCCCAGACGACCCCAAACTAATAGATTACTGGACAAAAAGAGCCACGAAATCTGGCAAAACCATCTGGGATAAAGGGTCAAAGTATTATCAAATAGCCCAGAATCAAAGATGGAAATGTCCTATCTGTGGGGAACACCTTAACAACGGTGAAGCTATGGAGACTCATCACATAGTACCAGTGGCAAAAGGTGGTTTGGATGATATCGACAATCTCCAACACCTACATAAAGCTTGTCACAAAGCGGTACATAGTGGTAAACGTACTGTGAAGGCAAAGGCTTGAGCCTTATGATGCGATGAGTGTCAAGTACGGTTCTTAGGGGAGGGGGATACGGTGACGTAAGCTCTCTTACCCGACAGTTTTACGCACGGTTTTGTAGTGGAGGTGTCCCCTGGTAACAGGGGCATCGACCATTCGTGACTGCAAGTTGGGATCAACAGGTGTTTTCAAAGCTATCAAAACAAGTGCCGTATTTGACGCAGCGACTTCAGAGCAACCGTTGGGAGGTTCGATACTGCTTGTTGAGCAATTTCACCCGAAGAGACGCCGAGACAAAGCAGGTGCTCGAAATGCTTGTCCGTGACGAGCATAAAGGTGTGGCTAATCAAGCGCTCGTGCGCTACGTCAACGGCTTCGTAGATATTGACAAGACGCTCTTCAAAGCCGAGCTGTATGTTCCCGGCAGATTCCCCATAACAGACCTTCCAGACAAAGAAGCCCCCAGTGCCTTGGTAGACTATTGCCTTGGTCGCCGCGAAATCCGAAGAAATACTTTTTTCAAATACGATAGCATGCAGCCCATTCTTCCTGTGTTGGATCCAGCGGAGTTGGACAACCCTCGAATGCACGAGACTCTTACGATCATTGGGATTATGGGCAGGCCGGAGGACGCAAAGCTATTGCATCCTTTTCTTGAAAGTCCCAACGACTACGTTGCTCTTGGCGCGGCTACGGCCGTCATTAGGCTTGGCGACAAGACGACAGGACTGGAAGCACTTCGCGGGCTCACCATCAAGGACCCGTCAAAACACCTTTGCTACGTGACCGAAGCCTTGCATGTCTTGAGGGAGATGGAGCATCCAGAGCTAGAGTCAATGGTTATTGGGGTGCTGTCATCTGTTGATCGTAGTAAAGGGATCCAGCCTAACTGGCTCAGCGAATTTCTTATATTGGCTGCCGATGTCACGAGCAAAGACGTTTGGCAAGCTCCCGGAGCCGCAGAGCAAGCCTGATGCCGTTACTTTAACCAAAAGATTGCCGAAATTTTAAACATAAGCTTGCCTCAGCCAGAGCCAGACTGGCTTTATGGCTGAAATGTCTTGAAAGTGAGCTGCGGTCAGCTTTCGTTGTGCCTAAGCTAACCCTTGTATGTAATCAAAAAAGGTAAGGGTGTTACTCTAGGGTTTTGAAAGCTCTACTACATAAGCTTTTCAAGCTAGATGGCGGCATGTGACAGCTGAGCCAATACTGCTCGGTTAAGAAAAGTTTTCGGTCCAGACAAGCAGGGGAAGCAGAGGAGGCTCCCGAGGCAGAGGGAGAGAGAATAGAGCGATTACCCAGCAGTATTGGCGGCAGCTCTTAAAGCTTGCTCCCCCCGCTTCCTCTGCTCCCGGGAGCTCCCGGGAGCTCCCTTAACCGAGCAGTATTGAGGCCCGTTGTTTTAACGGTACTCTTGACTTTGAATGTCCCTCAAACGCGCTTCGGGGCGTTTAAATCGATCCAATTGTGCTTCAAAAAATTGGCGATTTTTCATTAAATGTTTCGGATCGGGATCGTCTAATGGATAGAAAAGTGCTTGCCGCAATGATTGAATCACCGCAGAAGTGACATTGTACATCGAGCGCTGGAAACTAATTCCCAATTGAACTAACATATCATCTTCACTCCGACAGTGCTGGTGGTAGTATTCTTTGAGATAGTCGGGAAGAAAATGATATATATCATCCATTAACAAGGTGGGCGGAATTCCCGCTGTCCCCACCGGGAAAACATCGGCATATAAAACGCCATAGTGGAAGTCTTTTTGCTGGTCAGGAACTTGTTGAGATTGGGCGTTATAAGACTTTGTTCCTCGGAAGGGTGCAGTGCGATAAAATACCGCCTCTACATAGGGTAAAGCGGCTTCATAAAGCCAGGTAAAACCTTTCGATTTAGGGACTATTTCGTAACATTCCTCTCCGATGTATACATGATGGTAAATGGGGCGATCAGCGACAGCAAAAATGCCGTTAATGAGAAAATTCATGGCATCGGGAACCCGTTTAAATCCTCCTTCATCATAAATGTCTGACATCTCGAAAAAGACAGGAGCCATAACTTCCCAGAACAACCCCAAATTGGCATAATAAGACAGTTGCCGAACCTGTTCTAAAAACATATCGGGAAAGAGTTTATACAGTCCCAACATCAGTGGATTGTATTTAAAATAAGCCTTAATAGCTCGGTGGGCATTGGCTTGGTATTCCCCACTATCTAAGTAGGCATCAAACTTGCCCAACCCCATATCTCTGCCATGCCAGAACATCGCCCGCATACAAGCTTCAGCAAATTCCATATTAATGCGATCGTGCCAGAGATGGTGAAGTAATTTAGGCATTTTGAAGGTTTTGCCCTTCTCCAGAAATTCTAATAATTCAGGATGGGCCGTGGCTTCACCGCGCCAAACTCGCAAATCAGCGTCATCGCCAGCATAGTGATTGTGTAAGTCTAAATAGTCTTTGGGGAGAAAATATTTGAAGAAAGGTAGAGGATCCAAAAATACTCGTTCGGCAATGTAGAGTAAGTCGCGCCAGTAAAAGTCCATCGGAACAGCATAGGCTTTATAAATTCCAATGATTTGCATCAGGTTTTCTGGCGTATCCGGTAACATCGAACCGCCTGCTTCTAAGTGGTGAATGACTTCAGCAAATTCGTGGGTAGAAGGAGGAAGTTTGGTAGGGGATAATTGTGCTGTCATGGTTAGTTAAATGATTTATTTAATAGCAATCGGTTGCTGTTCAATTTGAGGTAAGGTAGCCACCATTGCATCAGTTGTGGGTTCAATCCAGCGAGCGAGATAATTCGGTTGGATACCTAAAAAGAAAATGATGGCTGTCAAAACCAAAGCGGGAATGACTTCCGAGGGCAAAACTTTGGGATAATAAGCCAATTTGTTGTCTAATTTTCCAAAACAGGTACGGTTTAGCAAAATCACAAAATAGACCGCCGTTAAACCGGACGCGATGATACACAACAAAGTCGGGATGGGAAAGGTGGAAAAACTGCCTTGGAAGACAATGAATTCTGCGACAAATCCTACCAATCCAGGAATTCCCGCACTCGCCATCCCCGCCGTAATCAGTAGGGCACTGGTGAGGGGCAACCCTCGAACCGGATTCATCAAGCCGTTGAGAACATCTAACTCGCGGGTTCCGACCTTGCGTTCCACAATCCCTACCAAATGGAAGAGGAGGGCTAAAATCAAGCCGTGGCTGATCATCTGGACTACCGCCCCCAAGGTACTCAAGGCCGTTCCAGCAGCAGCAGCAACGAGAATGTAACCCATGTGACCAATGGAACTATAGGCCACCATGCGCTTAATATCTTTTTGAGCGATCGCACTGAAAGCCCCATACAATACACTTACTGTGCCAATAATCGCAAGTTCAGGGGCAACCAGGGACCATGCTTCAGGAAACAGTTGTAAGCCGAAGCGAACTAGACCATAGGTTCCTAATTTGGCTAAAATACCTCCTAAAAGAATGGTAACCGCCGGAGAAGCTTCTGTATAGGCATCGGGCAGCCAAGTGTGCAGGGGAACCAAGGGAATTTTGATGCCAAATCCCACTAAAAGTAAGGTGAGTAAAACTAGTCGAGTGTTTAAAGACAGTTCTTGCAAGTGAATGGCTTGATAGTCGAAACTCGATGCACCACTCAAGAAACCCATGCCTAAGAAAGCGAATAAGACCAATAATCCAGAGGTGGCAGTGTAGAGAAGGAATTTCATAGAGGCATAGCCCCGTTTCTCCCCTCCCCAAATGGCAATCATTAAATAAAAGGGAATGAGTTCCAGTTCGTAGAAAATGATGAACAGGAGTAAATTTTCTGCCATCAATGCCCCTGCAATTCCAGCATTAATCAGCAGAATGAGCCCGTAGTAAAAGCGAGAGCGATCGAGTTTTTCCCCCATGCTATAGATGGCAATGATGGTTAATAGGCTGTTGAGAATTAGCAAGGGTAAAGATAAGCCATCGATGCCTAAACTGTAACTCAATCCAATCGCTTCAGCCCAAGATAAATATTCATGAAATTGAAAGCCTGGCTTGCTTAAATCGAACTGAGTAAGCACCCAAAAAGCTAAGGCTAGCGTAATCATGGCAAAAGCAGTGGTCAGTTGACGCAGCCGTAATGCTTCAAACTTACCCGGAATAAACCAAATAACGATCGCTCCAACAATTGGAAGCCAAAGTAAGAGACTCAGCATTGTTTAAAAAAGAGAGAAAAAAGGTGAATTCTTCAGAAAGAAAATTGCGAGAATAAAGGATAGCCGAGAACCAGGCACAAACCAGTGATTCCCAACAGAATAGTTAGGACATAAAATTGAGTTTGACCGGAGACATTATATTTCAAACTCTGTCCGCAAAATACTGTGACCAATCCCACTAAATTAACAAAACTGTCAACGATAAAGCGATCGAACCAATAAACCAGTTGAGAAACTAATCCCACCACAAAGACAATGGTTAGCTTGTATAATTGAGCCGTATAGAGGTCGTAGGCAAAAAATTCTTGGACCACTTTCGGTTTCAATTGAATCGGTTTTTCAATGCGTTCATTGAGATAAATAAAAGCCGATGAAGCTGCGCCCAAAATCGTTGACAGAACGAGCAAAGCCACAACTGTCCCATTAATGGCGTGCCACTGGGGTAAAAGTTGCCATTGCCATAAGAATAACGGCAGATGGAGGGCAAAACCAGCCCCAATGGTCATGGGCAAAACCATCGCCCACATTCCTTCAGGGGAACGGACGGTCATGGGCTTGGGTTGACCCCCAAAAATAAGGCTAAATTCCCGGATGATACTGAAGGTTGTTAAACCATTCACCCCCAGCACAACCCCCACTAAGACTGGATAATGTTCCCAAAGATTCGCCACCATTTGGGTTAATGACCAAAAACATCCCAACGGCGGAAACGCCACTAAAGAGCCAGCCCCAATCAGATAACAAAGGCCCGAAATGGGACGGCGCGACCACAAACCCCCGTATTGCGTTAAATCTTGGGAGATATTGTTGAGAACGATGCCCCCAATACTCATCACCAGGAGAGACATGGCGATGGCGTAGGTCAACAGCAGCATCAAAGCCGTTTCATCCTGTCGAGTGGCGACGGCAATGAAGACCAGTCCCATGTAAGCACTGACGGAGTAAGACAAAGAACGCTTGATATCAATTTGGGCAATGGCAATTAAAGAAGCCCCAACCGCTGTTACCGACCCAATGGCGATCATGGCCGTTGATGCGACCCTCGACAGGGCCAGCACAGGTTCGAGTTTAATCAGCACCCAAGCCCCTGTGGAGACGACAATGGTATTGCGTAAAATCGTGGCAGGCACGGGGCCTTCCATCGCTTCATCTAACCATAGGTGCAAGGGGAATTGGGCGCACTTACCTAACGGTCCAGCTATCAAGGCAAAACAGAGTAAGGTGGCAACCGTGGGGTTGAGGTGGGCAGTTTCGGCCCAAGTGGCTAATTCTGAATAGTTCCAAGTTCCCGCCAAAGGAAGCAGGGCAACAACTCCCATTAGCAAAATTAAATCTCCAACCCGTTTGGTGAGAAAAGCATCCCTAGCCCCAGTCACCACTAGAGACTGGTTGAACCAAAGCCCAATCAGCAGGTAAGTTCCCAAAGTCAGGATTTCCAGCACCACGTAGCTGAAGAATAGGGAATTGCAGAGGACAAGAGTACACATTCCTCCCTCAAACAGGGCGATCAACGAAAAAAACCGCGCCCATCCCCAGTCCATTTCCATATAACCAATGGCGTAAATTTGGGCAGCTAAGTTCAACCCCGTAATCAGCATCAATGCCCCAACCGTAACGGCTGAGACTTCTACATCAAAAGTAATATTTAAGTTGGCAGCATGCAGCCAGTCAAAAGAGAAATATTGGGGCGGTTGGTTCCACACCACAGGTAAAGCCAGTAAGCTGTGGAAGAAAGCCACCAAGGTCATGCAGGTGTTAATATACCCCGAGGGTCGCGGCCCAGTCTGCCGAATAATGCCCGGTGACCAAGGAATGGCCAGTAAGGCCCCCATCAAGGCATAGCAAGGTACCAACCAAAGACTCTCGCTGAATGCGTGCAACATAAGCAACCCTCAATTAAGACTGAATTTTGATGAGTGGGTCATTAGTTATCTAGTGAACTACCCACACGTTCCATTGTCAAATAGGCTACCAACTTAAGGCGGGACACTATGGAGTAGGGAACAGGGAACTTCGGATCAGGGAACTTCGGATCAGGGAATAGGGAATAGGGAATTAGGGAATAGGTAATGGAGAATAGGGAATGGGGAATA
>JBFRWF010000301.1:0-34195 GCA_051439465.1 Xenococcaceae cyanobacterium | reverse complement strand
ACTCAGTTTTGGCTATAGTAAAGACCGTCGCCCCGATTTAGTCCAATATCGTCAAATGTTAGCTACCTTAGACCCAATAGGAATGCCACTAAAAGGAGCCACCTTACCAGGAAAAGGAACCGATGAGCTCTAGCCGGTTGGCGCTTATATGTCACCAACGCTCCTAAAATACGTCTTAGTCTTAAGCAAGCGATTTTTTCTTATCGGGAACAGTGGCAACGGTCACGAGGTTTTCATCGCTTCAAGCGTGGGCGTCTCCCCGCCTTACCCATCTACTTCCAAGACGAACAGAGGATTCGGGGTTTGATGTTTTTGCTCACCATTGCCCTACAGGTTTTCACTTTAATGGAATTTGTAGTTCGTCGTCAGTTGGCTCAATCAGACCAGTCCCTTCCAGGTCTCTACGATGGTAATCCCAAGCGTACTACGCAGATTTCGGAGCAATATGATTGGTTCTGCCCATCTTACCTGATCCGTCATCCTCCGCCCCCTTGCATGGGCTCTTAACGAAAAATCTTCGCGATTAGCACTCACAAATAAACCTCCTTTTCCTCCCATGGGCTGAAACCTGTCAACAAGAGATGAGTCTTGGCTTCCGATTACTGAATCGGTGTTCTAGAATTTCCTCTCAATCACACAATCCTGCTGACGGAATCGCTGAATGTGGATTGGGAGTGCTACTTTGACAGTATCATTTTGATGGCAAGCAAAAGCATTGCCGCACCAAATACCCGCTTCAAAATAATATCTGGCAAGTCAACTGCAAATTTAGCTCCCAGCAATCCCCCCAGAAAAAAACCAGCACAAATTAGCCCTGCTACCTTCAGATCAACATACCCTTGATTGTAGTAAGACCAGGCTGCTAATAAACTAATGGGTGGCACAAGCAAGGCTAAGGTTGTTCCCTGAGCATTGTGTTGAGAAAACCCAAACAGATAGACCAAAGCTGGCGTGAGTAATACACCGCCACCGATGCCGATCAACCCGCTGAGTCCTCCGGTCAAGAAACCTAAAATTATATAAGCTAAAGTCTCTAGCATCATCAAGATATACCTCACAACTACAGTTTTCTTATAAATTAGAAATTGGAGATTGGTCGGATTCTCTCCTTTACCTATTATCAGGGAAAAACAAACAGTTTGAGGTTTTTTAGCTAAAAGACGAATAGGCTGAAGTTATCTTTTCCTTATGCTTCGGTTAGAACCCAAAAGCGCGATCGCAAGAAGGCATCAGCTAATAGTTGATTTATATTTTATGGTGGGCATTGCCCATAATTCTCTGTGTGCATGAGTTACAAGTTTTTGGTCGGCAATGCCCACCCTACGGTAAATGGCACTGGCTGATTGCCTCTTATTTCAGTACCATTCCACCCTACGGTTATTATTGTCCACTAAATTTTATGGTGGGCATTGCCCATAATTTTCTTTGTGGATGAGTTACAAGTTTTTGGTCGGCAATATCCACCCTACCGTTATTATTGTCCACCTACTTAGGGCGTTGCTCGATGTTGAATAATAATACTGAGTTTTAATTTGATATGACTCTGGAAGTCACGAACTTTTGCCAAGCTTTACTGGGGAGAAGATTTGGCTACGCTCAGTTGCTCAGACCCATTCTTCACCAGCCTCAAACTGACTTCCTCCTGGCTGTCCTCTTCGGACTCAATGGGGACTGGCTTGGCTTGCCAAATCTCCTGACAGTATTCCCGAATGGTACGGTCCGAAGAGAATTTGGCCATGCGAGCCACATTGAGAATCGACATTCTAGTCCAATTCTCCCGGTCGCGATAGGCGGCGGCAACCCGCTCCTGGCAGTCAACATAGGACTGATAGTCGGCTAGGAGCATGTACTCATCTCGATGGAGTAGCTCCTCCACAATCGGTCTGAACAGATCCCGATCACCACCGGAAAAGTAACCTGAAGCAATTGGAGCGATCGCCTTGTGCAGTTGGGGGTTAGCGTTGTAGTAGTCCCAGGGGTTGTATCCCCTCTCCTTAAGCGCAGACACTTCCTCAGCCGTTAGACCAAAGAGAAAGAAGTTCTCGGCTCCCACCTCTTCGCGGATCTCGATGTTGGCGCCGTCCAGGGTGCCGATGGTGAGCGCCCCATTCATCGCAAACTTCATATTGCCAGTCCCGGAAGCTTCCTTGCCTACCGTGGAGAGCTGTTCCGAAAGGTCGGCGGCTGGGTAGACTCTCTCGCCGAGGGACACCGAGAAGTTGGCTAGGAACACCACCTTCAAACGGGAGTGCACCTCTGGGTCGTTGTTGACCACCTCCGCCACGGAGTTGATCAGCTTGATAATCAGCTTAGCCATGTAGTAGCCCGGTGCTGCCTTCCCGGCAAAGATGAACGTCCGGGGAAGTACCTCAGCGTTCGGATTCTCTTTAATCCGGTTGTAGAGCGTAATGATGTGCAGCACATTCAACAGCTGACGCTTGTACTCGTGAATCCGCTTGACTTGGATGTCAAAGAGGGAATCGATGTCCACTTCAATGCCATTTTCGTGTCGAATGTATGCTGCCAGGTCCCGCTTGTTGTCCTGCTTGACCTGACGCCAGCAGTCGCAAAACTCACCCTCGTCCACGAACGCTTCCAGCCACTTGAGGTCTTGCAAACGCGCAATCCAGTTCTTGCCAATCTTTTGGGTGAGCAGGTGGGTGAGTCGGGGATTGCTCAACACAATCCAGCGGCGCGGCGTGACACCGTTGGTCTTGTTACTGAACTTTTCGGGCCACAGCTCATAGAAATCCCGTAACACCTGCTGCTTGAGTAACTCCGTATGAAGCGCAGCGACCCCATTGACGGCATGGCTGCCTACGCACGCCAGGTGGGCCATGCGAACCTGCTTCTGAGAACCTTCCTCAATCAGCGAAAGCCGAGCCAACCGTGCCAAGTCGTCTGGATATTTGGCGCGGACGTCTTCGAGGAAGCGGTGGTTGATTTCATAGATAATCTCCAGATGCCTGGGTAAAAGAGAGCCAAACAGGTCTATCGGCCAGCGCTCCAGGGCTTCTGGTAGCAGGGTGTGGTTGGTGTAGGCGAACGCTTTCTGGGTGATCTGCCAGGCCTGCTCCCACTCCAAGTCGTGCTCATCCACCAGCAGCCTTATCAGCTCCACAATCCCTACCGCCGGGTGGGTGTCATTGAGCTGGATTGCCACCTTCTCAGGGAAGCAAGAGAAATTGGAGTGGTTGCGCAGGTAACGGCAAATGATGTCTTGCAGGGAACAGGAAACGAAAAAGTACTGCTGCTCCAGGCGCAGTTGCCGCCCCTGAGGAGTGTTGTCGCTGGGATAGAGAACCTTTGAGATGTTCTCCGATAAAGTTTTATTCGCCACAGCCCGGGTGTAGTCCCCGGCGCTGAAAGCTTGAAAGTCGAAGTCCTCGCTGGCCTCAGCCTTCCAGAGGCGCAACTTATTGACTGTGTTGGTGTTGTATCCGGGCACGAGGGTATCATAGGGGGTACCCAGGATCGTCCGCTCCGGAATCCAGCGAACCCGATAGCGGCCCTTCTGGTCGATGTAAGCTTGGGTACGGCCACCGAACTTGACTTCAAAGCGATAGTCAGGGCGAGGGATTTCCCAGGGATAGCCGAAACTCAGCCACTTATCTGGGCGTTCCCATTGCCAGCCATCCTGGAGCGCCTGGTCGAAAATGCCAAACTCATAGCGGATCCCGTAGCCCTGGGCGGGGATTTCTAAGGTGGCTAGGGAGTCCAGGAAACAGGCAGCCAGCCGCCCCAGACCGCCATTGCCCAGACCCGGCTCCTCTTCCTGCTCTAGGAGTTCGTGAAGGTTGAGTCCAAAGTGCTTGAGAGCCCGGCGGATCCGCTCGTAAAGACCCATATTGACTAGGTTTTTGCCGAGTTGGCGGCCCATGAGAAACTCTAAAGAGAGGTAGTAGACTATCTTGACATCCTGTTCCAAGTAAGTTTGCGCTGTCTTCAGCCGGCGGTGAATTAGTCGGTCCCTTACGGTATGAGCCAGGGCCATGTAGTAATCGTGGGGCGTAGCAAAGTGCCCATCTCTCCCCTGAGTGTAATAAAGATTATTCACGAAGGCCCGCTTGAGCGTCTCCACACTCATGCCTGTGCGGTCGTCCTCCACTTGGACTTCCACCGTTTCCCGACGCTGGATATATTCTTTCAGACGGGCAATCGGCTGGTCTGTGTGCCAATAGAAGTTCTTCTGGTACATAGCGAGTGTTCTCGCTCTGAGCGAGAGGAATAAAAAGACTAAAAAGGTATCAAAAGCAGCAAGCACAAAGAGCCTTATCTCCAGCGTCTCATTCACCGTCTGCCACGGAAGTCAGAACGTTAATATAAACTCCAGTTAGCTGGCAATTTTGTTACAAATTTCTGCTTACTTGTTAGGGTTACAGCAGCAGTGGCTCTTTCGGAGTTTGTTTGACAACAGTAGGTTTTTTTGTGCTAATTTCGCTCTCTGTGCTCGGTAACGATCTTTAGTACACTTAGCGCTACGCTGGCTTTAATTTTGTTATAGTTTTCTTCTGAATCCTCTTCCTCTTTTTCTGAGTTTTCCTTTTTGAACATCCACCAGCAATGATCGAGGATTTCTGTGAAATTGCAAGCCCACTCTGGCATTAAGTAGTACCCGCCGCTTATTTGGAATGTGTCATTGTCTCTAATATTTCCGACGGCAACGTCTAGACCAGTTTTCTCTTTCAGGTAGATGTGCAAAGGACATAATGTCGGGCTACGTGCTATACCCACAATCTCGCTGGGCTTTTTGTCCTCTAACCAGGTCTTGATTTTCTCAGGAGAAAGAGTATTATAAATTGTTAAGGCTTCCCGTAACATGATAGAACTCCTTAGCCGATGAAATTTATTATTAAATCAGCATCTGTGCTAATTTTTATTTTGGCTAATGTTAATAGCTGAAGACAACAGAATAAATAGGGAAATTGAAAATAAATTTTTCATGAAAACCAAACATCTCTAAGGTACAATCAAATTTAATTGAGCGAATCAACATTGAGTTCCTACAAGGTATGCCAGGTAAGGGGTTTAAACCTCTAGCTCTCCTTCGCTAGCTGTGACTCCTGGTTGACTGACAAATCTGTAGGGCCACATTTATATAGTTCCCTGAAATACTCGAAAAATAACACCAGGAGGCGTCAAAATCGAAATTTTCCTGGAAGGCTGACGCTACAAGAGTTTCAGTAGTTTTGTCGGTCAATCAGCTGTGACTCTGAAAGCTCCAAGCTTGCTTAGGCTTCTTAAAATTTTGTTGCTCAACCAGCTCTTAGAAGCCAAGTTTACAGAAACTTTAATTTCCGGTTCAGTGTTAGCACTGTATTGTTTTCAATGCGTAATACTGAATCCGGATCTAAAACCCCCTTTATCAATTTTCTGTCTTTTTCTTTCCCTGCTCCCAAAAAGAAGCAGGGGAGCAGGGAGCGGGGTGCAGAGGAGATTAATTAAATGATTTGTTCGCTGAAGTTATCTCTCCCTTTCTCCCTGCTCAGAAGCTCCTCTGCTCAATATCTGTTTCCTGATCCGAAGTTCCCCGTTCCCTGTTCCCTGTTCCCTTGTCTCAATAGTTAACTTGAATTTTGTCCTACTACTTAGATGAACTTAGCGCAACTTACTGTGATTACCCTTCACCCAGTTGGATGAGTCCATCTTCATCTTTTTTGGGGAAGTGGCTACCTAGTTCCTCTTGGTTGAATATAAGCATCAAGAAAAAAACTATCAAGTGAATCTGGAAACTTCCAGTTATGCGACTACTCACCAATCAGCTTAGACCAATGACTTACCAGCACTTGAAATTCTTTATCATCCTTGCCACTGTCCTAGTATGGTTACGTCTTATTGCTGGTACTACCCAATTTTTAATTACCACCATGCCCAGTATGTGGAATAGTCCAGCAACGGTGGCTGAGCAAAAAAATTAGGTATTGTCTTGTGCAGATTAAGTTGTGTACTCCGCATTAATCTTTACATAGTCATAACTCAAATCACAGCCCCAAGCCTTACCCGTACCAGCACCATTGCCAATACACACCGAAATCAAAACCGTATCCTCCTTTAAATAAGCTCCGGCAGCAGCCTGTTTCAGATAATTACTCGCCGCTTCCCGGTCAAATTTCAGAGGTTGACCATTTTCCATCAACAAGAAATCCCCTAACTTGATCTGCAAGTCCTCTTGATGAAACTGAACCCCCGCACGTCCAGCAGCAGCAGCAATTCTGCCCCAGTTGGGATCTCGCCCAAAAATAGCTGATTTAACCAAAGATGACCCCACAATCGTTCTTGCCACCTGACAGGCAGCCTTTTCATCAGGTGCCCCCGATACTTGCACCTCAATTAAACAAGTAGCACCCTCTCCATCCCGGGCGATCGCCTTGGCTAAATGCTGACACACCGCCGTCAGCATCCCCTCCAACTTCTGGGCATTGCGCCCCATTTCCGTAATTGCCGCAGTCCGGGACTGACCATTTGCCAAGGCAATCAAGGTATCATTAGTGCTAGTATCCCCATCAACTGTAATTTGATTAAAGCTTTTATCAGCTGCCCGACTCAACATCTGCTGCCACAGGGAAGTAGAGACAGCCGCATCACAGGTGACGAAGGCTAGCATCGTTGCCATATTGGGATGAATCATACCAGAACCCTTAGCAATGCCACCCACCCGCACCGGGCGATCGCCGATCGTGGTTTCCAGGGCAATGGACTTTGTTACCAAATCTGTGGTAATAATCGCTTTTGCCGCTGCATCACTCCCATCTTCTGATACCGCTGATACCAGTTTCGGAATCCCACTGCGCAGCGCATCCATGGAAATTCGCTGACCAATCACGCCAGTAGACGCTAAGAGAATAGAGTCAGGAGAAATATTGAGTGCTTTACCTAAAAGCTGGGCACTTTCAAGGGCATCTTGCCAGCCTAGATCTCCTGTGGCAGCATTAGCTTGACCGGCATTGCAGAGGATAGCACGGGCACTGGCTCTAGCTTGCAAGCGCCCACGGCAATAGTCTACGCAGGCAGCGCGGACTTGAGTCATAGTAAAGACACCAGCTGCGATCGCATCCGTATCCGACAAAATCAACGCCAAATCCTCTGCCCCAGAAGGTTTCAACCCTGCCACAATCCCAGCTGCTTTATATCCTCTGGGTGCTGTCACCCCACCGCTAATCTCCTGCCAGTCTACCATCAGTCCTCCTCAGGTTCAATGACCAATAACAAAAAAAGGAGAGTCATCTGCTCGACTCTCCCAATTATCAGGGTGCATCTACTTAAAATAGAGTACCATCTGATGGGTAATGGGTCATACCAAATCCGGTTAACTACCCCCTTTTTTACAGGTTAGAGCTAAAGCTTTTTCCCAAGCAACTGGTTAGTTAACTTGGGGTCAGCCCGTCCGCTGGTTTTTTTCATCACCTGTCCCACAAAGAAACCTTTCAGCTTAGTTTTGCCGTTGCGAAACTTTTCTACTTCCTTGGGATGGGCGGCTAACACCTCCTCGATAATTTTTTCCAGTTCCCCTGTATCGGAAATTTGGATCAGTCCTTTACGTTCCACCAATTCCTTAGCAGAACCGCCCTTAGTCAAGAGTTCCGGCAGAATTTCCTTGGCAATTTTCCCACTAATCCTACCCCCCTCAATCAAATTCACTAACTCTGCCAAAATTGGCGGGTTGAGGGCAATTTGCCTAATTTCCAGTTTATTGGTATTGAGGTAGGCTGCAATATCCCCCATCACCCAGTTAGCAACTTGCTTCGGATTGGCTTTGGCAGCAACAGCCGCTTCAAAGTATTCTGCCACAGTCCGGTCATCCGTCAGCACGCGGGCATCGTAAGCTGAGAGTCCCAGTTCCGTTTCATAGTGACGGCGCTTTTGGGCAGGAAGTTCCGGCAGTTGAGCCTTCCATTCCTCTAATTGCTCAGTTGAAACTTCAATTGGTGGTAGATCCGGTTCTGGGAAGTAGCGGTAGTCGCTGGAGCCTTCTTTGCTACGCATACTAATGGTGCGTTGGCTTCCTTCTTCCCAGAGTCGGGTTTCTTGCACAATTGGTTCTTCGTTTTCCAGTGCTTCAATTTGCCGCTCGATTTCGTAATCAATCGCCTTTTGAATGGCGCTGAAGGAGTTCATATTCTTAATTTCCACCTTCACGCCGAATTCCTTTTGTTCCACAGGACGCACGGATATATTTACATCGCAGCGCAGGGAACCTTCTTGCATATTGCCGTCACTGATGTCGAGGTAACGGACAATACGGCGCAATTCTTGGGCATATTCAGCCGCTTCTTGACCAGAGCGCAGATCTGGTTCGGAGACGATTTCTAAGAGGGGAACGCCCGTGCGATTAAAGTCTACCAGGGAATGGGTCGAACCAGACAGGCGATCGCTACCACCATGCACGAGCTTTCCTGCATCTTCTTCCATATGCAGCCGGGTGATGCCAATTTTTTTCCGCACTGGCTCCCCACCTGCCTTGTTGACTAGCTCAATTTCGAGGGAGCCATGTTCGACAATGGGCAGATCGTATTGGGAAATTTGATAGTTTTTCGGCAGATCTGGATAAAAATATTGCTTCCGGTCAAATTTGCTATAGGAGGTTATTTTTCCGTTGATAGCAAGACCCATTTTGACCGCAGATGCGAGGACTTGTTGATTGAGAACTGGCAAAACCCCAGGATAACCCAGACAAATCGGGCAGATATTCGTGTTTGGCGGACTGTCAAATTTCGTCGAACAGTTACAGAAAATTTTGCTGTCGGTATTGAGCTGACAGTGAGTTTCCAAACCAATAATTGCTTCGTATTCAGTTTTAACTGGTGCGGCTGTGGTCATGAGCTACGGATGGATAATAAATACTATAGATGGCTCTATTGTATTCTACATTCCGGCTAAAGGCCTGATTGATAGTTCATCTCCTGTTCCAATTCTTCTGGTGGATAATCGATAACCGGAACCCCTAGTTTGCCGAGTAATTCGATAAAAGTCGGTTTGGAGTAGCCTGCCATTTTAGCAGCCTGTCCGAGGCTAATTTTTCCGGTTTCAAAGAGTTTGACCATCAGCAGCAACCGTGCCTCTTCAACGGGGATATCTGGAGGAAGTTGCACTTCTAAGGCATTCATATCACTTTGCTCCTGAGTGTAATATTTTCTTTCATCGTCCACCTCTTCGGGGTTTACTAATCTTTCAATCTAGGACCGCCACCTATCACTATGGGCAGTGCGACCGCTGCTAGGACTCTTTAGGACTCGGTTTATTCCTCCTTCCCAGATCTCATTGCCTGCATCATCTTTCTTGATGTATTTGTATTGCACAGACACTGATTGAGGCAAGCTGATTGTTACCTCCCAGTTGGGATAGTTAGCAGCTGACAGCGGTACGGCATTGTCAGTATTCCAACTACCAAGCTGTGGGATGTTGCCCACCAAGAATATTTTTTCCCCTCGTTCTAGTTTTGTGGTGGCCATGACGTTAAATCTTGCCGAGATGGTTCCTGGAGCTTCTCCACTAATTCTGGCACCTCCGTAGAGTACAACAGCATCCATTGCTCCAACGCTGATAGTGGCAGTTCCATTAGTGTTGACAGTAATTCCAGGGCCGCTACAGGTATTGTTGCTGCGATCGAAGTCGAACTGAATCACATTGCAGTATTCTCCTGCTGGCAAACCGGTCATGAAGGTGCTATTTTTTAGCTGAGTTTTCTCCCGGTTGATCGCCACAAATCCTTTGTTACCCCGTCCAAAGGCAATTTGGTTATTCCCGTTATCCCACCAGTTGGTGACATTGAGACTGGACTGAGTGTAATTGCGAAAGCCGACCATATTGGCAATGGGACGCCAGCGATGTTCGCATACCCATCCGTTGCTACCACAAGTCACATTTTTTGTGTTTCCACCGGAATCGGAAGGAGGTCCAATCCAATCGTTCAAGTCTTCATATTTATTTTTCTTTTTTACCCATTGTACATTGATTGGCCAACTATAGCTGGACATAACTTTTGGATATCCATAAGGCCAGGCTAACATGAAGACGTTTCCAAGAATGTAGAGCCTTTCATCATAGAAGTTGGTCAAAATGTTATCTATTTCTCCATTGCTTTTCCAACTTCCAGAACCATGTCCACGTTGATTGTCATGGTTATCTAGAAACACAACAGCATCCCTACTTGCAAGCAATCCCCAATCAGCCGCATTTGGATTGCCTGGGAAGGTTCTCAACTCAGAGATTTTGTCACCTTTGTCATAGCGGAATTTTTGTCCGATCTCAGTACCGTAGCGGAACTCCGTGACATTTCCGTTGTCCACGTAATTCTTTGGTCTGACAGCTTCTCCTTTTCCATAAATGACTTCATGGAAGATGTAGGGACGTTTATTTGGTCCGTGCATATCTGCCCGGAGGTTATCTAATTGATTGACAATCGCAGCGATGTCTCTTGGAGCCATATGCTTGGCAGCATCGATACGGAAGCCAGCCACACCAATGCGGATTAGCTCGTTCATGTAACGGGCGATCGCTTGCTGCACTTTGTGAGACTCGGTTCTGAGATCCTGCAGACCTAAAAGCATGCAATTCTGGACTTCCCAGGCAATTTTATAATCAATATCTTTATTGCAATTGTCGTGAAAATCTGATTCTTTGTACCAAACTTCATCCCGAAGTTCATCGGTATCAAATAATTTATACGAGGGTGGATTGGTATTAAATTCCGAACCGGCAATACCGATATCTTTGCCCGCATCCACACTGGACATGTGATTGATCACTACATCAGCGTAAACCTTAACCCCCTCCATATTACAAGTGCGAATCATATCCTCGAGCTCAGCACGGGTACCGCTGCGGCTCTCCAGCTTGTAACTCACCGGCTGGTAACGCTGGTACCAGGGAAACTCCACATTGGGATTCCACAATGGGCGGTGGATAATGCGGTGCTCATTCGCGGGAGAGATCTGAACAGCACCATACCCCTTAGAACCCAGCCACTCCTTGCATTCTCTTTCAATATCGGTCCATTTCCACTCGAATAAGTGAACAAAAACCGTTCGGTCTTCAGACGAAGTTTGTAACTGTACTCGGCGAGCCAAGATAGGGAGGCCACTGGTTGTTGCTGCTAGTAGTGCGAGAAAGAAAGGAGTGAACTTACGGAAACGTCGCATAATACCAAATCTGGGTTAACTACCCCCTTTTTGAAGGAAGCTTCGGATCAGGGAACAGGAGAAGAAAAATACAGAAAATTGATCAAGGGGGTTTTAGATCCGGATTCAGTATAATCATCTCCTATAAGTATTTTTACTCAAGAAATTTCACCAGTGGCGATCGCTTTTGAGGGTGTGGAATGTGGGTTTATTGCCATATGAACAAAAAAATGTAATAATAGATACAGAATATTTAGATGAAGTAAATTATGAAACTATCTTGTCATCTAAAACTCCTATGAGCGTGGAAACCCCTATCATTTATGTAGGGGAGGAAACAAGATTAGGCGGTATTAACCGCCGTAAAATGTAGGTTTTTTATTGGCAATAAACCCCAAGAAACCTACAAAACTTGTTTGTAACTCCCATTTCTGGGGTAAAATTTCGCAAGCGCCAATGTTATCGGTTGGTACTTTCCACAACACACGGTCTTACCCCTCGTACAACTGTTTAATGCTGTGTTTACAGAGCTTTGGACTGGCGAGGGCATCCAAAGGTGTGAACTTTAACACTTGCCGATAACGTAGTTCTCGAAGAACTCAGGCGGATCAGCTACCTAAAGAGTTCTGGATGCTTGATGCCCCGTCTCTTTAGAGCGGGGTGCTGACGGTGCCAAATACGAATACCAAGTAATTTATCACAATAATGCTGAAAAGTGAAGGAGAAGGGTAGAGGGGGAGAATTTTATTTCCCATCCCCTATACATAATTTTCCTAGCCATCACAACTATTGCGATGAAGTACTAGACAGCAAGCGTCTTTTAGACTTGTCCGAATTGATTTAAAACCCTTTTAAAACTGCAATTAGAGGCGAAATATATGAAATTATCATACCGTGGAGTCAGTTACGAAGACGAGCTATCAATACTAGAAGCCAATGAAGGTGAGATTGGTGGCAAGTACCGGGGACAAAACTGGAGATATCGCTATCCCAAACATATTCCTCATCTTGAGCCTAAGTTATACATGCAGTATCGAGGTGTTCCTTACAGCACCCATCCTATTCCCAAAACCGAGGGAACTCCTATCCCTCAATCGAAAGCAACTAGGAACTTTTGCACAGTACCAATCAGAAAGCAGTGCAAAGTCGTTGCACAGGAAACGGCAAAAATTCACCTAGAAAATATTTGCCGCAACCTGGAACGTCGGCTGCAAGTTGCCAAAGCTAGTGGAGATGAAAATTTAGTCAACCTGCTGGAAAACGAGTCAAAGCAGCTAGCACTGAATATTTAGTGGGGATTGGGAATTGAGAATTTGACATTCTCCCCCACCTAAGCAACCTCACTCCGTTCGGTTACTTTGAGGTGGGGGATTCCAACACTTCCCAGTGCTGGTTTTCTGCTTCGCCCCGTGCCAACTAGCCCATCGCGATCGATAGACCAAGTTTATGTCTTCAACAAATATCATCCCTGCCCGATCGCAAAGATGATGGGCTAACTTAAAGTGCCAGTCCCGACGGGTGTCAGATATACGTTGATGTAGTCTAGCTATTTTCTGGTTTAGTTTCTGCCGATTGTTCGAGCCTTTTTGTTTGTTTCTTAATCTACGTTGCAGCAATGAGGGAACAGGGGTAGTTAACCCGGATTTGGTATCACAGAGCAGAAAGATAGAGATAAGAAAGACTGAGTACCTTGATACCAAGAAGCAGTCTTAGCTATCTAGTAACCTAGTAGAGACAGGCCATTGGGGTGTCTCTACTAGGATCTAAGTCTTCAATGTCCTTACCTTAACCCAATTTGAGGAGAGTTACTTAATGCTAGAAGCCTATCGTAAACATGCTGCTGAAAGGTCGGCTAAGGGAATTCCTCCCCTACCCCTGAATGCCCAGCAAAGCTCTGAGTTGTGTGAATTGCTGAAAAATCCACCGACAGAGGAAAAAGAAGAATTATTGATGATGTTGCGCGATCGCATCCCTCCTGGAGTGGATGAAGCAGCATACGTTAAAGCTGGATTTTTAACCGCTGTTGCCAAGGGTGAAATTGAATGTCCCGTGATTTCTCCCCAAGGTGCGGTAGATCTTTTAGGGACAATGGTAGGAGGCTACAATGTCCAGTCTCTCGTTGAACTGCTCAAGTCCAGAGACACAAACTTGGCAGCCGAAGCAGCAACTGCCCTCAGTAAGACATTATTGGTATTTGATGCTTTCCACGATGTTCTGGTCTTATCCGATACTAATCCCTACGCTAAACAAATCATAGATGCTTGGGCAAATGCGGCTTGGTTTATTTCCCGTCCCAAACTCCCCAAAGCCATTACAGTTACCGTGTTTAAAGTGCCAGGGGAAACCAATACTGATGATTTGTCACCTGCACCCCACGCCACCACCCGCCCGGATATTCCCCTCCATGCCTTGGCAATGTTGGAATCTCGGATGCCTGAAGCATTGGATAAGATTGCACAGTTGAAGAAAAAAGGGCATCCGATTGCCTATGTTGGGGATGTGGTTGGTACAGGTTCCTCCCGTAAATCTGCAATCAACTCCTTGCTGTGGCATATTGGTAAGGATATTCCCTTTGTTCCCAACAAGCGTGCTGAAGGATATATATTGGGAGGCGCGATCGCTCCGATCTTCTTCAACACCGCTGAAGATTCCGGTGCCTTACCCATCGAATGTGATGTCACCAAGATGGAAACCGGAATGGCGATTACTATCCATCCCTACAAAGGTGAAATCACCAACGAAGCAGGGGAAGTCATTTCCACCTTCACCCTCAAACCCGATACCATTCTCGATGAAGTCCGCGCTGGGGGACGAATACCCTTATTAATTGGGCGCAGTCTCACCGATAAAACCCGCGAAGCCTTGGGATTAGAACCCAGTCCCCTCTTCACCCGTCCCAAAATGCCAGAGGATACAGGCAAAGGCTTTACCATGGCACAGAAAATGGTGGGGAAAGCCTGCGGTTTACCCGGTGTCCATCCTGGTACAGCCTGCGAACCAATTATGACTACTGTAGGTTCCCAAGATACCACGGGACCCATGACCAGAGATGAGTTGAAGGAACTTGCCTGTTTGGGTTTCAGTGCAGATTTGGTGATGCAGAGTTTCTGTCACACCGCCGCCTATCCCAAGCCTGTTGATATCAAAACCCATCATGAACTGCCTGATTTCTTCGCCTCTCGTGGTGGAGTTGCCTTGCGTCCTGGTGATGGTATTATCCACTCTTGGCTCAACCGGATGCTTCTGCCGGATACCGTGGGAACTGGTGGCGACTCTCATACCCGTTTCCCCTTGGGCATTTCCTTCCCTGCTGGTTCTGGTTTGGTGGCATTTGCAGCGGCCTTGGGTGTGATGCCATTGGATATGCCAGAATCAGTTTTAGTGCGCTTCACAGGGAAATTGCAACCCGGTGTCACATTGCGGGATATTGTTAATGCCATCCCCTATGTTGCCATCCAAGAAGGAAAGCTAACAGTTGAGAAAAAGAATAAGAAAAATCTCTTTTCTGGGCGGATTATGGAGATGGAAGGCTTGCCTGATTTGAAAGTTGAGCAAGCTTTTGAACTCACCGATGCTACCGCCGAACGCTCTTGTTCTGGTTGCACGATTAAGCTGGGTGTCGAAACCATTTCTGAGTATTTTCGTTCAAATATTGCTCTGTTGAAGAATATGGTGGCACGGGGTTATCAAGATGCCCGGACTATTATGCGTCGGGTGGCAAAAATGGAGCAATGGTTGGCAAATCCGGTGTTAATGGAAGCCGATTCTGAGGCAGAATATGCAGATGTTTTGGAAGTGAATTTGAACGAGATTAAAGAACCGATTGTTGCTGCCCCCAATGACCCGGATAATGTCAAATTGATGTCGGAATGTGCCGGGGACACAATTGATGAGGTGTTCATCGGTTCTTGCATGACTAATATCGGTCATTACCGCGCTGCTGCTAAGGTGTTGGAAGGTGCAGGAAAGGTGAAGGTTCGCCTCTGGATTTGTCCTCCCACCCGTATGGATGAAAAGCAATTGCGCGAAGAAGGAGTGTATGGTATTTTTGCGGCTGCTGGTGCGCGGACGGAAATGCCTGGATGTTCTCTGTGTATGGGGAATCAGGCGCGGGTTGAAGATGGGGCAACGGTGTTTTCTACTTCTACCCGGAATTTCAACAACCGCATGGGTAAGGATGCGCGAGTTTATCTCGGCTCTGCTGAATTGGCAGCAGTTTGTGCCTTGTTGGGACGCATTCCTACGGTTGAGGAATACATGGATATTGTGACGGAGAAACTGGATCCGTTTGCGGGGGATCTGTATCGCTATCTCAACTTCGATCAGATTGAAGGATTTGAGGATGAAGGTCGCGTAATTCCGTTGGAACAAATGCCCAAGATTGAGGATATTTTGGGTATGCCAGTGGGTGCTGGTAAGTAATTAGATAGTAGGGTGGGCAATGCCCACCCTACTGTTTTTTATGATGTTATAAACTCAGCACGTCTGGGCGGGCTTTGCTGTTTTAAAGTAGAGGGTAGACCAGATAAAGGAAGAAATAATGTCTGAGCAAAGTTTAATTAATCAACAGCCCCAAAACGATATAGACAGCGATTATCCAGAAGTATCTATAACTGAGTTACTACAAGAGATTCAAGAAACGCCCAGAGAATATTGGTCGAATTTACGGCAAATTATTCGCTTATTTCGTGAAAGCGTGACAATGAAACCAGTATCATCAGATACTTCTGAGCAAAAAGCTACAACTGAAATTGAGGAAGCTCACAGATTATCCCAGCAGCACCAAGCTCTCAAGGAGCTAACGAGACAATGGATAGAGGAAGGAGATGAACAAGAGCAAACAGAAACTTGGGAATATCTGCGTACAGCACTTGATGAAGACCGTCTTTCTGATCGACCCTTGTTCCCATGAGCAGAATAGTCATGCTAGACACCGGTCCTTTGGGAATGGTGACAAAGGCGATTAATTTAATATATTTGAGGTGGTTTAGAGAAAATATATAATTTTGAGGAGACTGTTGCAAAGATGGTATCAACAGCACCTATCTTGGGAGAGCAGCGAGCTCTGCTTCAAGAGGTTGATTGGCAATGTTTTGAATTTCTCTTGCAAAAGTTAGGGGAAACTCGCGCGACGCGGCTAACTTATGACCAAGGGGTATTGGAAATTATGACACCATTGTTGCCCCATGAAAGTGCAAAATGTGGAATTGACCGCTTGATTGCCGTCTTAATTGAAGAGTTAGATTTGAATGTAAGAAGCACAGGCTCGCTAACCTGTAAGCGAGAGGATTTGGATCGCGGGGCTGAACCAGATACCAGTTACTATATTCAAAATGAGCCATTGGTGCGAGGTAAGGATAACATTAACTTATCTGAAGATCCGCCACCGGACTTAGTGGTAGAGGTGGAGTATTCGAGTTCGGCAATTAATAAGTTACGACTTTATGCAGCGATGGGTGTCCCTGAGTTTTGGCGTTACAACGGTAAGCAATTACGAATTTATCGGCTAGAAGGTAAGGAGTATGTGCCCTGTAAAAATAGTGCGATTTTTGAGCCGATTGATGTGAATGAAATTCCTCGATTTTTACAAGAGCAAAAGAATATTGGAGAAATTCCTATGATTAAAGCGTTTAGAGCTTGTGTGAGAGAAAAGTTGGGCAATTATTAAGAGTGTAAAATACTTGACGGTAGAGGAACAATAAGGCATTGAGAGCGACATTTTGAGTTGAGGCAGCAACCTGCTTGTCAGTGGCTAAATGGGATAGATACTGGCGGATTTCGGCAACTCCCATCTCTCTGGGGTGACGTTTGTTGTAAAATAGGATAAAATCTCGAATGTAGTAGAGGTAGGATTTTTCCGTCTTCAAGCTGAGGTGCTTGAGACTTATGACTTCTCGGACTCGTTCTAACAGTCGAGGGGATTGTGCTTCTTCTGTCATCGGCAAATGCGGTAAACTCCACTTGGGAGGAATGCTAAACCGCCCTCTGCGGTTATTATTCCCAAATTGAGGTAATTAAACCGCACAGTGCGGTATTAAGTCTTATTAAGGGGGTGTTAGACCGATGGGGTGGGATAGTTAGGATAGAGTCGGGTGCTAGACCGCAGTGAGCGGTATAATTAATAGTTAGACTGATCAAGATATTGAAAAGGGTTCTTTTCTGTGATTATTGATTGTCCAAATTGTGGCCAGAAAAATAGAGTACCTGACAGAGCAAGAACTGATGGCATTTATAAGTGTGGGAGACCAAATTGCAAAGCCCTTTTACTTCATCGACAGATAGAGTTCCATGACCGCTTAATTAAAGAGGTTACAAATGAGCTAGTACAGCGCGGCTTAAATAGTCCGCCAGGTTTAAAAAGAAGCTCTCATCAGATAAACTGAAACTTATTCAGTTGAACAAAAGGGTGAAAGCAAAGAATCGATGTCCACTAACTAGGGATCCACTCTCATCAACAGACAAGGATTCGATCAAGAGATTTTTAGCAACTTCATCGAAAAGTTAAAAATCATAACAGCTGTGTTGACAGTGGGGCGATCGCCCCTTAGAGTAGTTATGCCTGCAATCCCTATGGTTGCGGTCACAGTAAGGGGGCCATTCCCCAATACTGCTCGGTTAACAAAAATTTGTCGGTTGAGACTGCGGGGGAGTAGGGAGTAGGGTGTTGGGGAAAAACCTGAAAACCCTTCTCCCTACTCCGTTCTCCCTTCTCCTCTACTTTTTCGGGAAAAAGGTAAAAATCCTTATCCGAGCAGTATTGGGCCATTCCCTTTGTTGCACCCAGCAAGTAGAAAAAGTGCCTATGTTGACGGAACAAGAACGCGATCGGTTATTAGTGTTTTGGAATGATACGGACGCAGACTATCCCCAGGATCGGTGCATCCATCAGTTGCTTGAATCTCAAGTGGAACGAACCCCCGATTCAGTGGCAGTTGTATTCGAGAACAAATACCTAACCTATCGGCAGTTGAACGATCGCGCCAATCAACTAGCCCGCTACTTGCAAGGGTTGGGCGTAGTACCAGAGGGATTAGTGGGTCTGTGCGTGGAGCGTTCCTTGGAAATGGTTGTGGCCCTGCTGGGAATCCTCAAAGCTGGTGGAGCCTATGTCCCTTTGGATACGGCTTATCCTCGCGATCGCCTGGCCTATATGCTCTCTAACTCCCAAGTTCGGGTATTGCTCACTCAAAGCAAACTGGCGGTTCGATTGCCCAAAGATCCAGCCCGCAGCATCATTTGTCTGGATACCGACTGGGAAGCTATCTCTAAGGAAAGCGAGCAAAATCCCCCGAACGGAACTACACCAGATAACTTAGCCTATGTAATTTACACTTCGGGATCCACTGGAAAGCCTAAAGGCGTAACCATGAGCCACCGTGCCCTGGTCAATCTCATTTGGTGGCAACTCGAACATACGACCGTTTCGAGTCAGGCAAAAACCCTACAATTTGCCCCGGTCAGCTTTGATGTTTCCTTCCAAGAAATCTTCTCAACCTGGTGTGGGGGAGGAATGCTAGTTTTAATAACAGACGAAATTCGACGAGACTCGGTAACTTTGTTGCGGTTGCTAGCAGAACAAGCTGTTGCAAGACTATTTCTTCCTTTTGTTGCCTTGCGACAGCTAGCGGAGGTGTCGCAAGAGTTCGGCATAGTGCCCACAAACCTGCGCCAGGTGATTGTGGCGGGCGAACAATTACAGATTACTCCTGCTATTGTTAGTTTTTTTGAGAAGCTTCCCAATTGCACCCTTCACAATCATTACGGACCCTCGGAAACCCATGTGGTGACAGAGTTTACCCTAAACGGTCCCGCGATCGATTGGCCAACACTTCCTCCCATCGGTCGTCCCATTGCCAATACCGAGATTTATATATTAGATGAATCGTTGCAACCCGTTGGGATTGGAACTGAGGGAGAATTGTATATTGGCGGGGTTTGTCTGGCGAGAGGCTACCTGAACCAACCCGAACTGACAGCCGATAAATTCATTCCCAATCCATTTAACAATTTACAACTAGAAAAATCTGCTCGTCTTTACAAAACGGGGGACTTAGCTCGCTATCTGCCCGATGGCAACATCCAATATATAGGTCGCATTGACAGTCAAGTCAAAATTAGCGGCTATCGCATCGAAATCGGAGAAATCGAAACGACGATAGGCCAGAATATGGCGGTGAAACAAGCTGTGGTCATGGCAAGAGTTGATGCTGGCAATGACAGCAAACGTCTAGTGGCCTATGTGGTGCCTAATACAAACGGCAATGGCGACGGGGGTAAGGAAACTCACAACACCGAGGCTCGGGCAGAGCAGATATCCCAATGGCAACAGTTGTGGGATCTAGCTTACGGAGAAGATGCTAGCGGGTACGATCCGACCTTGAATACAAGTGGTTGGAACGATAGCTATACGGGCGCGCCCATTCCAGCGGCAGAAATGGCAGAGTGGGTTGAGGTGACGGTAGAACGGATTCTTTCCTATAAGCCGAATCGGGTGCTGGAAATTGGATGCGGTACTGGAATGTTGCTATTTAGGATTGCGCCCCATTGTCAGTATTACTGCGGCACGGACATTTCTGCCACAGCATTGCGTTACATCTCCGAACAGATGCAGCAGCTAGAAGGGAATTGGTCGCAAGTCAAGCTGCAACAGGGAGAGGCCGATCGCGTATTGGAAGAAGTAGAGTCACAAGAGTTCGATACGATTGTGATTAATTCTGTTGTGGAACATTTTCCCAGTATCGATTACCTGATAGAGGTGCTGGAGAAAGCAGTGAGTCTGGTGAAACCTGGAGGAAGGATTTTTGTCGGAGACTCGCGTAGCTTGCCGTTGCTAAAAGCGTTCCACGCATCGATTCAACTGCATCGACTCTCTGACGATCTGCCCAAAGAGACTTTGCGGGAACGGGTGCGAGAAAGTATGGAGCGAGAGAGGCAGTTAGTTGTCGCTCCATACTTTTTCCAGGCGATAAAACAACGATTGCCACAAGTTAGCCAAGTAGAAATTCAGCTCCGACGCGGGCGCTACCATAACGAGATGAGTAAATTTCGTTATGATGCGGTTCTTCATGTGAGGGATGTGGGAAAAGAGATATCGTCCCCTGTAGAGCCGATCTGGTTAGATTGGCAGCGAGACGAACTCGCGTTGGCTTCAGTGCGCGATCGCCTGGTAGAGAGCCAGCCAGAGATTCTGGGAATTTTCCGAGTGCCCAATGCGCGAACGGTTGCAGAAGTAAAGCTTTTGGAATGGCTCGACAGTGAAGGGGAAGCAACTACCAACACAGTAGGAGAACTGCGACAAGCGCTGCAAAAGTGCGCGGGAGTTGGGGTAGATCCAGAAGATTGGTGGCGTCTTAGCGATGAGTTGCCTTATGTGATTCGGATTGTGCCATCAACTGTCTTGGGTTGCTACGATGTAGTCTTTCAAAGCACTGCGGCTCCATCTGCGCTCATTTTCAACTCGTTTAAAAACATTGAGAAACCTTGGACGGCTTATGCCAATAATCCTCTCGAAGGACGGATGGCGAGCAAACTGGAACCAAAGTTGCGTGCTTATCTGAAAGAACGCCTGCCCGACTATATGATGCCGGCCGCTTTTGTCATTCTAGATAAAATGCCCCTGACTCCCAGCGGAAAGGTAAACCGCAGGGTGCTGCCCGCACCAGGAGCTAGCCGTCCGGAACTGGCCACGGCGCTGGTGATGCCTCAGTCCGAGACCGAGCAAGCGATCGCCAAGGTTTGGCAAGCTCTACTTCAGATAGAGACGGTGGGGATTAATGACAATTTCTTCGAGTTAGGAGGCAACTCTTTACTCCTAACCCGGATTTATCAACAATTAGCGCAGCGCTTTGGAACTTCATTATCAATTGTGGATCTGTTTCAATACCCAACCGTACAAGCTTTAGCTCAACACTTGGGTTATCCTTTGGATTCGCAAACCGCTACTACGCGCCGCAAACCGAGCGGGCAAAGGGAAACAAAAACTGTTGCGAAACAAAAAAATCCAACTCGGACAAGCAAGAGTGCGGATATCGCGATTATTGGGATGTCCTGTCGGTTCCCAGGAGCTAAGGATATTAATGAATTTTGGCAGAATCTGCGCCAAGGGGTAGAATCAATTTCCTTTTTTGCCGACGAGGACATCGAACTGAGCGATCGCTCTTTGCTGAAGGCCCCGAATTACGTTAAAGCCGGGGGAATATTGCCAGATATCGATAAGTTTGATGCGTCTTTCTTTGGCTACAGCGCCAAGGAAGCCGAACTGATGGAGCCGCAACAGCGGATTTTCCTGGAGTCGGCTTGGGAAGCATTTGAGAGTGCGGGCTACAACCCGGAAACCTACCCGGGGTTGGTGGGCGTTTATG
Organism: Xenococcaceae cyanobacterium; assembly: GCA_051439465.1. Taxonomy (GTDB): domain Bacteria; phylum Cyanobacteriota; class Cyanobacteriia; order Cyanobacteriales; family JBFRWF01; genus JBFRWF01. The sequence goes on along the minus strand of JBFRWF010000301.1, from coordinate 12,717 downwards.
CTGGTGCGGGCATGAACACTTATTTAATCAATAACGTTCATCCCAACCGGGGATTTTCGAGTGATCGCACCTTCTTAACATCCAGCCAAGACCTTCAGATCAGGCTGGCCAATGCAGGTGGCTTTTTACCCACGCGAGTGTCTTATAAGCTAAATCTGACGGGACCGAGCCTCCACATTCAAACGGCTTGTTCCACATCCTTGGTTGCCGTACACGTCGCGTCCCAAAGCCTGCTGAATGGGGAATGCGACATGGCGATCGCTGGAGGCATAGCCGTTTCCGTTCCTCAAAAAACGGGATATCCGTACCAAGAGGACATGATTTGGTCTCCCGATGGCAAGTGTCGGGCTTTTGATGCTAGCGCCCGGGGAACGGTGTTCGGCAACGGAGTCGGGATTGTGGTCTTGAAGTTGCTCTCTCAAGCGATTGAGGATGGAGATAACATTCACGCAGTTATTAAAGGTTCGGCGATTAATAACGATGGGGCTTTGAAAGTTGGCTATACGGCTCCTTCTGTGGAGGCTCAGGCAGCAGTTATTTCCCAGGCAATGGTGGCGGGCAGTGTTGATGCAAGTACGATCAGTTATGTGGAAACCCACGGAACGGGTACGACTCTGGGAGACCCAATCGAAATTACAGCTTTAACTCAAGCATTTCGCCAGACAAGCGATGGCAAAGGTTTTTGTGCTATTGGTTCGGTGAAAACCAATATCGGGCATTTGGCGGAAGCAGCGGGGATTGCGGGATTGCTGAAAACCGTACTGGCACTGAAACACAAGCAAATACCAGGCAGTTTGCACTTTGAACGACCCAATCCAAATATTGACTTTGCCAACAGTCCTTTCTACGTCAATACCGCACTCTCGGACTGGTTGACCCATAATGGGACGCCGCGCCGCGCGGGGGTGAGTTCTTTTGGGATGGGCGGCACCAATTGTCATTTAGTGCTGGAAGAGGCTCCCGAATCCGGAAAAAGGGACGGGGAAGAGCGCGGGGAACGCCCCTTACATCTTCTGACCTTATCGGCAAAGATGGAAAAAGCACTCTTGGAGTTGACCGAACGTTACGTCAGCTATTTGGAATCACAACCAGAAGCAACGCTGGCAGATATTTGTTTTACAGCCAATACGGGACGCAAGCATTTTAACCATCGTTTGGCGGTTGTTGCAGGCTCTAAAACTGAACTGCGGGAGCAGTTGGCGGAGTTTTCTCCATCCCGTGTTGGGGTAGCGAACGCGCAAAAGAAACGAGGGGCGATCGCCTTTCTGTTCTCGGGTCAAGGCTCCCAGTATGTAGGCATGGGTCGCCAGCTCTACGAAACTCAACCTACTTTCAGACAGGCGATCGACCGCTGTAATGAGATTCTGCGCCCTTACCTGGAACAGCCGTTAGTGGAGGTTTTCTATCCCCCAGAAGATGCTTCGGTGTCAAGCCAAAGTCTGCTTGATGAAACGGTTTATACTCAACCCGCTTTGTTTGTTCTGGAATATGCCCTATTTGAACTCTGGAAGTCTTGGGGCATTAATCCGGATGTGGTGATGGGTCACAGCGTTGGAGAATATGTGGCGGCTTGCGTGGCTGGAGTTTTCAGCTTAGAAGACGGCCTCAAAGTGATTGCCGAACGAAGTCGCCTCATGCAGGCATTGCCGAAAGGTGGCGAGATGATATCCGTTTTGGCTTCCGAGCAACGAGTTCGCGATGCCATTCGCCCCCATCGCCGAGAGGTTTCTATTGCTGCCATTAACGGACCGGAAAGCATTGTCATTTCTGGAAACTGCGAGACACTCAGCACGGTTGATGCCGCTCTGAAAGCACGAGGGATTAAAACCAAAAAATTAAAGGTTTCCCATGCCTTTCATTCTCCTTTGATGGAGCCAATGTTGGCAGACTTTGAGGGAGTAGCCAGACAGGTGACTTTTTCAACACCACAGATTCCCCTAATTTCTAACGTGACTGGGGAGATGACAACTGAGGAAATCGCTACGACCGAATATTGGTGTCGTCATATACTACAACCCGTCAAGTTTGCCGCCAGCGTGGAGACTCTGAAGCAGCAAGGTGTCAAAACGTTTGTGGAAATCGGGCCAAAACCAATTTTGTTAGGGATGGCTCGTCAATGTCTGCCAGAAGACGATGATGCCCTATGGCTGCCCAGTTTGCGATCGCCTCAGGCAGATTGGCAACAGCTCTTAGCTAGCATTGCCGAGCTATACGTTCGAGGCATTTCAGTAGATTGGTTTGATTTTGACCGAGACTACAACCGTCGTCGGGAGCATCTGCCCACTTACCCCTTCCAGCGACAGCGCTATTGGATAGAAGCAGCAGATGGATGGTTCAACTCACCAATTAAAAGTCAAACGTCAAACGTCCATCCTCTCCTGGGTCAACCCTTAGATTTGGCTGGAACGGAGGAAATACGTTTCCAATCCCAAATTAACGAAAATTCACCAGCATGGCTAAAAGACCATCGGGTTTTTGAGGAGGCGATCTTCCCCTTAACTGCTTATTTAGAAATGGCGTTAGCTGCTGGAAGTGCTGTTTGCCAATCGGATCGCTTGGTATTAGAAGATGTCTCCATCGAGCAGGCACTGCCCCTATCTTCTGGGGAAAATAATTGGGATACATTGCAATTAGTTTGGACGCCGGAACGGACTGATATCTATTCGTTCCAGATTTTTTGCCTCGTTTCTGCTAGTTCGACCCAAGTCAAATCGACTTGGACGCGCCACGTTTCCGGGCAAGTTCGGGATATACAGCAGTCGCCAGGAAACGAACGGAAGCCAAAATTCGTTTGGATTGACATAGCTACCTTGCAAGCCCAATGCAGCGAACAAATATCCTCCCAAGTATTTTACCAGCAGCTTCAAGAGCGAAACCTCAACTACGGTTCCAGTTTCCAAGCCGTAGAACAACTCTGGAAAGGCAAAGGAACGGTTTTGGGGCAGATTTGCTTGCCAGAAGCATTACTAGAAGAGGCAGGAGACTATAGCCTACACCCTGCTTTACTTGATGCCTGCCTTCATATCTTAGGCGTTATCTTCCCTGAGGATACCTATTTGCCTTTATTGTTAGAACATCTACAAATGTACCGCCGTCCTGGTAGCAGCTTGTGGAGTTATGGCACGATCGAAGGAAAAAACATCAGCGACGGTGACAACCTGAAAGCAGAGCTGCATCTGTTAGATGAAAATGGCAATTTAGTAGCGTTCCTTTCAGGTCTCTATCTTAGGCGTGCCAACCTGGAACTTTTGCAGCGCGCTCCCGACTTAAAAAAACATTTGTACGAAGTAGCTTGGCAACCCCAAGCTCTGACATCGCCACCTAAAGAGGAACCCGGTATCTGGACTATCTTTGCTGATCGCCAGGGCTTAGGAGAACAAATAGCCCAACAGCTCTCAGAAAATGGCAATCGCTGCCTTCTAATTTATCCAGGCGCTGCCTATAAGAAGTTAGAAGCCCAACATTATCAGCTGGACCCAACAAGTCCTGGAGACTTCCAACAACTGCTCCGAGAAGTGGAATCTCAGTCGAAAAATGGGCTAAACTGTTGCGGTATAGTTCACCTGTGGAGTCTGGACGCAGAGGCGCAAGACCGAGCGTCGTTACACTTGGGCTGCGGCAGTGTCTTGCACGTGGTCCAAGCCCTAGCCCAAACCAACTTGTCCCCTCGTTTATGGTTGGTAACTGGAGGAACTCAACCTGCGGGCACGCCCGCTCCCCTGCAAGTACAACAAGCTCCCTTATGGGGATTGGGAAAAGCGATCGCCCTCGAACATCCAGAACTCCATTGCACCTGCTTGGACCTCGATCCTTCAGATGCAAAAACTGCTTCTTCCGTCAAGGCCCTTTATCGGGAACTATTATCCGCCGAAAGGGAAGACCAAATAGCCTATCGACAGGGAGTCCGTTATCTAGCAAGGCTGCAGCAGTTCCAGGGTCAAGGCTCCCGAGGGCGACAAGCCCTTTCTTCTAGTTCTCCCCTGCGAGTCGCGATCGACAACTATGGGGTCTTGGACGATATTTACCTAGCTCCTCTGAAGCGCCGTCAACCAGAACCAGAAGAAGTAGAGATTCAAGTTCGCGCCGCAGGGTTAAACTTCCGAGATGTACTCAACGTCCTGGGAATGCTGAAGGAATATTATGCACAACATTTGGGTATTGATAATCCAGCAGATATTCCCTTTGGCTTTGAATGTGCTGGCACAATAGTTGCCCTAGGCGAAAATGTTGACAACTTCCAAGTTGGCGATGAAGTCGTGGCTCTAACCGTTGGTAGTTTATCGAGTTTCGTCACTACCAAAGCTCACAATGTTGCCCCCAAACCCCAGGGTTTAAGTTTTGAAGAAGCAGCGACCATACCAGCCGCCTTTTTAACCGCCTACTACGGACTCCACGAGTTGGCAAACATCCAAGCTGGAGACCGCATCTTGATTCATTCGGCAGCAGGTGGAGTAGGTCAAGCAGCGGTTCAATTGGCTCAACGTACTGGAGCAGAAATCTTCGGTACTGCCAGCGAGGGTAAGTGGGAATTCCTCAAATCAATGGGAATTGACCATGTAATGAACTCCCGGACTCTAGAATTTGCCGATCGCGTAATGGCGATCGCGAAGGGAGAAGGGGTGGATATTGTTCTCAACAGCTTCAATAAAGAATTCGTTGACAAAAGTTTTGAGGCACTTGGTCGAGGAGGGCGATTTGTCGAACTGGGCAAAATTGACATTTGGGACGAGCAGAAAGTGCGGGAACTCCGACCCGATGCTTCCTATTTCCCCTTTGACTTTGGGGAAGTATCTCAGGAAAATCCAGGCTTAATTCCTGCCCTGTTTGCCCAACTGAAGCCACAATTTGAAGAAGGTATCCTGAAACCATTACCTCATAAAATCTTCCCCATCCAAAAGGCGGTAGATGCCTTCCGCTTTATGGCTGGCGCTAAACACATCGGTAAAGTAGTGCTTTCGATGCCAGAAATAAAGAGTAGTTCTGCGAACCAGGAGCTAGTGCGAGGGGATAGCAGTTATTTAATTACTGGCGGTCTGGGAGCCTTGGGACTCAAGGTGGCTAGCTGGTTGGTAGAACGGGGGGCTAAACATTTAGTTCTCACCAGTCGTCGAGGTCTATCGTCCGATGCGGCACGAGAGACGGTAAGTCAACTAGAGAAGACAGGAGCGGTAGTGCGCGTTGTTTCTGCCGATGTCTCCAAGCAGGAGGATGTGGCCCGGCTGCTAGAAGAATGTCGAGCTACTGCACCATTGCGCGGTATTATTCATGCGGCTGGCGTGCTGGATGATGGAGTCTTACTCCAGCAATCGGTTGAGCGCTTTAGTAAGGTAATGGCTCCCAAAGTGGAAGGGTCTTGGAATTTGCATAATTTGACTCTAGGTTTGCCCTTAGACTTCTTTGTTTGTTTCTCTTCTGTTGCCTCATCCCTCGGTACGTCGGGTCAAGGTAATTATGTCGCAGCGAATGCTTTTCTGGATGCCCTAGCTCATCACCGTCACGCTCTAGGTCTACCCTGCCTTACCGTTAACTGGGGTGCTTGGGCGGAAACGGGTATGGCAACAGAACTGGGTGACGCTCACCAGCGTCGCTTGAAAGAGTGGGGAATGGATTTTATTACCTCCGAGCAGGGCTTGCCAATATTGGGTCAATTACTCCAGCAGGAGGCAGTGCAAGCGAGCGTGATGCCAGTGAATTGGTCGAAATGGCTGGGGCGATTCCATGCAGTCCCTTCATTCTATAAAAATGTTCGCCCCAGTCGATCTATAGAACCAAAGCAACTTGAGTTTGGGCAACAATTACAGGCAGCACCTCCGTCCAAACGCCGAAGTTTATTGGCAGAGCATCTACGGAGCCAAATAGCGAAAACCCTAGGGATGAGTTCCCCCGAACAAATAGAACTGCGGCAAAGGTTGTTTGACTTGGGATTGGATTCTCTGATGGCTGTTGAGTTGAGAAGTCGTCTCCAATCCAGTCTGGGATGCTCCCTGCGTTCGACCCTACTGTTTGACTATCAGACAATAGAAGCGTTGGTGGATTATCTGGCTGAAGAAGTCCTTTCTTTAGAGGAGGCAGAAAGCTCAACCGAGGAAATCCCCAGTCAGGAACTAGCAGGGAACGACTCCTATGGTTCAAACTTAGTCCCCATTCAGCCCCAAGGTTCTAAACCTGCTCTATTTTTTGTTCCGGGAATCTTGGGTAATGTCTTTTATTTGGAACGATTGGCTTATTATTTGGGTTCGGAGCAACCATTTTATGGATTGCGATCGCTCGGTCTTGATGAAGACTTAGAACCCTACGGGCGAATAGAGGATATCGCTGCCCATCACATCAAAGGGATAAAAACTCTTCAGCCCAATGGACCTTATTCGATTGGCGGTCATTCTTTTGGGGGTAAAGTTGCTTTCGAGATTGCCCAGCAATTGAAAATGATGGGACAGGAAGTTTCTTGGCTGGGTATTGTTGACACCCAGGTAGGAGTTACCAACAAAACCAAGGAGGTGATACATTGGAATGAGACTCAGTATATAGCTAATCTGGCTTATGAGTGGGGACTTGCCTTAAATAAAGACCTGGGAGTTTCTTTGGAAAAACTTCAGTCCCTCGGTGCCGACGAGCAACTTGATTATTTCCTGGAACGATTGAACAAGAGCGGTCAGCAGTACGATTTGGGCGAACTGAGGCGATTGGTACAAGTTTACAAAGCTAACATTCAAGCTATGATTCAATACCTACCGCAGGAGAGCTATGCGGGTTCAATAACTCTGTTCCGAGGGGAGGATCTTTCGCCCAAATATGAATTTATCCCTGATGAAATGACCACAGAAGAAAATCCTACCTGGGGTTGGAACGGATTTTCCAGCCAACCTTTGGAATTCTATACTACACCCGGGAATCATTTCACGATGATGAGGGAACCCAAAGTTCAGGTCTTAGCCGAAAAAATGAAACAGACAATCCACCAATCCAACGAATCCTCGAACAGTTAAAACAATATTCGATCGCCTAAATGAAACAACTCGAAACTGTCAAATATCCCCAAGAAGTTGCTTTGAACGAGAACTTCCTAACGGTGGGTAGCAAGCGCTTCCATTATGTATGGTTGCGAGACAATTGTTTGTCGCCCAAGTGCCACCATGCCAGTTCGTTTCAAAAGATATACGATATTAGCGATCGCGTCGATCTCCCCAAACCAAAATCGGCATTTATTCGCGATGAAAAGCTGATTGTAGATTGGGACGAAACTCCGCCCCACTGCAGCACTTTTCCCCTTGTCTGGTTGTTGAGTCATGCCTACGATGGCGAAAAGGACGAAAATGGCACTCTTCCCGCGCCAGACTCGCAATTGGGCAGCGAAAAAATACTTTGGGACAAAGCCGAGCTAGCAGCTAAACGTATCGAGTGGCCAGATTTTCTTTCTTGCACGTTTGAATCCTGGATCGACCAACTCGATGCCCTGGGATTTACTGTCTTGCGAAATATGGCGTGGGATAATTTAGAATCATTTGTTTCGGGGATCGGACCTGTTTACGAACTATCGAGATTTGGACGATACTCTACTGTCAAAGCCATTCCCAACGGTCAAGATTTGGCGTTGTCTCGTGACGGGAATGCCCTATCGCCCCATACAGATTTAACCTACATCCCCGCACCCCCCGTCGTCCAACTGCTTTATTGCGTCGAAAATCAGTCCTCTGGTGGCGAATCAATTTTAGTTGATGGATTTCGCGTAGCGCGAGACTTTCGCTCGGATCGTCCCGACTACTTTCAAATTCTGTCAGCAACTCAAGTCCAGTTCCGCCAGTTCTACCAGCAGTGGAACTATTTTGTTTCCCATAAGACTCCTATTATCAAACTGGATGATTCTGGAGAAGTTGCTAGCATTCACTTCTGCCATAAGAATTTTGGTTTGAATATACCGTTCGATGAAATGGAGAGCTTTTACGAAGCTTACAGGACGTTTACTCGCTACCTGAAAAATCCCGCCTACCAATACTGGTTGCGCCTAGAACCGGGTGATTGCTTGTTAGTGCAAAACTTCCGGGTTTTGCACGGACGCAATGCCTTTGACCCGAGTTACGGTACCAGACATCTAGAATCGACCTATATAGAATGGATTTACTTTTCGGGTCGTCGAGATTTTGAGCACCTCAAGCCTCTGTATATGACTGAGTTGCCCATCAGCAATAGTTAACGTGCCTATGAACCCAACCTCGTTTCTTGCAGCAGTTCAACCTTAGCAAGATTCCCATTGACAGAGAACATCCTATGAGCTATCAAAGTGTTATCCAAGAAGCCAAACACAAGAAAGAGCTATCCAAACCCGATCGCTTTGTCAAAATTTCCGATCGCGGCGATCGCTGCGATATTCCCGTGACAGCATGGAGGTGCCTCTTAGAAAATCCCTACCTACAGACCTGGAAAGGCATCTTGCTCAACAAAGGCGTCACCGAAATCGCGCTTTACCCAATGCTGCTGTACGAACTGCAACCCAAAACAATCATTGAAATCGGTGCCTTGAATGGTGGCAGTGCGATTTGGCTGGCCGATCATTTGGAGTTATTCGGAGTTGAAGCCAAGGTCTACTCAGTTGATATCGATCTTTCCCTCCTCGACGAGAAAGCAAGAAAGGACTCTCGGGTTTGTTTTATAGAGGGAGACTGCAATAACTTGAGTGCAATCTTTTCTACAGAAATGCTTTCTAACCTCCCTCATCCTTGGTTGGTAATAGAAGATGCCCATGTCAACTTGAGGGCAGTTATGGAGTATTTTCACAGTAATGGGATCCAGAATGGAGACTACTTTATTGTTGAAGACACTAACAAGTTGATGTGGGAAGCTTGGGAGGAAAAATGGGATGACGAAAAAGAAATGCAAAAAGGAAAGCAAAAAATGCCAACTTTGAGAAGCTGGTTGCTGAACCATCAAGATGAGTATGTAGTAGATACTTACTATCAAGATATGTATGGATACAACGGCTCGAAAAATTGGAATTCTATCTTGAAAAAAGTCTAAGTAAAGGAGAAATATTATGAACGTAGAGGATAAAGTCAACTGGGTCTATAGTTCCAAAAATAATCGGGAATTAACCGAACGATATGATGTTTGGGCCGATGAATACGATCGAGACGTGGAAGGTGAGTTTGGCTATATCGGCCCGCTGCGGGTAGTGGAAACATTGGTTCAATACCTGCCCAAAGAGGCAAAAATTCTAGATGCCGGAGCGGGAACGGGTCTGGTTGGCAAAGTGCTTCACCAGCAGGGCTACTCTAACGTGGAAGGGATGGATATATCAGCAGGGATGTTGGAGAAAGCTGCACAAAAGAATGTCTATACCGCTCTGCACCAGAAAGTTATGGGCGAACCGCTAGGCTTTGCCACAGACTCTTTTGATGGCATCGTCAGCGTGGGAGTCTTAACCTATGGGCATGCGCCGAGCAGTTCGTTTGACGAATTAATCCGGATTGTTAAGGCAGGAGGATACATCATTTTTGCCTTAAGACCTGATTTTTACGAAGGAAGCGATTTTAAAGCAAAGATGACTGCATTAGAAACATCCGGTCAGTGGCAGCTCGTTTCTCGCAGCGAAAAATTCCAATCTTTGCCTAAATTTGAACCCGATCTTTATTACGAAATTTGGACGTACAGGGTAGGGAAAACGCATCTAAATTAGGCTTGACAGAATTTGGAGCTTATGATAAGAAGTTTCTGGGTTCGTAACTGTTCACACCCCAGGGCAATCGCACTTATTTTGTATCAATTGTACTTGACAAATCAGCCATTGCATGAGATTGCAATCGCAGCTTAATTTAACTAGTGGTCTGTCCATCTAGCTTTGAGGAGTTGTCGGTCTATGGGTATTCTAAACTCACCGTGAGCTCAAAAGAAGATGCCCCTAGTACAGCGCGGCTTAAATAGTGTACCCATTAAACACTGGAGTTTAGATGCTTATCGCTACCCCAAGAGGCGATCGCTACTCCAAGAGGCGGAGAAATGGGGCAGGCTTTTTCTAAACCTAGATGCTTCGATCGAGTTGATCAATTGGTGAAGCCTGCCCCATTCTCGCGCTACTCCAAGAGGCGATCGCTACTCCAAGAGGTGATCGCTACCCCAAAAGGCGATCGCTATCAATTTCATTATTAGAGTCTAAACTCCACTTAGACAGCTAAGACCTTACCTTTATAAGTCCACTTAAATGGCTTTGCCATAGTTCGATTAAAGTAATCAATAAAATCTAAAATTCGAGTTTTGAGGTCAATGGTACTGGTAAAATTACCACGCTTCAGTAGCTTGCTCCCAAGGATGCTAAACCAGATTTCAAAAAGATTCAGCCAAGAGGAATGCTTAGGGGTGTAATGGAAAACAATTCGATGTGTTGGGTCACTTAAAAATGCTGTCCGTGTTTGCATGGATTTAAGTATGCCACTTTCACCCTTAATACCCAAATCAATGTTTAATCCTTCAACTTCAGCGACAAGACAAACCAAAGACTCAGATTGATGGGTATTAAGGCAATCCATAATCAAATTCCATTTGTTAGCATCAGGGTCACTCTCAAGTAGTTTACGAATGTTTTGGGCAAAGTCTTGTTCGGTGCGAGAATCTCCGCAGGTTGGATGGACAACTTGACCTGTGACCACATCAAAGTTGGCAATTAATGTCTGTGTTCCATGACGGATATACTCAAATTCTCTTCGTCTTACTTTTCCCGGTTGTAATGGTAAGTCTTTTTCTTTACGCTCGATTGCCTGAATACCTGTCATTTCATCAATACACACTGTTCGTTCCCCGCCGAGAGCACGCTCAATTGCTGTGATGTATAGATGGCTAATGTTTTGGGCTTTTGCCTCAAATTCGTCCATCTTGGGGGGGGAGTTAACCAGTAGCGAGACTGGTGTGGCTTGATTTGAGCTTCTTCTAGTAATCGTCCTACGTGACGTGGAGATATACTTTCGACAAGATCTCGTTTTACCATTTCTTCTGCTAATTCTCTTGCTGTCCAATCACTTATCGGTCGTCCATAATCTTCTGGTTCAGAACAAGCTATGGCAAACAATTCTACCACTTGTTCCATACTAAATTTGGCTGGCGTACCACTGCGCTCTTGATCCTTTAATCTTTCTCTGATGGGAATCGAGCGCTCGCTTAATTCCAACCATCGATTACGCCATCTGCTCCCCATGAATCGGCTGACGTTCAGTTCCCGTCCAATTTCACGGTTATTGTTCCCTTGATCTGCCAGTAAAATTATTTTGGCTCGCAGAGCTATTTGTTGTGGTGTGCTACGGCGATTGAGCAACTTTTCTAGCTCTTGACGTTCACACTCGCTTAAAGTTAGTGATTTTGGAGCTAATGGTGCCATGTTCTCTTTACTTCTGTGGTCTTTTACTACAATTTATTTCGTTTATCTTAGTTTCCCATAATATGGGGATCTTACTTACGCCGCGCTGTAATAGCGATCGCCTTTTGGGGTAGCGCGAGAATGGGGCAGGCTTCACCAATTGATCAACTCGATCGAAGCATCTAGGTTTAGAAAAAGCCTGCCCCATTTCTCCGCCTCTTGGAATAGCGCGAGAATGGGGCAGGCTTCACCAATTGATCAACTCGATCGAAGCATCTAGGTTTAGAAAAAGCCTGCCCCATTTCTCCGCCTCTTGGGGTAGCGATCGCCTCTTGGAATAGCGATCGCCTCTTGGGGTAGCGCGAGAATGGGGCAGGCTTCACCAATTGATCAACTCGATCGAAGCATCTAGGTTTAGAAAAAGCCTGCCCCATTTCTCCGCCTCTTGGAGTAGCGATCGCCTCTTGGGGTAGCGATCGCCTCTTGGGGTAGCGATAAGCATCTAAACTCCAGTGTTTAATGGGTACACTATTTAAGCCGCGCTGTACTAGTCCAAATCCGAGAGGGTTTAGATTCAATTAAATTCGCCGTTTTCCGTCAAAGAGATATTTATTATCTAAGACAACAGTATGAGCGAAATCATTCTAGAGTTCAGAACTGGTTAGATCATGTTGAATTTCTCAAAGATAAAGATGAGAGAGAAAAAATATACTCATCCTATAAATGGGAATTACAACAGATCAAGAGTGAACTCAAGAGGGTTCCTGAAATCCTCACTAAGAAAGAAGCAATCAAAAGGATGCTGCAAAAATTTGCCCCACTAAGGCAAGTTTTTGGAATTCTTAATGGGTCTCTAAAACTAGCAGCTACTGTTTTAGGCATTCTAGGAATCGGACTGGCTAACAATGTATCTTTCCTGCTAGAAGAGGCTCAAATATTTCTAATCGAAGGTGGATTAGGGGATGATTGAAGGCGCGAGGAGGTTAAGTTTTTGTTTTGTGTGGAAGGGCAATTGGCTTGTTGTGGCAAGTTTTTGAGTGTCGTTCAGATGCCTAACTTTTGGCTGCAGCGGATTGGCCTAGTTTGACGACTTCCGGCTATAATTTTGGCATTTCGACGGCAAACCGCTGAGCCACCACGTTAGACCGCAATCTTTCTGTGGAGGCACAGTTTAAAGGGTATCTGCGGGTTACGGGCGATTTTCCAACCACCTTATCACTAGCTAACCTTCTTGGCTATCAAGGATTAAAGCGTCAAGAGAATCGGGAAAATCACCTCCCTCAACCATTTTTGTGAAAACTTTGTAACAATCATTTTTATCCCCTTGTTTGCGAGGATAGCCTAGCCATAAAACAAAAATCGCTTTATACTCCTTGGTT